>NZ_JBFRFJ010000004.1:0-402020 GCF_052114765.1 Terriglobus sp. 2YAB30_2
GTTCAAGCCATGGGAGCCACTGCCGTGATCCCATCCAAAGCCAACCGGCGGCGGCAGCGAACCTACGATCTGACGCTCTACAAACTCAGAAACCGCATCGAACGATGCTTCAACAGACTCAAACAGTTCAGAAGGTTCGCCACAAGATATTGCAAATACGCTGCTTGCTTCGCTGCTACCGTCGCCCTCGCATGCTCGTGGTTACACCTCCAGCAATTTGTCGATACACCCTAGTTGAATTCCAACAACGACGACAAAACTAGCAACTGGAACTAGCAACCAGCAACTAGTTTTCGGACGGTTTCTCGACCTTCTCGAAGACCATCACTTTGGCGGGCGCTTTGGTCGGCGTGGCTTTCAGGCCGAGCTGTTCCTGCAGTGCTGTGTAGAGGTCGGGCCGTGGAGGATCGAAGACAGGCGCGTTCGCGAAGCGGCCGCCGAACTGCGTGGCATCGGGTTGCCATGTCAGTTTGAAGTCATAGCGGTTATCTCCAAGCTCTGTCTTGTCCAGTACAGGGCGATCGAGCAGCGTCTCCTGCAGCAGGCCGCAGAAGTCGAGCATGGTCGCATTGCGTGCGACGAAGATGCCTGCCCCCTGGAAGTTGAGGCCCTTCGGTCCATCTGCCGCAGCCTCGCTCTTGAAGAGCTTCGCGCCCCCCTTTGCCGGCTCCAGAAGGTAGACCGGCATCTCGCGATCTTCACCGTGGGACTTGAGCTGGAAGCGCTCCACCAATAACTTCCTGAGAGCGGACTTCCATTGATCTCCGTTCGGCTGGCCTTCCCCATCGGGCCGTCCATCGATATCCCATTTGATCTCATTGGCCCAAGCCGGCATGCCGACGAGCTGCTTGTCCTGCACGCCGTAGGCGAACTTCATGATGTCGATCAGCGTGGTGTTGATGGTGCGGAAGCGGCGCTGTCCAAGCCCAAAGCCCATGCCAGGTTGGTCTGGATTGCTGGGCTTAATCGTCGCAACTTCGAAGACCGGGTCATAGTCTTTCGCCATCGGCTTGATGGGAGCGGGCGGCTTGGGAATCTCCCATGCTGCTTCGGGATTGACCTTGGCGAGGTTCAGCGGCGTCGGCCGCTCAGCCTGAGTGAAAGTGCCGGTCATGCTCTTGCCGTCAGCGGCGATCTTTCCTTCGTATTTCGCGCCGATGCCTGCGATCTCGAAGGTAAATGTATCCGCCTTTACCGAGGCCGAATTCGCATTCAACGGTGCGCCACCCTGATCGATGGAATATCCGACTACCTTCAACACCCCATCATCCTTGCTGATCTTCAGCAGGATGCGCATCTCGCGGGGAGCGCCCTGAGGCTGCATCGTTCCCTGCCATGTCCCGGTTACGTCAACAGGCGCCTGTGCCTGCAACGTCAACGTTCCAGCCAATACCACGCACAGCCACAGCCAAAGCTTCTTCATGAACCGCTCTCCTTTTGTTTGTAGAAGCAGATACGCAGCCCGTGGATACGAAGTTCGGGTCTGTTTAGAGCATTTTCCCGGTTGCTGGGCATCCCGGAAGGGGCGCGCAGCGGCGTTTTCATTGCGGAAAACGCCCATAGATGTGGAAGCCCTACTCTACACCTACAGGGAAAATCCTTTACAACACGGCCTTCTTGCCCGTCCGCAGTTCCATCTCCTGACGGAAGGCTTCGGACGCCGAATGATTGGGGGAATGCAGAATGGTGACCCGGTTGGAGCCCATGACGCGAGTGACGCGTCCTGCCTGTGAGACGCTGACGGCCATGACTTCGGTATAGGGAATCTGTTTGTCTCTGAAGAACCAAAAGCGCTGCACCACGGCGGTAGGAGTCAGCACGATGGTTCCAGGCATACGCAGCACCACCAGAACGCAGACGAGGATGAGCACCACCATGATCCAAACCGGCGGAATCTTGCTGACGTGCATGACCGACAGCGTAACGACAAGAGCGACGTAACCCACCAGCAGGATCCAGCGGGAAAAGGCAAAGAGCGGTTTGAGGGGAAACGCTGGTCCCTCAGGTGTCTGCTTTACAGAGCCCTTGCTCATACGACTGGACAAAACCAGAAGGATAAAGAGCGAGAGAGCGATGGCCTTCAGCAGTTGCGGATCGAGGTGCATAGTATCCCTCAAGCTTAGAGCGTTTTCCCCGTTGCAGGGGATCCCGGAAGAGCAAACAGTGGCGTTTTCATTGCGGAAACGCCATAGGATGCGGAAGGCCTACACTACACCCACGAGGAAAATGCTCTACTGCGGAGGTCCGTAGTAGGGCAGCTTCTGCTGCTCGTTCTGTGCGCGTTTTACGGCGATGTCACCAAACAGCAGCGATGGCGCAATGGTGGTTTGCGGCAGCGGTGCGAGCGAGTTCTGTATATACGGATCGTCACCGGCTGCGATGATGTCTGAGCGCAGGCTGCGCTGGTCGAGCTCGTCGAAGACAGCGCCTCGCACCAGCTCACGTTTGCCGTCAGGGGTGACACGGTAGAGCAGACGCGGAGTAAGCTCGCCGCCCATCGTCTCCGCAATGTAAACAAAGGGGCGGTTCTGCTCCTTCGCCATGGACAGGATCTTCTTCTCCATCCCGGCGGCAGGTGTGACCTTTGTGGGGGTGAAGATCATCACGCCGGAGTGGGATTCGGCGCGGCGGCCGAGAGCGGCGCGGCCGTGACCGTTGGACTCCGGAAAGTCCTTCACCGGCTCGCGATCGATGAGGTAGTTCTGCAGGATACCCTTCGATACCACCTGTACTGTCTGCGCCGGTACGCCCTCATCGTCGATATCGTAAGAGCCGATGAGCGACTTACCGTGAAAGGTCTTCATCGCGGGATCGTCCTTGACGTCGAGGAAGTCAGGAAGAACGCGCTGCTTCCAGCTCGACGAGAAGGCACCCTGGGTGCGTGCCATGGTTCCTGTATCGGGCTTGTCTGCTTCGATGTTGGGAACAAAGAGCCGGTTGAGAACATCGGTGGAGGCGTCGCCGCTGAAGAGCACAGGACCGTGGTAATCCTCCGCCATGACGATGGGAGCGTTCTGCAGGGCGCGCAGACTCAGGAGATCGTCGATGACACGCTGCTTGAAGACAGCCGCCGTCTCCAGGTCTTTTGCCTGTGCAGCCACGGGGCCGTTGTCCCGCGAGAGACGCGTGCCGTCAGGCGCCTGTGTGCCGACGCTGATGCCGGCGGAGTACGCCGTGTATCCGCGACGGATAGCGGTGCCGTCGGTATTGACCAGGTAACGGTTGACCGCCAGACCGCGAAAACTTGAGTTGGAGTACTGAATCTGTTGTGCGAACTCTTTTACGCGCGCATCTGTCCCATAGAGGCCGCTGGCTTCGATGACACGCTGCTTCCAGTCCTCACGGTCGACGTCGAGCTTCACCAGCGGATCGATTTTCGTCACCGGTTTCGCAGGAGAGAAGTCATCGGCGGTCGGCGGAGTTTCGAAGCGTTTGAGGTCGGCCTGCTTGCGGGAGTATGCATTGAGTGCGGCTTTGTAGGCCTCGTCCGTGGCAAACCAGAGAGCGTAGCGCATGGCTTCGGGATTCTGGTCCATGGGCGCGACCTGCACGGTGCCTTCGCCGCGTGCACTGGAGTTGTCCGACTTATAGCTGCCGACACGGACCTGAACCCGCACGAAGCGCTGGTGGTTCTCCGTCTCGTTGGTCAGGGCGCCGAAGCTTGCGTCGGCCTGGTACTCGGTGACGTCTTCGAGGCGGTACTCCATGAAGTAGGGGCGCAGCATGCCGGGCAGCAGCAGCTTCTGGCGGCTGCGCTCCATCTCCTGCTGCATGGCAATGAGCATGGGATCGGTCTGTTGTTGCGTGACAGCAGCGGCAGGAAGTTGCTGCGCTACGGCAGCGACAGGAACGAGAGCAATGCCAAGGACGGTGAGAGAGGAGAAGATACGGCATGTCTTCATTTACTTAGCCTCCTCATCCATGCCTGGTGGTGGAAGAATGGGCGGCCGGGTGGTCCCCTGTGCCTGCCGTTGAGTTTCAATCTCGCTCACCAGCATGGCCGGAGCGACGGCAGAGACGGGAACCGAGCCGGACTCAGCACCGCACTCGCCATTGAAGATCTCCTGGCGGTCGCCGGTAGCGAGGATGCGGTTGAGCGCTGCCTGTGGTGTACCGACGATAGAGACGCCGCGGACCAGCTCGTCCGGGCGGCCGTCGACATAGACGCGATAGACCACCAGCGGAATGACCTGGAAGGCCTGCGGCGAGCGGCGCGTGGTGACGGCAAAGCCGGAGGAGATGTCTTCAAAGAACAGGCCGTAGGGCTTGCCCTGTTTCTTTGCTTCCTCAACCAGCATCTTGCGCAGCTCAACGTCGTTGACCGATTTGGTGGAGCTGACGATGAGGTTGCCCTGGCGTCCGGCGGGCATGCGGCCCGTCTGTGCGCGGCCGTGGCCATTCGAGGTGGACACGGAAGCGATCGGCAGCCGCGACATCAGGAAAGTCTTCAGGACGCCATCCTGGATAAGCTCAACGCGCTGAGCGGGCTGGCCCTCGTCGTCGTAGCTATAGTGTCCGTTCAGCGGAGTGCCATGAAGCGCCGCAATGGTGGGGTCGTCGACGACGGAGAGGAAGTCGGGAAGGATCGGTTTACCAAGCGATTTGGTGAAGGTCTGTCCTTCCTCATCACCACGCTGTCGCTGGCCTTCGAGACGGTGGCCGAGCACCTCATGGAAGAAGACTGCAGAGGCGCGGCCGGAGAGGATCGCCGGTCCGTTGAACGGCTGAGTTACCGGAGCGGTGCGCAGAGCTTCGAGATTTTTTGCCAGCGCCGTCAACTTCTCAAGGACGGCCTTCTGGTCCGGCAGGTGGTCCAGGGTATCGGCCTCGAAGGTCTCAACGCGGAAGAGATCCATGCCGTCGTCGGCACGGGCACGGGCGACTACGACCAGGCGTGCCGTGGTGTAGGGATTGGCGATACGTGTGCCTTCGCTAGAGGTGAAGTAATCGGTCTCGTTGGAGGCTGTTAGAGCGACGTAGTTGAAGAAGATGTTCCTATAGGGCTTGAAACTGGCGGAGATGTCGCGAAGCCGCGTCTTCCACGCCTCTATGTCGGTGGCGAGCGGAGCCACCGCTTTTGTCTCGGAATCGGTCGATTTCTCCACGGAGAAGTCCGGGGAAGCATCTTCTTCCTTCGCGCGGACCTGGGTCTCCGTCTTCACCTTCAGGTAGCCGTCCAGGGCTTTGCCGTATCCGCGATTGGTGGCAAACCACAGGGAGCGGGCAATGGCCTCTTTGTCGTCAGTCAAAGGAAGGTTGATCGTGGTGAGCGCCGAGGTGCGGTGGTCGCCGTGCGTGTTGTCGAGGGCGGGCGAACCGATGCGGACCTGCACATCAGCGACACGGCGGTGGCCTTGCGATGTGGTAACGATGGCGCCGTACTGCGCGACGAGATTCAGCGAAGAGGCGTCCGCTACCTCATAGGAGATGAAGTAGGGATGGGGCTGCTGGTCGCCCTTTCCGAGCGAATCCATGGCGCGGTTAAGCTCGGTGTGCATGGTGTCGAGCAACGCAGACGGCTGCGGCGTAGAGGGTGCGCCGGAGGCAGAGACGACAGCAGGTGCAACCGCAGATGCGATTGCCAGAAGCGTGCAGATTGACTTCAAGGACATAAGAGGCCGTGTGAGATGCGAGTTTATCGGAATTTGGGCGGCTCCGCTTGCGCCTGAAACGCGGCGATGCAACAATCGCAGCACTCTGACGGAGATACACCAACGCCCGATGACTCTTCGACGCCTGAGCTGGCTCTTTGTTGTCTTGTTTGCAACAGTTTTCCCCTGTGCCCGGGCGGAGCCGCCGGCGGTCGTGGCCGCAGAACAGGCGGCGCGCTCCGGTCCGATGCTCTACAGCTTACCGCCGCAGAAGATGCAACAGGCCGTGGCGCTCCATCGCCAGCGGACCATGCTCTCCTGGCTTTCACCTATGGCTGATATCGCGATCCTTCTGGTGCTGCTGAGTGTGGGCTACTTTCGACGGGTGCGCACGTGGATTGAAAGACATGCATTGCGGCCTTGGATGCAGGGCGTTCTCTTTCTGGGCGCCATGCTGGTGACGGTGTCGGTGCTGAAGCTGCCGCTGTCGATGTATGGGCATCGATTGGCCGTGCGCTATGGACTTTCTGTGCAGCACTGGGGAAGCTGGTTTGCGGATTGGGGCAAAGGGCTTGCGCTGCGGACCGGCCTCGTTGTCCTTATCGGTCTCGGCGTCTATGCACTGATCCGCCGGTTTCCACGTACCTGGTGGTGGTGGCTATGGGCAGCGATGCTGCCATGCATCGTGTTCATGGTCTTTATCGCGCCGGTCTTCATCGATCCGCTCTTCAACAAGTTCGAGCCGCTTCAGCAGTCGAACCCGGCTCTGGTGGCGCAGCTCAAGAAAGTCGTTGAGCGCAGTGGGGTTGCGATTCCTCCAGATCGTATGTTCCTGATGAAGGCCAGCGAGAAGGTGACGGGATTGAATGCGTATGTCACCGGCGTCGGCGCTTCGAAGCGCGTGGTGGTGTGGGATACGACGATTGCCCGTGCAACTCCGGACGAGATCGCGTTTGTCTTCGGCCATGAGGCGGGGCACTACGTGATGCAGCATCTCTGGCTGGGCATGGGGGCTACCGCATTGTTGATCCTGGTACTGCTGCCGATAGGCGTATGGGCCGAGCGCGCAACAATTCGGCGTTTTGGAGCCCGATGGGGAATCTCTGCTGAGACCGAATGGGCTTCAGCACCGGTACTGCTGCTGTTGAGTGTGCTGCTGATCCAGCTCTCCGATCCGATCGGGAACGCGATTAGCCGCACGCTGGAGCACAACGCCGACATCTATGGCCAGGAAGTCATTCACGGCATCGTCGCCGACCCACAACGGGCAGCGGTGCATGGCTTCCAGGTGCTGGGCGAGACATCGCTCGACGATCCAAGGCCGCATCCGTTTGAGGAGTTCTGGTCAGACGGACATCCGCCGATCTGGTTCCGGACGAACTTCGCCGGGGCGTATGACCCTTGGAGGGTGGGGGTGGAACCGAAGTATTTCCCTAAAGTTGAAGACGTACGGTAGCGGTTGGTATGGCTGCTGGGGTGACTTTAGGCTTCGGTGGCGGGGCCTTCTAAGTTGAAAGTTGAAAACGTAGAGCATGGGATGGGACGAAACCTTAGCCAGCCCAAACAGTACGTTTTCAACTTTCAACTTGGGAATGTTGCCACAAACACTCAAGTAGCCGGAACGCAAACCCAGGCAATGCGGTACGTCTTCAACCTCGCCTCACTACCGCGTCAGCTTCGCGACAAGCTCCACATGCTGCGGGAACTGGCGACTCAAGGTCTCGCGGTTGCCCATTTCGAAGTCGGCGAAGTCGAAGCCGGGGGCGACGGTGCAACCCACCAGCGCATAGGTGCCGGGCCATTTCAAACGGGCGCCGAACCATGCACCTGCGGGGACCCAGCCTTGCAGGGTTTCGCCTGCGGGAAGGCTCTGGCCGAGGAGAAGGTCTTCGTGGCGGCCGTCAGGATGAATCACGCTCACGACCAGCGTGTCACCGGCATAAAAGTGCCACACTTCGTCAGACTGGATACGGTGCAGGGCAGAGAATTCATTGCCGCTAAGCAGAAAGTAGATGGCGGTGGAGGCAGCCCTCTCGCCGCGAGGTGTATGTACCTTCTTCGCGGCGAGATAGGTCTGGCGATACCATCCGCCTTCGGGATGACGTTCGAGCCCGAGATGTACGATGAGCTCTTCTGAGGTCACTGTGCCTTCTCGATCTGCGCCTCCAGGTGCTGGGCGTATTCGCACCAGGAGCCGTCGTAGAGAGTGACATGTTTTGCGCCGATCATCTCCAGGCCAAAAGCGAGTACTGCGGCTGTCACGCCGGAGCCACAACTGGTGATGATGGGCTTTTTCCTGTCCACACCCTTCGCCTCGAACAACGCCTTCAGATCGCGCGCGGACTTGAAGCGGCCGTTCTCGGTGAGCTCCAGGAAGGGAATGTTGATGGAGCCCGGCATATGGCCGGAGGAGATGGGACGTGGCTCGGGAGCGGTGCCGTCGAAGCGGCCCTTTGCGCGGGCATCCAGGATGGTCTCTCCCGCGGCCAGGGCCTGTTGGAGCTCGTCGAAGCTGATGACTGCCTCGGCGTCGAAGCGCGGTGTGAATCTTGCCGGCTTGCAGGTGACGAAGCCGGAGTGGGTTGCATAACCTGCTTCCTCCCAGGCCTTGAGGCCGCCATCGAGGATGACTACATCTTCCGCTCCGAAGGTCTTCAGCATCCACCAGGCACGCGGAGCAGAGAAGACGCCCTCTTGTTCGTAGATAACGACGGTCATATCAGATCCGACGCCGAGGAAAGAGACTGCCTTCGCAAACTCACGCTCGTTAGGCAGCATGTGCGGCAGCGGTGTGGTGTGATCGGAAAGTTCGTCGATGTCGAAGAAGGCCGCGCCGGGGATATGCTTCGCCAGGTAGCGGGCGCGGGTGTCTACAGGTGGTGTAACGCCGACGGGCGGAAGGGTAGCGTCCAGCACAATAGTGCCGGGGTCTTTCAGGCGCGAGTTCAGCTGCTGCGGCGTAATCAGAAGGCTCATAGCGAATTCCATCTTAGATGCTTGGCGAGCAGCTGAGGACTCTGGAGCGATTGCGACTCGATTAAGCGTGGGTGGGCCGACGTTAGAAGTTAAAAATTGCAAGTTAAAGCGTTAAGTCATGGGTAGCACCCATTTACTCCGAGCACATGTGGTGAGGCTCCAATCGCCCAGACCTTAACGCTTTAACTTTTAACCTGCAACTTTTAACGCAGCATCCGGGGTAGCCGGATGCTGCTAGGGTTTCCCGACTCCCTCTTCTACAACCAGCTCATCGACACCGATGCCGAGCGCGATGCCGAGCCGACGGTAACCATCCTGCCATGCCTCGTTCAGGCGCGGATCGTTGCGGACCTGATCGAGGAGATAGTTCCAGACATTCTGGCTGTCCCAGAAGCGCACCTCGAAGGGGAGTTGGCGGAAGCACTCGGCCATGGTGGTTGCCAGTTGCAGCGTCTCTACCGAGGGAGAGTCGGATGAAAGCGTATCCCGCAACTGTTGCATTACGGCGTGCATGCGTTTGCCGGCGGAGTAGCCGATGATCTGACCGTCGAGTTGAATCTCATCCGTCAAGGCCTGTTGCAGCAGGCTGGAGAGTGCGGGGGCATCGAAGGGATCAGCCTCTACGGCATTGCGGATCCCCGCGTTGAGCGCAAAGTTGGCGGTGATGGCCAGGGCGGGCGGAGTGGGCATGTTGCTCTGGCGGATGAAGTGCAGCAGAGATGCGTGGTCCTGGTAGATGCGACGCAGGCTCTCTTCCACTTCGGAGAGCGTGCTGGTCAGAATGGTCTGCAGGATGCGGTGTTGCTCGTCGGAGAAGAGCGAACGCAGGGAGTAGCTGGTCTGCGAGCGGTCGTGATGGAAGAAACCATCGATGCTGCGGATGATGTCGGGAAGATTGGCCTGCGCCATGGCTCCGGAGACGGCCGTGGCAAAGTTCTTGAAGGCTTCCTCTTCGTTCGGAGAGTAGGAACGCACGGCCGCGGAGAGGTTCTGGTCGCCGCCTAGATGCAAGACGGCGAAAGCGACCATCTCGCACTCGCCGGTAATTCGTGAGCGCACCGTGGCGGTACCCAGCGCCACGCGTCCACGGCCGGAGGAGAAGACTTTGTATTCGTGCCGGCGGATGTCGTAGCAGAAGATGTAGCCCTCTTCCGGATAGGTGCGGAAGATGGAGGAGATGGCGTAGTGCGCGCCCACCTGCTCCAGACCGACACGCATGCCCAGCACCCAGCGGCGATAGACCTGGGCGCCGTCACTCATCTCGGCGATATTGGATTTTGCGTTCTTCAGAATATCGAGGAACTTCCCTTCAAGCTCTTTGCCCTTCTCGCCGAAGAGCTGATGGGCAAGCTGCAACACGCGGCCGGCGTAGGCGATGATCTGCACAGTCTCAATGCCGGAGATCTCATCGAAGAACCAGCCGCAGGAGGTGTACATCAGTTGCGTATGCCGCTGCAGCTCCAGCAACTCGATCAGGCGGATTCGTTCTTCGCCAGTGAGCTCGCGTGTGGCGTGCTCGGCGAAGAAGGCATGGACGTTCTCAGGATTGCGATTGAGAATGACATGGACATACGCATCACGGGCGGCCCACAAGTCCTTGAGGAAGGGTTTAGCGAACTCTTCCGAGAGCGGATTGACGTTATCGCGGACGTAGTCGAGAGCTTCGCGCAGTGGTGCACGCCACTCCTGATTCCAGCCTGCGCGTCCGGTGTTACAGCCGCAGTTGGAGCGCCAGCGCTCTACGCCATGCGCGCAGCTCCAGGAGGTGTTGTCGAAGATCTCGGCCTCCCAGGAAGCTGGAAATTTCTCCAGGAATTCGCCATAGTTGGTCAGCTTCGCCAGGCCCTGCTGCTCGATGAAGTGAAAGGCGTATGTCAGCGCCATCTCGCCATGACGATGATGATGTCCATAGCTCTCGCCATCGGTGGCGATATGCGCCAGTTGTGGGGCAACTCCATTGTTGTCGCGCGGAGGGAGAGAATTGATGATGCGGTTGGCGAAATATTCGCCGGAGTTCAGCAGGCCTTCGAAAGCGACAGCACGCGAAACCGGACCATCGTAAAAGAAGACGGTGATGGAGCGGCCCTCGTCGAGCTTCACGAGATAGGGCTGTGAGGGATCGACTTTGGCGTCATTGGTATCAATCCATCCAGCGGGAGCTCCTCCATCCCTGGGAAGGGGACGGACGCGAGCGCACTGTGCAGGAGCGAGGATGGTGAAACTGATGCCTTCCTGTGCCAGCAGATCGAGCACATGGCGATTGGCTGCGGTCTCGGCGAGCCACATGCCTTCCGGGTCGCGGCCGAAGCGGAAGCGGAAGTCTGCCTTGCCCCAGCGGATCTGCGTCAGGCAGTCGCGGTCAGTGGCCAGCGGCATGATGATGTGGTTGTAGACCTGCGCCATGGCGGAACCGTGGCCGCTGAAGCGTTGTGCCGAGATGCGATCGGCATCGAGGATAGTGCGATAGGTGACCGGTGCAAACTCGGCAAGCCAGCTTAACAGCGTGGGGCCGAAGTTGAAGCTCATGCGCGAATAGTTGTTGGAGATGCGCACGATCTGGTTGGCCGAGTTAACGATGCGCGAAGCTCCGTTAGTGGAGTAGCACTCGGCGGTGATGCGTTCATTCCAATCGTGATACGGCTGCGCGGACTCCTGTACCTCCACGGTCTCAAGCCATGGGTTCTCGCGCGGCGGCTGATAGAAGTGCCCATGCACGCAGACATAGCGCTGATGCTGCTCCGGCGACGGGGAGACGGGGGTGCCGGACTCAGGCATTCCCGCGATTTTTTTCGTTTTTGCCATTGCTCTCCATGTTTCTGCTTTGCCCAATCATCCGGGCAGGTGAGTCGTAACGATGGGTTGAGGCACTCTTTTAGTGTGCCTCAGCATTGGATGCGCCGGGGCGGAAGATTGTGTCGGCCCAGGCCGTAAACGCAATGGCTAGAAGATATGCGGCGATGTTTTTAACCGAGAAGAAACGGCCAAGCAGAAGCCGTCCGGCGAGCGTAAGGCGAAAGGCGTCAATATGCGGCTCCGGAAAAGCCGCGAGAGTTCTACCAGGGTTGCGGCCATGGCGGAGATAAAGAAAAGTGCGAGTGGCCGCAGCCGCGGCAACAATGCCGCAACAAACCAGTAGAGGGCCGCAGCCCAGAGGGCAGAGCCGAGATACTTTTCCCAGAACCATGAGAGATGCAGTGGGGCAAAACGAGCAGCCAGGCCGGCAGGAATGGTGGCCAGCAGTAAAAGAAGACAGGCGATGGAGCGAGGCATGGTGCACCCACTCTATCTCACGAGTTCACAGGATTTTGTTTCGCCCACGAGGTCACGGATGGCGGAACTATCCGGCATCCGGGCTACTTCGTCCCCGTCGAAGGATCGATGATGCTTGAGATCTCGGTGATCTTATTTGCCGGGAATCCGCTGATCTCGGCGTGACGACGAATCACTGCTTCGTCCTTGGCCAGATAGATGCAAAAGGTCTTGTCAGCGGAGACGTAGGAGTGCACCCATTGAATGTCCGGGCCGAGCTGCGCCAGTGCGGCGTTAGAGGTCGCCGCTGCATCGCAGAGCTGCCCAGAGTTCAAAGAACCAACCTTCGGAATGTCGCGTTCAATCAGATAGCGCTTCATGTTTTGTTGCTCCTGTGAAACAGCCAATGATCGGCGTAACCATCTACTTTCCGCAAGGCCCATGCTGCTCTACCTTGCCGGCCATAACAAACCGATGACGACGTCATCGACTGCTTGACTCAGGCTGCCCGCTGCGCTGGGCATGCATGCTGAAAGAAGCGCGCGACGCGCCTAAGAGGTTTTCTTCTGCGAGCTCGACCAGTACCCGCCGGCCGACGTTGCCGCCATGCCCGTGCTGCAACAACTGATCCAGATCTCACTCTGAAATAACTCATACACCGGGTGCTTAGGCCGGGAAAAGCTTGTTGCTCCAAAATTCGTGTTCCAACTGGAGACGTGGCTGGGCTATTGGGCGGCTTGAATGGCGGAGAAGATCGGCTTGACCAGTGTTTCTATGGTCGTGGCCACTTCTTCAGCGGGGGGCCGATCCGGTGTCTGGATCCATTGCTTGGCGGCGCCGAAGATGGCCCATGCGACGGTCGCGGCGATCAGGGCTGTCGGCGTCTCCGGTGGCGCCTGGTGCACCCGGAAGCCGTGAAGGATCATGCCTTCGACGACGGGAATGATCGAGGTCTCAAGCGGCATAGAGGCCAGTTGTTCGGGGCACCCTCCCGTCTGGGAGAGAAAGTCGCAGACTCCCAGCGCCAAGGAGCGCAACACACCTTCGCAGCTGAAAACGACGCCGCGGCGGTCGAGGAGTTCCCGGAAGCGGACTTCGGTCATGGCCTGAAGCAGAGCGTTCTTGTCGGGGTAGTGGAGATAGAACGTGGCCCGGTTTACACCGGCCTGCGCCGCGATATCGCTGATGGAAATGTCGCTGAAGTGCTTTCGATTCAGCAGGTTGAGGAGGGCATCCTGGAGCATTTGGCGGGTACGGCGGATGCGTGGATCAGTCGGCTCCGTACAAACATGCTCGGCTTGGGTTGCCGGTTCCATCTAAGAGCAGGATAACTCTTTTCGCGTCGGCAGTTGCTTTTGCAACACTTGTCGATTATTTATGAATCGACAGATGTTGCTTAACCATCATTTGTCGTAAAGGAGATTTCTGGCCATGCCTACCCTCTTACGCGTCGATTCCAGCCCACTGTATGGGGCTTCCGTTACGCGCCAACTGACCGAGACCTTTGAGTCGACCTGGAAAGCCGCCCATCCCGACGGCCAGGTTATCGTGCGCGATCTTACCGCTACCGTGTTGTGGCCGATTACAGCGGAGTGGATCGGAGCCGCATTCACACCCGAAGACCAGCGCACCGGCCAGCAGGCGGAGTTGCTGAAGCTTTCCGATACGCTGATCGCGGAGCTTCAGAACGCGGACGAATACGTCTTTGGAGTTCCGATGCATAATTTCAGCGTGCCAGCGTCGCTGAAGCTGTGGATCGATCAGATCGCGCGCGTCGGGAAGACCTTCTCGTATGGGGAAGGCGGACCGAAGGGCTTGATTACCGGCAAGAAGGCGACCTTTCTGCTTGCGACCGGAGGCGTCTATGGACCGGGGAGCGCGATGGAGTCGCTGAACTTTGTGGAGCCGTATCTGCGCTCGGCTTTCGGTTTTCTTGGCGTGACAGATACGACCTTCCTTACAGCCGGCGGAACTTCGGCGCTGCGGTATGGCCAGGACCGGGACACTTTCCTGCGGCCTCATCTTGACGCCGTACAACTACACGCGCAGAGCGCATAAGGAGAACGACTGATGAAGATTGCATCGTTGATTGCCCGCTATCTTCTGGGGTTGATGTTCACAGTCTTTGGCTTGAACGGATTCCTGCACTTCATTCCGCAGCAGCCTCCGGCGAACCCGCTGGCGCTGCAGTTCTTCGGCGCAGTGGCCATGTCTCACTTCGCCGACTTTTTCTTCGCGGTGCAGTTGATTGCAGGCCTGCTGCTGTTGTCAGGCTTCTTTGTGCCCCTTGCGCTCACCCTGCTGGCGGCAGAGCTGTATAACATCCTGGCGTACCATCTGACGATGTCGCCTGGCATCGCTCCGGCCCTGGTTGCGGCGCTTTTGTGGGTGCTGGTCTTCCTGCAGTACCGGGCAAGTTTCCGCGGAATCCTTGCGAGTAAAAAACTAAATCCCTCACGGCCCCATTCTTCGCTGTAGTGTCGCGAAGGATGGGTTTTTGACGCTTCCTGTGTACGTTTCCCATCTAGGCCTGAAAGAGAGCTGTCTTTCCGCCGACAAAATATTTTCCAATCCGTCTTTGGAAAGCAGGGAACTTTCTCGCCGCTCGCGCAATTATCAGAGCGTTGCCGCATGGTGCGAGAGATGGTCTGCAAGCCGGAGGAGCGGATGTCGGGAGCAGGGGAAGGCACGAGCGATGAGCAGTTGATGCTCGCCTTTGCATCTGGCATCACTCCCGCATTCGAAGAGCTGTATGCGCGTTATCGGAATCCGCTTTGTGGATTCTTCCGGCGCCGTCTCAAAGAGCCGTCAGTGGCGGACGAGCTAGCGCAGGAGACGTGGATGGCGGTAGTGCGGTCGGCGCCACACTACCGGCCGTCGGCAACCTTCCGAACCTATCTCTACGCCATCGCGCTGAAACAGCTCCGTTCGTTCCGCAGAAAGGCGGCGTTTCGCGCCATGTTCTGGAGCAGTGAAGAGGTCGAAACCGCGACGGCGAGAGGCGCTGATACGGGATTCGTTCTGCGCGATGCAGTAGCGAAGCTGGAGGCGATCGACCGTGAGGTAGTGATGCTGCGCGAGTTTGAAGAGTTGAGCTACGCGGAGATCGCTGCGCTGCTCTCGCTTCCGGTCAACACGGTGCGGTCTCGTCTCTTTCGCGCGCGGACGGCATTGCGCGATCTTTTGCAGGGAACTGCACAGGCGGATGGAAGCCGCCAGAAGGAGGGAGTATGAGCAGGATGGTTATGGCACAGCACCCTTTTTCGCCGGAAGAGATCATGGCATGGCTCGACGGAGAGTTTCCCGTCGCCGAGGCGCAGGAGATGGAGGCGCATCTGTTCGCCTGCGAAGTTTGCTCTGGAGTAGCGGCTGATATGCGTCGCACTTCGGCCTCCCTGGCGGCATGGGAGGTTCCGCCAGGACTTTCTACGATGCCGGCCCAGGTTCGAGATCTCCTGGAGGAAAGGCCTAAGCAAAAGCAATTACCGAAGCTCAAGTGGATTGTGGCGGGCGCCGGAGCATCGCTGCTGTTGCTAATCTTGGTGTGGTCCAGTGGCGCAAGAAGGGCTGACTATATCTCCACATCTGCCATATTAGATTCGCCGCCGCCGCTTGTGCTACGAGCGCCGGAGGGGTTCAGCACTCCACGTTCGCGCTATACGAATGACAAGCTGGGTGTGGGGGAAGATGTGGTTGCAAAGCAGCGGCCGGATCTTTCCGCTGTGAAGCCTGCGACATTGATTGCCCGGAGGGCGGCGATCATGGTGCAGACATCGAATGTGGTGGAAGCAAGAATACAGACGGAGTCGATCCTAAGGCAGTATCAGGGTTATGCGGCCAGTCTTCAGGTGGAAACACCCCGATACGGGGGGCGCATATTCAATGCGGAGCTTCGAGTGCCTGACACCGTTCTTGACGCAGCCTCCGGCGCATTACGCGGGCTGGGCAAGGTGATGAGTGAGAGCCGGTCCGGCGAAGATGTCACTGCACAATCCGCGGATCTGGATCAGCGCCTGAAGACCGCGCGAGTCACAGAAGAACGCTTCCGCGCGATTCTGCAACAGCGTACGGGAAGCATCGGCGATGTGCTGGAGGTGGAAGAAAGTGCGGCGCGCATCCGGGGCGAAATCGAACAGATGGAAGCGGAAGAGAAGGCGCTCCATCAGCGGGTTACATTTGCAACGATAACGCTTCATGCCCAAGAAATCACCGCGGAGTCGAAAGAGGCAACTCTTCCTGCACGTCTACATGACGCATTGAGAAAGGGCTGGAGGCATATCGCCGACACAGCCTCGGGCCTCCTTCTCTTCCTGGCTGAGTATGGAGCGTTGCTTGTACTCTGGACCATTCTGCTTGGACTGCCGGGGTGGTTTCTCTGGCGCCGCTATCGGCGCGGGCAGAGAAACCTGTGACATAGAGCGTTTTCCCCGTTGCTGGGTATCCCGGAAGAGACGTGCAGCGGCGTTTTCATTGCGGAAAACGCCCATAGCGGAAGCCCTACTCTACACCTACAGGGAAAATGGTCTAGCCGATTTGTTTACTCTGCAGGCAGTTTGCCGGCAGCCAGATCGCAGGCGCGCCACATGTACCAGCTTGCAACCGAACACCATGGGCGCCACCTCTTTGCCCGCTTCAACATCTGCTCCTTGGTTGCGAGCAAGTCCGGTGTGACTTTCTGCGTTGGCTTCAGGCCAAGGAAGGTGAGCGCGAAGCCTTTGCGTACACCATAGTCATCGAGCGGCAGAACATCAGGACGGCCGAGGCGGAAGATCAGCAGCATCTCGGCAGTCCACTTACCGATGCCGCGCACCTGAACGAGATGTTCAATGACCTCTTCGTCGGACATCTTCTTGATCTTTGCCAGCGTGGGCACGGTGCCGTCGATGGTCTTTGCTGCCAGGTCACGTAGAGCGAGTGTCTTGTTATGCGAGAGCCCTGCTTTGCGCAGCTGCTCGTTTGGGCAGTCGAGAATGTGCTCGGGCGAAGGATGATTGCCGATGCCGCAGACGTGATGAAAGCTTTCGATCATGCGGCCGTGAATGGCGCGCGCCGCGTTGGCATGCACCTGCTGGTAGATGATGCTCTCGGCCAGTGCTTCAAAGGGCGACTGTGTCGCGGCCAGGCGCATGGTGAAAGGACCCCAGCGCTCAATCAACCGGCCAAGCTTCGGGTCAGCGGCAGAGAGTTCAGCGATCGCGTGTGCAGCGTCATACGGGGGCTTGTGAGTGCGGCCGGAGCCGGAGCTGGGCATGCAGGAGAGTGTATCGAAAGTTATGTGTTTCTCAGCCGTTGCTGGTGATGAGCTACTGTATCTCGGTGGAAGAATATCCGGGACCGGCAGATTGAGATGTGATGGCTATGCTTGAAGGCATGGAACTTCGTAGAGAAGGGCCCGACGATGCGGAGTTCTTGAAACAGCTGTTTTATGCGGTGCGATCTCCTGAGTTCTGCGCCGCCGGATGGCCCGAAGAGCAGATGCGCGATTTTTTAGCGATGCAGGAACGGATGCAGTGGACACACTATGACCGCACCTATAAGCGGCTGGAGCGGTGGATCGCGGAAAAGAATGGCCGGCCGATCGGGAGGCTGTATCTTGCGACCGAGCCGGATGCGCTGCGAGTTGTCGAGATCTCGATAATGCCAGAGGACCGCGGTCGTGGCCTTGGAAGCGCGCTATTGCGAGGTGTGCTGGAGCAGGCCTCTGCCGCGGGTTTGGACGTCGTGCTGAGTGTCGATCGCGGAAACCCCGCCGAGAATCTGTACAGGCGCATGGGATTTGAGACTGTACGCGATGAGGGCATGAAGACGGGTATGCGGTGGAGCGGGTCGCCTCTTCGTTGAAGACGGCTTCGTAGAGGACACCCCTTATGAAAATCCACCCACAGCGTCATCGATAAAGGTTGTTCGGATATCGACAAATCATGGGCGAATATCAATCTAAGACCATTTGAGTGCGAATTTCAGAGATTAATCGGTGACCGGCGAGTCAGATGTTGTGTCTTTTCTGCCGCTTTACCCACAGATTGCACGAGATGTTGTGCAAGGCACCTAGACGGAATGGTGTCGATTATCGAAGTTGTAGAAAGAAATGATGGTTGCAGTGATGGGGGTCACTTGAAGGGGTCCTGACCCGCTGCTTATACTCAAACTTTCCGAGGCAGGTTTTCCTGGACAGCTCTCAACCCCACGTCCTGGATGGTCCTTCTTCAAAACATCAGCAACGACTTCTCTTTGACGCAGAGGAAACAGGAACGCACTCATGGCGCAAGTTTTTGACCGCAGTTCGAACGCGCTGGCCCGGGCAAGTCTGGTTATCACGGGCCTGATCGTGATCGCACTGGGCGTTGCGCTGAACCAGTTGCAGCGCTCTCCGTGGGTGACACGGCAGGGCCAGCGACCGGATCAGCCCGTCCCGTTCAGTCACAGGCATCACGTTGAGGGTCTTGGCGTGCAGTGCCAGTACTGCCACACCAGTGTGGAGAAGTCGATGTACGCCGGCATTCCGCCGACCAAGACGTGTATGAACTGCCATGCGCAGATCTGGACGAACGCCGAGATGCTCGAGCCGGTTCGTCAGAGCTGGGCAACGGGCGAGTCCATCAAGTGGACCCGCGTACATGACCTTCCGGACTATGTGTACTTCAACCACGAGATCCATGTGAACAAGGGCATCGGCTGCGCAAGCTGCCATGGCCGAGTGGATGAGATGCCGTTGATGTACCAGGAGAACACCCTCCAGATGGAGTGGTGCTTGAACTGCCACCGTAATCCTGGCAAGAACCTCCGTCCGACCAGCGAGATCTACAACATGGCCTGGACTGGCCCCACGTCTGACAAGCCGGTCTACTGCGCCGACACGGGCGTAAGCGGACCGACCTCGCAGGGTGTGGTTTGCTCTACCGAGAAGCCGGAAGGTCCGAAGGTCGCTCTGCTGCAGGAGTCGGCGCCCGGCGCCAGGTCTGAAGGCGCTGTAGCTCCGGTAATCAAGCTTCCGCTCAACTACGTAAAGTTCACCAGCCAGGAAGACCTTGGTAAGTTCCTGACGGACAAGTACCACATCCGCACCCCGAACGAGCTCTCGAGCTGCGAGGTGTGCCACAGATGAGTACGGAGATGAATCAACCGATGCAGCCTGAGGTAGTAAGCACCATTGCTCCGGCCAAGCCGAAGCGTATGACGCTGGCAGAGGTGCAGGCCAAGCTGGCCAATAAGACCGGCCGCCGCTTCTGGACCAGCCTGGATGAGCTGGCCGAGCAGCCTGGGTTCGACGAGATGCTCCGTGAGGAGTTCCCGCGCCAGGCCAGCGAGATGACGTCCGGTGTTTCGCGCCGCGGCTTCATGAAGGTGATGGGCGCCAGCTTTGCGCTTGCCGGTCTTACCGGTTGCACCAAACAGCCTGACGAACCGATCTATCCCTATGTGAAGGCTCCTGAGGACCTGGTTCTCGGTAAGCCGATGTACTTTGCGACGGCGCATCCTTTCCCGACCGGTGCAGTGCCGGTTCTGGTGAAGTCCGATGCCTTCCGTCCGATCAAGGTCGACGGCAATCCTGAGCACCCGGCAACGAAGGGCAAGAGCGATGCCTTTACGCAGGCGTCAGTACTTGATCTGTATGATCCGGACCGTTCGCAGCACGTTCTCTTTGAGGGCAACAACAAGAGCTGGGGTAACTTTCAGGACGCTCTCGCGAAGGGATTGGATGGTCTGCGCCAGGGCGCTGGGCTGTACATCCTGAGCGAGACGGTGACCTCGCCGACGCTGGCCGCGCAGTGGAAGGCCGCACAGGCAAAGTATCCGGCCGCCAAGCTGATCCAGTGGGAGCCGGTGAATCGTGATGCCGCCCGCGCCGGATCGATGGCTGCCTTTGGCGAGTACGTCGATGCACAGTACAAGCTGGAAGACGCCGATGTGATTCTGTCGCTCGATGCCGACTTCCTGAGCGGAGGCCACTTCCCGGGTTTCCTGCCGCTGTCGGCTGCTTATGCCGAGCGTCATCGCTACGAAGAAGGCAAGGAGCAGAACCGCCTCTACGTCGTCGAGTCGATGCCGTCGGTGACCGGTTTCAA
Organism: Terriglobus sp. 2YAB30_2; assembly: GCF_052114765.1. NCBI lineage: Bacteria > Pseudomonadati > Acidobacteriota > Terriglobia > Terriglobales > Acidobacteriaceae > Terriglobus > Terriglobus sp. 2YAB30_2. The sequence continues at coordinate 19,883 of NZ_JBFRFJ010000004.1, forward strand.
GGCTGAGCATCGCCTGTCGCTCAAGCCCTCGGATGTAGAGAAGTTCGCTCTGGCGCTGGCTGGACAGGGAGCTGCTCCGGCTGAGGCCGCGAAGTTCCTGGAGACGGTCAAGAAGGATCTGACCAAGGCCGGTGGCAAGGCTGTCGTGATTCCGGGCGAGGCTACCTCGCCTGCGGTCCACGCTGCTGCGGCCCTGATTAACGCGCAGATCGGCGCGGTGGGCAAGACGGTGGTCTACACCGAGACGGTGAACCCGATTCCTAGCCAGCAGAATGCTGACCTGAAGGCGCTGGTTGCTGATCTGAATGCCGGCAAGGTGTCGTGGCTGGTGATTCTGGGTGTCAATCCGGTTTACTCAGCTCCTGCGGATCTGAACTTCGCCGAGGCGGCCAAGAAGGCCAAGGTGATCGTGCATCACGGCGCACTCGTCGACGAGACGGCCCTGATCGCTCACTGGCACATCAACAAGGCTCACTACCTGGAGAGCTGGTCGGATGCGCGTGCGTATGACGGCACGCTCTCGATCATTCAGCCGATGATCGATCCGCTGTATGGCGGAAAGACAGCGCATGATCTCCTGGCGCAGTTCACCGACAATCCGCAGAGCTCCGGCTACGACGCTGTTTTGGCCAATGCGAAGACCGTGATCAAGGGTAACTTTGAGGCGGGCTGGCGCAAGGCGCTGCACGATGGCTGGGTGGCGGACACCGCCTTCTCGCCGAAGTCGGTTTCGGCCAAGGCTGGAAGCATTACGCCAAGCTCGGTGCCTTCGGGCGAGTATGAGATCTCGTTCAAGCCGGACGTTTCTCTCTACGACGGACGCTATGCCAACAATGGCTGGCTGCAGGAAGTCCCCAAGCAGGTCACGCACCTGAGCTGGGATAACGCGGCGCTGATGTCGATGGAGACCATGAAGAAGCTCGGTGTGGAAGAGACCGAGATGGTCGAGCTCACCGTAGGCGGCAACAAGGTCAAGGCTCCGGTGCTGATGGTTCCGGGCCATCCGCAGGGTTCCATCACAGTACACGTCGGCTTCGGCAGCACTATCGGGCGCGTCGCTACAGGACACGGATTCAATGCGTACGCCGTTAGTACCTCCTCGGCGGCCTCCTGGACAGGCGGTTCGGCGAAGAAGACCGAAGGCACGTACGACGTCTGCGTCACCACCGTGCACTCGCTCGATAACCGCGGAAGCTTCGCGCAGTCGACGGTTGCCAGTGTTGGTATGGCGAAGGACTTCTCCAAATCGCACTCCTTGGCCGGTAATGAAGCCATGACGCGCGGCATCATTCGCTATGCCACGGCGGAAGAGGCGAAGAAGAATCCTGGTTTCGCGCATGAAGGTCCTGGTCTGAAGGAGACCCCGGAAGAAGACATGAGCTTCTTCCCGGATGACTGGAGCTACAAGCACATCGATAAGTCGAGCGGCAAGCTGCAGAACGCCTGGGGTATGTCGATCGATCTGAACTCCTGCACCGGCTGCAACGCCTGCGTGATCAGCTGCTACTCGGAAAACAATATTCCGGTGGTTGGCCGTGAGCAGGTGAAGGTTGGCCGCAACATGCAGTGGATCCGTATCGATACTTACTTCGAGGGTGATCTGCACGCTCCCAAGGCGCACTTCCAGCCGATGCTGTGCCAGCACTGCGAGAATGCAGGCTGCGAACAGGTCTGCCCGGTAGGTGCGACGGTGCATACGCCCGAGGGCCTGAACCAGATGGTGTACAACCGCTGCGTCGGCACTCGTTACTGCTCGAACAACTGCCCGTACAAGGTTCGCCGCTTCAACTTCCTGCTCTACTCAGACTATGAGCAGGAGAGCCTGAAGCTTGGCCGCAATCCGGATGTTTCGGTCCGCTCGCGCGGCGTGATGGAGAAGTGCACGTACTGCGTGCAACGTATCCAGTCCGCGAAGATCCAGGCCGACAAGGAAAACCGCGAGGTTCGCGACGGTGATATCGTGACGGCTTGCCAACAGGCCTGCCCGACCGACGCCATCGTCTTCGGCAACATCAACGACCCGGCGAGCAAGGTAGCCAAGCGCAAGGCAGAAGAGCGCAACTATGGCGTGCTTGCAGACCTGAACTACCGTCCGCGTACGACCTACACGGCGGGAGTCATCAACCCGAATCCTGAGCTGGAGCTGGCATAAATGGCGACCAAGGGACAAATCAGCGATCCGATGATCGACCCGAAGACGGGTGAATTTGCCGTCATCGCTCCGGGCCACAACTTCAAATCGGTAACCGAGAAGATTGCCGGCGTCGTGCTGACGTCGAACACGCCGCTGGGCTGGTTCTTCGGCCTGATCGTAGCCTCCGGCGTGGCGACCTTCCTGGTGATTGCCGTTACCTGGCTCTTCCTGAAGGGCGTGGGCATCTGGGGTGTAACCATCCCAGGCGCCTGGGGTTTCGCCATCATCAACTTCGTCTGGTGGATCGGTATCGGTCACGCCGGAACGCTGATCTCGGCGATTCTTCTGCTCTTCAAGCAGACCTGGCGTAACTCGATCAACCGCTTCGCCGAAGCGATGACGATCTTCGCCGTATGCTGCGCCGGCCTGTTCCCGGTTCTGCACGTTGGGCGTCCGTGGCTTGGTTACTGGCTGTTTCCGTACCCGAACACGATGAACGTATGGCCGCAGTTCCGTTCGCCGCTGTGCTGGGACGTGTTCGCAGTTTCGACGTACGCGACCATCTCGGTGGTGTTCTGGTACATCGGCATGATTCCCGACTTCGGAACCCTGCGCGACAAGGCGCAGTTGCCGCTGGCCAAATACGTCTATGGCATGCTCTCGCTGGGCTGGCGCGGTTCGACCCGCCACTGGATGCGCTATGAGACGGCCTCGCTCCTTCTGGCCGGCCTCTCGACGCCCCTGGTGCTCTCGGTACACACGGTCATCAGCTTCGACTTCGCGGTCGCCGCTCTGCCGGGCTGGCACACGACGATCTTCCCGCCTTACTTCGTCGCCGGCGCCATCTACTCCGGCTTCGCCATGGTACTTACGCTGGCGATTCCGATCCGCAAGTTCTACCACATGGAAGATCTGGTCACGCTGCGCCACCTGGACAACATGGCTAAGGTCATGCTCGGTACCGGTCTGATTGTGGCTTACGGCTACGGCATGGAAGTCTTCATGGCCTGGTACTCCGCCAGCCACTGGGAGTTCTTCATGATGTGGAACCGTATGTTCGGGCCGATGGGCTGGGGCTACTGGATCCTGATCCTGACCAACATTGCCATTCCGCTGACGACCCTGTGGTCGCGCAAGCTGCGGGTGAACGTAACGTATCTGTTCATCCTGTCTCTGATCGTGAACACCGGTATGTGGTTCGAGCGTTTTGTTATCGTCGTCACTTCGCTCTACCGCGACTTCCTGCCTTCGAGCTGGGGTACATATAAGGCGACCAAGTGGGATTACATGCTCTACGTCGGCACGTTGGGTATGTTTACCTTCCTGTTCCTGCTCTTCGTCCGGTTTGCCCCGATGATTCCGATGAACGAGATCAAGATGATGCTGCCCCAGACCAAGATCAAGGGCCTGGACGCTGAAACTACCGTAGAGGAGACCGCCTGATGCCGGTAAAAGAAGGAACCTACGGACTGCTGGCGGAGTTCGATACTCCTGGAGCCCTGGTGCACGCCACTGAGGCCGCACGGGATGCCGGATACCGCCGCATGGAGTGCTACACACCGTATCCGGTGGAAGAGGCCGCCGAGGCTCTGGGCGTGGTGCGTAACCGCGTTCCGTTGCTGACCCTGATGGGCGGCATCCTGGGTTTGACGACGGCGTTTCTGATGCAGACCTGGATCGCGCGCTGGGGATATCCGTTGAACATCGCCGGGCGTCCGCTGTTCTCGTGGCCGGCATTCATCATCCCGACCTACGAGTGGACGATTCTGTTCAGTGGTCTGTCGGCTGCTTTCGGCATGCTGGCGCTGAACGGTTTGCCGCAGCCGTACCATCCGCTGTTCAACGCTCCCAACTTCCGTCAGGGAGCGACCGACCACAAGTTCTTCCTGTGCCTGGAAGCGATCGATCCCAAGTTCAATGTGAACGAGACGCGCGCCTTCCTCGAGCAGTTTCATGCTGTAAGCGTGGTGGAGGTAGATCTCTAATGCAGGGCGCAAGCTTCAAGGTTCAAGGCGCACGCCTCATCCTGTCAGCCACCCTGGCCAGCGTTGCTGTCCTGACCGGTTGCCGTCAGGATATGCACGACCAGCCGAAGATGTTTCCGCAGCGTTCGACGACGATCTTTGCGGACGGCCGCTCGGCTCGTCCGCAGGTGACCAACACCGTCGCTCGCGGCCAGTTGCATGAGGACAGCTACTTCTACACCGGCCTGACGGACGGCAAGGAAGCTGACGGCATGCCCTTCCCGGCGACGCTCGATGTACTGAAGCGCGGCCAGGAGCGGTTCAATGTGTACTGCACGCCGTGCCACTCGCGTGTGGGCAACGGCGCCGGCGAGATCGTTGAGCGCGGCTACCGTCTGGCGGGCAACTTCCATACGGAGCGCCTGCGCAGCGCGCCGCTCGGCCACTTCTTCAGCGTGATGACCAACGGTTATGGCGCGATGCCTGATTACTCGGCGCAGATTACGCCGGCTGACCGCTGGGCGATCGCCGCGTATATCCGCGCGCTTCAGTTGAGCCAGAACGCCAAGGCGAGCGACGTGCCGGCCGGTGTTGAGGTGAAGCCGCTGTTGAAGCTGGCGGAAGAGCAGGGTATGCCGGCGGGTTTCGCAGGTGACTGGTCGGTGCCGAATACTACGGGGCCCGCAGCTCCTGAGGTAGCGAAGCCGGTCGGGTCTGCAACGCCGACACCGACGACGACCCCAGGTGTAGCTCCAGCTACTAGCGAAAACCAGAAGGCGACTACGCCGGCTGTGACCAAGGAAACGGCTCCGGCGGCAAAGACTACCGCTGCAGCCAAGCCCAAGGCAGAGGATATTGCCGCAGGAAAGGCTGTCTATACAGCGAACTGCAGTGTCTGCCATCAGGCGGCGCGTACGGGACTTCCGCCGAACATTCCCTCGCTGGTGGGTATCGTAGGCAGGGTTGGTCCGGATCGTATCCGGCAGGTCGTCACGCAGGGTATTCCGACGGGCAAGATTCAGATGCCGTCATTTTCCGCCAAGCTCTCTTCCACGGATATCGATCATCTGATCGCGTATCTGGGTACCGACTGATTTTCGAGATCTGAAGAAGGATTAAGGCCGTAACGAATGGCACACGGACACGAACAACACGGACATGGAGCTCACCACGGGCCAAAGACGCTGCCGGCATCGCTGCTGGCGCCTGAGGCTGTTGCCGCCTGGCGCACGCGCGCTTTGATTGTGGCGGCGGTCGCGGCGATCGCCTCACTGCTCTTCCTTTTCGGTGGCGGTGCGGACCACGTATTGCGCGGCTACCTGCTGGGATGGATGATGACCTTCTCACTCTGCGGCGGCGGCCTCTGTCTGCTGATGCTGCAGTATGTTTCGGGCGGTAAGTGGGGTCTTCTGCTGCGCCGTCCGCTGGAAGCAATGACGCGTACGCTTCCCCTGGTCATCCTCCTGGTGATCCCGATCCTTGTCTTCGCCAAGAAGCTGTATCTCTGGGCCGCCTTCCCGACCTTTGAGGCGGTAGAAGAAGGCCTGAAGTCCAAGCTGCTCACCGAAGCCCAGGCTCACGCCCTCAACTTCAAGCGGCCGATGCTCTCTCCAGCCAGCGTTGTCGTGCAGTTTGTTGTGGTCTTTGCGATCATGGGAGCCTTTACCTACTTCCTGAACAAGTGGTCGCTCGAGCGCGAGGCCGATCCTGAGCGGGGATCGCAGGGCAGCTACGACCGCTGGCGCATCAAGTTCGAAAATCTGTCAGGTATCGGCGTTCTGATCTACGTCGCTCTGCTGACGATCGTAGCCATCGACCTGATCATGGCGCTGGATGTGACCTGGTACTCGTCGGTGTGGGGCCTGCTCTTCCTGGTCGGCCAGGGATATGTTGTGCTGGCGGCTGCAGTCCACACGTCGATCCGGCTCTCGAAGTATGAGCCGATGGCGACGATCCTCCGCAAGACTGAGCAGTACGACCTCGGTAAGTTCATGCTTGGCTTCGTCATGCTGAACATCTATCTGGCATTTGCCCAGTTCCTGATCATCTGGTCGGGCAATCAGCCAGAAGAGCTTCCCTGGTACCTGAACCGTATCAATGGTGGATGGTGGGTGATCTGCACCTGTGACTTCATCTTCCACTGGGTGATCCCATTCGTCCTGCTACTGTCGAAGGACCTGAAGCGTTCGAAGTCGAAGATGCTGGCCCTGACTGGCTGGATGATCTTCGCCCGTGCTTTCGACCTGTTCTGGCTGATTGAGCCGAACTTCCCGGATGCGGCCCACAACCTGCACCTGAGCGGCAACTTCAGCATCCTGGCCTACGTCACGGTCCCGGTGGCGATCGTGGCCATCTGGATGGCGTACTACCTGACGACGCTGATGTCGCGTCCGCTGGTTGTTGTGAACGACCCGCACACCGAAGAGATTCTGGAGCCCGAGCATGCACATTAAGCCCAATCAGAACGACGGGGATACCCTGAATCCGAATCCGCATCCTCAGGTGAATGATCCTGAGCATCCGGGCTATGAAGTTACCGACGTCAACGTCAGCGGCATTCTGGTCTTCGTTGGCGGCCTGGCCGGTTTCGTAGCGGTCTTCTTCGTGGTTTGCTTCTTCATTGGCCGCCTGGTGAACAGCCAGATTGCCAAGGATGATGGTCCGCTGGACAAGTGGCACCAACAGTACGCACCGGCGAAGACAAGCGATGGTCTGACTTCGAACCCGGTCTTTGAGCAGCGCTCTGCCTCGCAGATCGTGAAGACTTTTCCTGGACCGCGTCTCGATCCTGACGACGGCAACCAGAGCTCGAGCGATCTGCACGCCAGGGAAGACCTGCTGCTGGAGAACTACTCGCAGGTGCAGGGCATGCCGAACTCGGTTCGCATTCCGATCGACCGTGCGATTGAACTGACCGCCGAACGCGGACTTCCCCTGGCTGCCGATGCCAAGGCTGCCACGACTGTGGCGAAGATGGTGGGCGTGGATACTCCGGTCGTGACAGCTCCGCTGACCACGGGATTTGCCCGTAGCGGTTTTGAGCAGGAGCGCATTGCGGAGCGCGAGCAGAAGCTTGAGTTCGCAAAAGAAGCAAGTAAGGAAGAGAAGAAGTAACCATGACGACGATGCACCCAATTCGGAAGACCCGCCTCGCCGCCCTGTTGGGATGCGCGCTGGCGTGCGCCTCCGCAATGGGGCAGGTCAGCGGCTATGGTGACAAACAGACTGGCGAAGTCAGCGGCGGGCAACTGCCGACCGTGCTGCAGCGCGTAGGCGTGGAGCAGCACCTGAATACGCCACTGCCATTGCATGTTCCGTTCACGGACGAGACCGGAAAGTCCGTCACGCTGAACGACTACTTCGACGGCAAGAAGCCCGGGCTCTTTGCTCTGGTGTACTACCGCTGCCCGATGCTTTGCTCAGAGGAGATGGATGGCATGGCCTCCGCTCTTCAGATGGTGAAGCTGAAGCCGGGCAGTGACTTCAACATCGTGATGGTCTCGATCGATCCGCGGGAGACCCCGCAGGATGCGGCCGAGAAGAAGGCGATGTATGTGAAGCGGTATGGACACCCGGAGACGGCGAACGGCTGGCACTTTCTGGTCGGACCGAAGACCTCGATCGATGCGGCCTCACAGGCGACAGGCTATGGCTATGTCGAGGTAAAGAGCCCGGATGGGCAGACCTCGCAGTTCGCGCATGCCTCGGCGCTGGAAGTGGTGACACCCGAGGGACGGCTGGCGCAGTACTACATGGGCGTGGAGTACTCGCCCAAGGATCTGCTGCTCGGCCTGATCGAAGCTTCCGGCAACAAGATCGGTTCGCCGGTCGCCAACATTTTGACGTATTGCTATCACTACGACCCACAGCAGAACAAGCACAGCCTGATCGTGTCGCGTGTGGTGCAACTGGGCGGCATGGTTACCGTGGCCGGCCTGGGTGGGTTCATGTTCTTGATGTTCCGGCGGGATGTAAGGCTGGGACGTGATCATTCTTTGACGAAGCGACAGAACGGATAAAGGGAAACGATGGGAATCAGTCCGGTACTTTGGCAATTTCTAAACAAGTGGCTCACCTCTTCGGCGTTGTTTCCGAAGGAGGCGTCGACCATTGCTCCCTATGCCGACGCTCTTTACTTCTTCCTGCTGGCGATGACGCTTGTCGGTGTGCTGATCGTCGGCGCGCTGATCTTCGGTTTCTCGCTCCGCTACCGTAAGGAGCGCAACCCCGAGGCGACGCAGATCGAAGGCTCCACGCTGCTGGAAGCAACCTGGACCATCATTCCGCTGGTCATCTTCCTCGTGACCTTCGTCTGGGGCGCGCTGCTGTACTTCCGCATCTACAACCCGCCTGCCAACTCGATGAACATTTACATCGTCGGCAAGCAGTGGATGTGGAAGGCCGAGCATCCAGGCGGCCAGCACGAGATCAACACGCTGCACGTGCCCACAGGCCGTCCGGTGCAGTTGACCATGATCTCGCAGGACGTGTTCCACTCCTACTCGATCCCCGAGTTCCGCGTGAAGCGTGAGGTGATTCCCGGCCGCTACTCGACGGTGTGGTTCAATGCCACCGAGCCGGGTGTCTATCACCTGTTCTGCACCCAGTACTGCGGCACGCTGCACTCGGGCATGATCGGTACGGTCACGGCTCTGTCGCCAGACGATTACCAGAAGTGGACTGACGCCTCGACCAGCGGCATGAGCCTGGCACAGAACGGTGAGCGCCTGTTTGCGAGCCTGGGCTGCAACCAGTGCCACACCGGCGCTGCCGGCGCCCGCGGACCAAACCTCGCCGGTCTGTACGGCAAGAAGGTTCAGATGGAAGACGGATCGACGCAGCTTGCCAACGAGGCGTTTCTGCGCGACACGATCCTGAATCCGTCGTCGCACGTTCCGGCCGGCTATAAGCCGATTATGCCGACCTACCAGGGCCAGATCAGCGAAGAAGGCCTGATCGATCTGGTGGAGTACCTCAAGTCTCTGAAGACCAACTATCGTGTGCAGCAAACGCTGACCACAGCAACGTCCACAGAAGCGGCGCCGACCACGCCGGGGATGGTGAAGCCATGAGCACTATCGTTAGCCTTCCGGATCAGAGCACTGCTGCTCTTCCGAAGCGGAATTACCTGAACGCTGAGCACGGCCTGCTGAGCTGGCTCCTGACCGGAGACCACAAGCGCATCGCCATGCTGTACCTGATCTCGATCACCGGCTTCTTCTTCCTGGGTGGAGCATTTGCAGGCCTGGTGCGTCTGGAGCTGCTGACTCCTGCAGGTGACCTGCTGGCTGCCGACACCTATAACAAGATGTTCACGATGCACGGCATCGTGATGATCTTCCTGTTCCTGGTGCCCTCGGTTCCGGCAACACTCGGCAACTTCCTGATCCCGATCATGATCGGAGCAAGGGATCTTGCCTTCCCGAAGATCAACCTGTTGAGCTGGTACCTGTACCTGATTGGCGGCACCTTCACGCTGACCGCGCTGGTTCTGGGTGGTGTGGACACGGGCTGGACCTTCACGACGCCGTTGTCGACGCACTATCTGAACACGCACGTGATTACGACCGGTCTGGCGATCTTCGTCGCCGGCTTCAGCTCGATCTTCACGGGTCTGAACTTCATCGTGACGATTCACCGTATGCGCGCACCGGGCATGACCTGGTTCCGTATGCCCCTGTTCGTGTGGTCGAACTACGCTGCCTCCATCCTGATGGTGTTGGGTACACCGGTTCTGGCCATTGCGATCGTCCTGGTGGTTCTGGAGCGTACGATTGGCCTGGGAGTCTTCGACCCGGCCAAGGGCGGCGATCCGCTGCTCTTCCAGCACCTGTTCTGGTTCTACTCGCACCCCGCCGTGTACATCATGATTCTGCCGGGCATGGGTGTGATCTCCGAAGTGATGGCAAACTTCAGCCGTAAACGCGTCTTCGGTTATACGGCCGTCGCCTTCTCTTCCGTGGCCATCGCGGTCTTCGGCTTCTTCGTATGGGCGCACCACATGTTCATCATGGGTGTCTCCAACTACTCGGCTCTGGTCTTCTCACTGCTGACCATGCTGGTTGCCGTGCCTTCAGCTATCAAGATCTTCAACTGGTCGGCGACGCTGTATAAGGGCTCGATCACCTTCGAGACCCCGATGCTGTACGCCTTCGGCTTCATCGGTCTGTTCACCATCGGCGGTCTGACGGGCGTCTTCCTCGGTTCGCTGGGTATGGACATTCATCTGACCGAGACCTACTTCATCGTGGCGCACTTCCACTTCGTGATGGTGGGCGGCATGCTGATGGCGTTCCTCGCCGGTATCCACTTCTGGTGGCCGAAGATGACGGGCCGCATGTACCCTGAGTCGCTTTCAAAGCTGGCTGCGGTCACGACCTTTATCGGCTTCATCCTGACCTTCTTCCCGCAGTTCATTCTTGGCTACCTGGGCATGCCGCGCCGTTACCATGCGTACCCGGCTGACTACCAGGTGCTGAATGTGCTGTCGACGGCGGGCGCAACGGTTCTGGGCGTCGGCTATCTGCTGCCAATCCTGTACCTGGCGTGGTCGCTGAAGTACGGTGAGATTGCTGGTCCTAATCCCTGGCAGGCTACCGGTCTGGAGTGGCAGTTGCAGTCGCCGCCGCTGACCGAGAACTTTACGGAGATTCCGTATGTCGACTACGAGGCATACGATTTTGAGTGGCTGGCCCACAAGCAGAAACAAGAGGTGACGACCGTTGGATAACGCGATGGTAGTAACGCAACCCGGCGAGCTGCACGAGGAGCACGAGCACGAACACGTGCATCTGCCGCAGCATCGGCATCATTTTGAGACGGAGGAGCAGCAGCGCGAGGCGGCAAGCTTCGGCATGTGGCTCTTCCTCCTGACCGAAATCATGTTCTTCGGCGGTCTGTTCATGGCCTACCTGTTGTACCGCAACTGGTACAACCCGGCCTTCGTCGCCGCCAGCCACACGCTCTCCATCAAGCTGGGCGCGCTGAATACGGGCATCCTGATCACGTCGGGCTTCTGCATGGCGATGGCCGTGTGGGCGGCGGAGACGCGCAAGCGTAAGGCGCTGGTCAACTTTCTGGGTCTGACCAACTTCTTCGGTATCGCCTTCCTGGTGGTGAAGTACTTTGAGTACGCCGAGAAGTGGCACGACAGCCACATCCCGGGCTTGAAGTTTTCGATTGCCGACTTCGGCAAGCTTGGCGTCGATATGGCGCAGAAGACGCAGGTCTACTACTCGCTCTACTTCGCTATGACCGGCATGCACGCCCTGCACATGATCATCGGCATTGTGCTGATCTTCTGGTACATGGTTCGCGCTAACCGCGGCGAGTTCACCGAAGGCTATGTTGCGCCGATCGAGAACTTCGGTCTGTACTGGCACTTCGTCGATATCGTCTGGATCTTCCTCTTCCCGCTGCTGTATCTCATCGATCTGGGAGCAAAGTAAATGTCGGATCTTCATCACGACCCTGCAAACATCACGAATCCCGAGCATCATGAGCACCACATCGTCGGGCCCTCGGTCTATCTGACTATCTACGGCACACTGCTGGCGCTTACCGCGATCACGGTGGCGGCCGCCTATGTCGAGATGGGCGCCCTGAACCCGATCGTGGCTGTCCTCATTGCTGTCATCAAAGCGACGGTGGTGATCCTGTGGTTCATGCACATGAAGTACCAGTCCAAGCTGCTCAAGCTGACCATCGGCGCCGGCGTCTTCACCTTCCTCGTCCTGATTGCGATGACGCTGAGTGACTATATGAGTCGCGCCTGGGGACTTTGGTAAGGCAAAGCTACCTGAAATTGCAGTACACGAATGCGGCCTTCGGGCCGCATTCTTATTGATATGACCGATTTGCTGGAGCTGCCCGACACCCTCAGAGCCATTGCGGAAGACCCGCGTGTGACCGTGCGTCGTTGCGGGATGCCGGACAGGGCTGGAAAATGCGTCGTCTACTGGATGCAGCGCGCTGAACGTGGCGTCGATAATCATGCACTGGATACGGCAATCGATCTGGGCAACGAACTCGGCCTGCCGGTCGTGGTGTACTTCGCCGCGATCTCGAACTTTCCGCATGCCAACCTGCGCCATTACTCCTTTCTTAACCAGGGACTGCGCGATGTTGAGCACGACCTGACGGAGCGCAATGTCAGCTTTGTTGTTCGCCGTCCCCCGCATGAGGATCACCTGAAGTTCTTCGCTGAGGCGAAGGCCGCCATCGTCATCGGAGATGAGAACCCGATGCGTGCACCAGAGAGCTGGCGCAGGCATATTGCACGGCATATCGATATGCCGTTCTGGACGGTGGATGCTGATGTGGTGGTGCCTTCGCGATTGCTGGAAAAAGCTCAATACGGGGCCTATACGCTGAGGCCGCGCGTACAAAAGTTATGGCCGCATTTCCTGAAGCCCTACCGAAATCCCACTGCGCAGCATGCCTGGAGGCATCCACGCGGACTGCAAGCGGAGAATCTAAATCTCGACATCACGCGGGGATGGAGAGACCTGGACCGCAGCGTCCTTCCCGTCGAGGAGTGGACCGGAGGAACACGTGCGGCGATGAAACGGCTGCGGCACTTTGTGCGGGAGATGCTCGCAGGGTATGAGCACGACCGCAATCATCCGGAGCTGGATGGCAGCTCACGGCTTTCGCCATACCTGCACTTTGGCCACATCGGGCCGCTGGCAATCGCGCTTGCCGTGCAGGAGGCGGTGAAGAAAGAGCCTGGGTTGAAGTCCGCCCGCGACAGCTACTTCAATGAGCTTCTGGTGTGGCGGGAGCTGGCGATCAATTACTGCTGGTTTCAGCATGACGTTTACGATTCGGACGCCGCAGCGGAGAACTGGGCTAAGCAAACGATAGTGGAGCATGCCAGGGACGAACGGCCGCACCTGTATTCCCTGGCGCAACTGGAGGCTGCCCAGACCCACGACGACCTGTGGAATGCGGCACAGCGCCAGATGCTTGACTTCGGCTGGATGCACAACGTCATGCGCATGTACTGGGCGAAAAAGATCCTGGAATGGTCGCCGAGCGTGAAGATAGCGGTGCGGCGAGGTATCCATCTCAACGACAAGTACTTCCTCGACGGGCGCGATCCGAATGGATACGCCGGTATCGCCTGGGCGATGCTGGGAAAGTTCGACCGGCCATGGAATGAGCGGCCTATCTTTGGGAAGATCCGGTATATGTCGCGCGAATCTACCGGGCGAAAGTTCGACTCGAAACGATATATCCGGCAGATAGGGTAGAAAATTCGGACCAGGTGCTATTTCATTACCGAGTCGAAGAAGCAATAATTGCGTTTAAGGGTTTATCGGTCATTATGGCGAAGTATCTGATTACAGGAGCTGCCGGCTTTATCGGATCGCATCTGACGGAAGCGTTAGTTGCCCGTGGAGAGCAGGTCCGGGCGCTCGACAATTTTGCTACGGGACGGCGCGAGAATCTCGCGCCGGTGATGGATGGGATCGACTTCGTCGAAGCCGACCTTTGTGACGCGGATGCCGTGATGAAGGCGTGCGAAGGCGTGGACTACATCTTTCACGAGGGGGCTTTGCCCTCGGTGCCGCGCTCGGTTAAGAAGCCGCGGCCAAGCCACGAAACCAATATCAACGGCACCTTCAATCTGTTGGAAGCGGCGCGCGCGAACAATGTGAAACGCGTGGTCTATGCCGCTTCGTCATCCGCATATGGCAACCAACCCGGATTCCCTCGGGTTGAGACCATGAAGCCGCAGCCGATTGCACCGTATCCAGTGCAGAAGTTGGCAGGTGAGCTCTACATGCAGAGCTACTGGCAGGTCTATGGTCTGGAGACGGTGTGCCTGCGCTACTTCAATATCTTTGGTCCGCGTCAGGTGCCGGACTCGCCGTACTCCGGTGTGATGGCGAAGTTTACGCTGCAGATGATGCAGGGCGAACGGCCGGTGATCTTTGGTGATGGCGAGCAAGGCCGTGACTTTACCTACATTGATAACGCTGTCCATGCCAATCTGCTGGCGATGTCCGCTCCGGCGGAGAAGGTTGCGGGACGGGTTTTCAACGTCGCGTGCGGAGAACGGCACACTCTCAATGAGACTTATGCCGTCATCGCGCATCTATTGAACTATGCTGAGCCCCCTCAGTATGGGCCGGAGCGCACCGGAGATGTCCGTGACTCACAGGCAGATGTCACTGCCGCCCATGAAGCCTTTGGCTACACCCCGATCGTTGGGTTTGAAGAGGGACTGCGACGCACCGTTGCCTGGTATTTGAGTAGTGCGTACTCCTCAAATACCGAAGAACTCATAAGAAGTTAGAGGGAGATTCTGGTACGTGACTCCACTTCACATCATCCGTAAGGCGGTCGCACCCGAAGCTGCGACACTTGATGCATGGAAAGATCGTATTGCCAACCGCGAAGCGAAGGTAGGAATTGTAGGTCTCGGCTATGTTGGTCTGCCGCTGGCTCTACTATTCAGTGACGAACGTTTTGCGGTTACCGGGTTTGATGTCGATCCGCTGAAGGTCGACTTTCTCAACAAGGGCAAATCGTACATTCACCGCATTGAGGCGGAGAGCATTCAGGCAGCGCAGAAGAACGGCTTTGTCGCGACGGCTGATTTCTCTGAGGCCCGTTATCTCGACGCAATTCTGATCTGCGTTCCGACGCCGATTGACGACCACAGCGCTCCGGACATGAGCTACGTCGTCAACACCATTGAGGCGCTGGCGCCCCATCTTCACGCCGGTCAGCTGGTGGTGCTGGAGAGCACGACTTATCCGGGAACGACGGAAGAGATTATTGCTGCCACCATCGACCGCATCGGCGAAGAGACCGATGTGCAGGTGCTGCGTGACCGGCACTCGCAAGCGGCGGAGACGCCGCAAGAGCTGGATGGCGTGATGGTTGCCTTTTCGCCAGAGCGCGAGGATCCGGGCAATACCGATGTGGAGCGCCACGACATCCCCAAGGTGATCGGCGGTATCGATCGTCGTGCCTCTGAGGCTGCCGAGGTCCTCTATTCCAGCATCTTCCGGCGCACGGTACGCGTTTCTACACCGGCAACGGCCGAGATGACCAAGCTGCTCGAAAACATCTACCGTTGCGTGAACATCGCCATGGTGAACGAGCTCAAGCAGCTTTGCATGCGCATGGGCATCGACATCTGGGAGGTGATCGATGCGGCGGCGACCAAGCCCTTTGGCTTCCAGGCCTTCTATCCTGGTCCCGGTATCGGCGGCCATTGCATCCCTGTCGATCCGTTCTACCTCTCGTGGAAGGCGAAGGAGTATCACTTCTCGACACGCTTTATCGAGCTTGCCGGTGAGGTGAATCGCAGCATGCCGGAGCATGTGATCCGCAGCGTGGTGAATGCGCTGAACGATCAGGGCAAGTCCATCAAGGGCGCAAAGGTGCTGATGCTCGGCCTTGCGTACAAGAAAGATATCGATGACCTGCGCGAATCGCCTTCGCTGCCTATCTACGAGATGCTGGAGAAGAAGGGCGCCGAGGTACGTTACAACGATCCCTACTTCCCGCGCGTGGGATCAGGGCGTAAGTACTGGCTGAACACCGAGAGCGCTCCTCTGGAGAACCTCGACCAGTACGATTGCGTGGTGATCGTGACGGATCACTCCGCCTACGACTTCGAGAAGATCGTTGCCGAGTCCAGGCTGGTGGTCGATACACGCAATGCGACGCGTGGCATTCGTTCCCCGAAGATCTATCACTGCTAAGGCCGCAGCAGGTTGAAATAGGAGATGCGACGGCGAAGGCCGTCGCATTTTCTTTTGCTCTCTAGTTTCCGAGTGCTTCGAAGGGACGATTCAGAATTGGATATTGCTTCCAGTCTTTGTAGTCGAAGTGCCACCACTCCGTTGGATTGACCTGAAATCCCTGCTTCTCCATCGCATGACGCAGAATGCTTCGCCGGCTGCGTTCCTCTTCGGTTCCGCCGGTGTAATTGGCATAGGCGCGTTCGGTCATCTCGTCGTAGCCGCTAGGCATGGTGACCTCCGTGCCGGTTTTGAGGTCGTAGAGCGAGAGATCGATGGCGCAGCCTCGGTTATGTTTTGAGCCGGCTTTGGGATCGGCGACAAAGATCTTCAGGTTATCCGGTGTGGCGTCCCAGAAGATGCGGGTGATGTACCAGGGCCGGTAGCCATCGTGGATGATGAGGCCATAACCCAACGGCCGCAGTTCCTGACTTGCACGCACGAGCGCCTCCGCCGCTGGGCGTTGTAGAAAGGCGCGCGCCTGTGTGTAAACCGGTGTGCCCAGGAAGTTATTCGCGGTGGCGTAACGGATGTCGAGCTTGATCGTCTGGTCGAGCCGCACCAACTCGGCAAGGTCTGGTTTTAGGAAGTCGCCTTCCTCATGGGGAGGCTGGGTCGCCAATGCTTCCTTGCGGAGCTCTTCGACCGGACGCAGAGGCGTGATCTTGAAGACCGGTGATTGAGCCAGCGCCGAGGTCAACGCGAGCACGCAACAGGCAGCCCACCACGGAGAGCATTTCATGATTCAGATAGTGTCATGGCATAAGCGCGAGAGCAATGCGGGTTCAGGAAGCCCTTGCGAGGAAGCGACGGCTGAGCCAACGGCGGACCGGTTCGTCATAGAGCTTCAAACAGGCATATGCGATCGACACTGCTGCAATCAGAAGGACTACTCCCCAGATCGCTCCGCGAGCAGGCGGGATTTTCTCCTGCACTACCCACGCGGTATAGATGTAGATCAGCGGATAGTGCGTGATGTAAAGCGGGTAAGAGAGGTCTCCGAAGAAGCGGGCGATGCGGATGGATGGGCCATCGACACGCTTTTCTCCAGCCCCAATCGCGACGATGATGGGGAACACGACGACAACGCACAGGAGATCGTAGATCCCGTTGACCCAGAGATGTTGTGCTCCGCCCAATCGCGGAAAGGCAAGCGCTGCTATCAGAAGCAGCGTGCAGATGCCGAAGGGGGCCCGAGTATGAATTCGCTTTCCCACACGCATCAACAGCATGCCTGCAAGGAACGGGAACAATAGGCGTGCGAAGCCGATGTGAAGCTGCGCCGCATTGATTGACCAGCCGCCGATCAGATCGCCACGCGGCCCGAAGATCGCGACCTGTCCAAGAAAGATTCCTGCGAATAATACAAGTACCCACAGCACTCGATTCGAAAGCTTTCGAAGACCAAGCGCATACAGAATATTCGCGATGTACTCGAAGAAGAGTGACCATGCGGGACCGTCGAGCGGATGCATCTCGCTCCAGCCGCGAATATCCAGGGAGACCGGCAATGGAAGCAGCGTGCAGCCCAGCAGCATAACCAGCAGCATCTTCGAGACCGGAGTGGAGTTCACCAGCGGAAACATGCTGCCGCCCTGGAAGTAGAAGAGGGCCGCGCCGATCAAACTGCCCATTACGACCATCGGCTGCAGCCGGATCAGGCGCCGCTTATAAAACTCCCACTGGCCCATGCGGCTCCAGCGATCGTCATAGGCGTAGGCAATGACGAAGCCGGAGAGTAGGAAGAAGAAATCGACCGCCAGATAACCATGGTTGATGATCTGCTTGATCGGATTTCCATCCGCATATGCCTCGAAGGTGTGGAAGATCACGACCATCAGGGACGCGACACCCCGCAAGCCGTCCAGGACGATGTAATGACTTTTCGCGGGTGCAATGGCCGTTGTGGACGTCGCGGTTAATGTCGTATTCATTCGGCGTGTTCCATGGTTACATACGTAATCGGAAACCGGCCAGAAAAACCGGCAGATGTAAGTTGATGAAAAAGCAGGGCCGAGTGGTCCATCACAAAAAGCTAAGACTTTCCTCGTAATCCCCGATGTAGGTGAGCCCCTATAGTCGGGCTGAACCACAACAGGTTTCGCATCTCTCTCCACACAACACATGGGCAATCTGCGTTCGGCACCTACGCGGAGATTCCGCCATGCGCTGCCGGCCTTGCGTCGGCTGGAGAAAGCGCAAATTTTGACTCCAGGAAAGTTGAACGATCGAAGGCAGGTCCATCCCCATGACTGATATTCGTAGACCGTTTGTAGTACTTATTTTCCTTGTTTCCCTCAACCTTCATGCCCAATTTCGCGAGTTCTCATTCCGAGCGAAAGATCCGGGCCCACGCCCCAACCCAACTTCTGCCATTCCCAACCCGGTAGCCGGGCTCAACGCAAACGAAATCTCGCTTTTTGCCGAGAGCCTGCTGCGCGTCTCGGAACTTGAAGGCACCTGTGACACGTGTGCGCAGCAGCCTCAGGGAGTTCTTCCGGTCGACCCGGACCCGCAAAATCCGTTTTCTCCCCTCGCTATGGTCAACTCGGCTGGTATGGGACCGAGATTCAATGCCGATCAATGCTTCATCTGCCACTTCCAACCGATGATTGGCGGCAGCGCTACGCGGAAGAATGTTGCGTTTACGGTCGCGAACCGCATGGGTGCGACCAATACGATTCCAACCTTTGAAGAACGGGACGGAGCTTTCCGTGAAGTGCGATTCAAGTTCAACACCGACGGCAGCAGAGACGGCGGTGTCCATCAGCTGTTCACGGTAGCAGGGCGCTCCGATGCACCTGCGTGCAAACTCAAACAACCGGACTTTGACCACGAAATTCGAAGGAACAACCTTTCCTATCGCATCCCGCTGCAGCTGTTCGGTCTGGGCCTGATCGAATCGATTCAGGATTCGGCGATTCGCGCGAACATGAACTCCGATCGCGACCTGAAGCGCTTTCTGGGAATTGAAGGCCATCCGAACATAGTTCCCAACAACGGAACCATCAGCCGGTTTGGCTGGAAGGCGCAGAATGCTTCTCTGACCGTTTTTGCGGGAGAGGCTTACAACGTGGAGATGGGCATTAGCAATGATCTTTTCCCCATCACTCACTCTGAGGACAGCGAGTGCAACCTCTCCTATGAGCCTTTCGATGTGCCGCGCACTGACGATCTCTCGTACAACAATCCGCTCAAGATCATGCCGGCGTGGCTGATGTTTACCGAGTTCATGCGCTTCGTTGACGCTCCCTCGCTCGGCGCGCAGACTGAGTCGGCAAAACGAGGTGAGAAACTCTTCCGCGAAGTCGGATGCGCTTTATGCCATACACCTTCCTTTGAAACACCGGGTGTGGCGAATCCTGGATCTCCTTCGGAAGAGATCGGTCCCCAGACGGTCGCTCTCCGGGGCCGGAAAGTTAATCTTTACTCGGACCTGTTGGTGCACCACATGGGTGCAACTCTTGCCGACAATATCGTGCAGGGTGATGCCGGTCCGGACGAGTTCCGCACGACGCCACTCTGGGGACTAGGCCAGCGCATCTTCTTTCTCCACGATGGACGTACCGACGATCTCATGGTGGCCGTTCAAGACCACTTCTCTCATGCTGGCTCGGATGGAGGCGACAATCCATCCAGAGACCGCGATTCCACGCGCTACGCTCCCTCGGAAGCGAACACGGTAGTTCGACGGTTCAATGGGCTCTCAGAGAGAGACAAACAGTCCGTTCTGGACTTTCTGCGGTCACTGTAGAGGGAGAAATGGGCATGAAACTTACCCATATCGCTACGATGGCGGTGCTGCTGGCGTGCTCCACGATTCTCTGCGCCGTGGATCCATTTCTTGGAAAGTGGATCATGGACACAAAAATGTCAAAGTATACGGTCGGCCTTCCCGAGGCCATGACCATCGAAATGAAGGAGACGAAAGAAGGGGTGCATTACCACTCGGAGACGCATCTGAGGGACGGTATCTCTTTCACCGCAGATTACGTTGCCCGATATGATGGACGACCGGTGATCGTGTCTGGCGGGAAGGGCATGCTCCTGCCAGTTTCAACAAAGCGCGTTAGCCCTTCTGAAGTGATTGCGCAGTACACCCGTGGGGGACGGGCGGTGGCGACAAGCCACCGCGCTGTCTCACCGGATGGTCAGACGATGACAATCACGACGACCTCTACCGACGGAAGCGGCAATGCCGTCACCAATGTCGGGGTCTACCGTAAGACAATCCAGTCAAAGAGCGCCGCGCGCGTGGATACGTCTGCGCAGGAGCTGCACTAGGGCGTAACAATCCTGGATGGAAGCCAGGGCGCGCAGGTAGGAACAGGTGGCCAGGAGAAATCCTTCCAACCTTACGCGCGCCCTGTACCTTCTCATCTGTAGCGAGCAGGCGGCTCACCGGCACTCATCTCAACTGACATATCACGCGTGCATGAGTTGCCCACGACGCGGCCGGCCCTACGGGCTTGTCTGATCTCCAGATACATCCAATTCATTCAGGACACCCAAGGAACCAAACAAACCCTGGCGAGGTTGTTCATTGTTTCAACACAACTGGAGGTGAGGAGAATCCGTCGATAGTAATCTGTCCCCGATGGTTTGAAAAAGACCAGGCTTCGCATAATCCCTTGTCCGTTCCAGGGGCATGGAGTCCGCAGAGGTGATTGTGCTTTATCTGTTTGACGACTATGAGCTTAGTGAGCAGGACTTTTCTCTCAGCCGTCGTGGGGAGCGGATGTCGGTTGAACCCAAAGCGCTTCGGGTTCTGTTCCTGTTAGTTGCCGCTCCAGGAACGCTCCTTGAAAAAAAGACGATCCTGGGAACGGTCTGGAAAGACACCTTTGTCGAAGAATCGACCTTGACCCGGGCGATTGCCATACTCCGGAAGCAACTGGGCGATGATCCTAAGGCTCCGAAGTACATTGAGACGGTGCCGACACTTGGGTACCGTTTCATTGCGCAGGTGAGAACGGCGGATCCGTCCAGTCCTGCCTCTAACGAAGTACGTGAGCACGATGAGCCCGAGGCGATCGCTGCTGAAGAGCTTCCAAAGGCGGGCGGAGGCGAGAGCACTTTGGCAATGTCTCACTCCGCCAGATATGCGCCTCGTCGCATCTGGATCTATGGTCTCGCGGTAGGTCTATGCGTGACTGCAATTGTCTTTTTTACAAGACAGGCGCGCAACGAGATGCCCAGGCTCAGTACGAAGAGCACCCTGGTGCTGGCCGATTTTATAAATACAAGCGGGGAGGCGGTATTTGACGACGCGCTGCGGCAAGGCATGATCGTTCAGCTCGAGCAATCGCCTGTCATCCGGCTGGCGAGCGAGGCTCAGATTCGTAAGACCCTGGGATTGATGGGAATGAAACTTGATAGTCCCCTCCCTCCTGAGCTGGGCCGGGAGATCTGCCAACGTATCGGGGGAGACGCCGTGTTGGAAGGATCGGTCGCGCGTCTGGGTAATGAGTACATCCTGGGCCTGCGGGCGAGACGATGCAGCACGGGAGAAGAGCTCGACGCTGAACAGATCCAGGTGAAGCGAAAAGAAGATGCTTTACAGGCTCTCGGGGAGATGGCCGCAAAGTTTCGTGCTCGGATTGGCGAGTCAAGAGCATCGATCGATCAACTGGACATCCCGCTGCCTGAAGCGACGACCTCATCGCTCGATGCGCTCAAAGACTTCAGCCAGGCCACAAGGCTCTTCAATAGCAGAGGGAGCAGAGCGGCTATTCCACTCCTGATGCACGCCACAGAGCTGGATCCCCAGTTCGCGGTGGCCTACGTATGGCTTGGACGGATGTATGCCGATCTCGGTGAAGAGGTTCCGGCAATGCAGGCCACCCAGAAGGCTTATGAGCTGAGGAACAGGGCCAGCGATCGAGAGCGGTTTTTGATCGATGTGTCCTACGACCTGCTGGTTTCGGGGAATCTGGCCCGCGGTAAGGAGACGTGCGAGGCCTGGGAACAGATGTATCCTCGCGACGTCTATGCCCACAGTTTCCTTGCAGGTGTGATTTATCCCGCTTACGGCCAGTATGAGAAGGCGCTGGAGGAGAGCAATCAGACGATTGAGATCGATCCCGATTTTGTCATTGGTTATCGCAATGCGGCTCTGAACCTGATTGCGACCGGAAAACCGGACGACGCGGGCAGGGTTCTGCAGCAGGCCTCAGCGAGAAAGCTGTTTCTTCCCAGTTTCGTCACAGATGCATATCGGATGGCCTTCCTCGAGGGCGATGAAGATGGCATGAAGCGCGCTGTGCAAGCTGCACCGGCCAATCCCTCGCTTCTTGGCTATGAGGTAGCGACGCTATCCCTGACGGGGCGCCTCTCCGAGGCGCGTGACCTCTCAGGACGGGCCACCAGCTTAGCGAGACAGTCATCCAGGCATGACACAGAGGCCCAGTTGCAGATTGCGGAAGCAATTCCGGAGGCCCTGTACGGGCGTTCACAGTTCGCGAAAGGCCAGCTCCGGAGTGCTCTTCGCATCTCCACGGCTAAGAGCGTGGAATATGGTGCGGCCTTCGCGTCTGCGATGGTGGGAGAAGCGTCAGAGGTATCGAAGCTGGTGAACGATCTCACCAGAAGATTTCCTGACGACACCTTAGTGCGATATGACTATGTGCCAACTATCGAGGCGGCGCTGGCGCTCTCTCAGAATCAGCCACAGAAGGCGATCGGCCTTCTCCAGGAGGTTACGCCTTTTGAGCTAAGCCAGCCGCTTCACTCAGTCTATATTCGCGGCCAGGCGCTGCTCGCCATGCATCGCCCCCAGGAAGCAATTGTCGAATTTCGAAAGATTATCGATCACCCTGGTCTGGTCATGAACGACCCCTTATTGAATATGGCAGAGCTGGGTCTGGCAAGGTCATATGCAGCCGCTGGTGAAAAACAGAAGGCTCAGCTGAGTTATCAGGCTGTGCTGCAGCGCTGGCGTAATGCGGATTCCGATTTCTCTCTATGCCGGCAGGTGAAGAAGGAATCTGCCGGCTTGTAGTTACGGATGGGTCGAACTCAATGCTGCTCTCGATATCAACTTGCCGAATTATGCGGATGCGATCGTGACTACGGATGAGATCGTGGAGGTAGTCTCCGTCCTCTAGGACAATCACCAGGAGAACGACTCGCAGGAACTCATGATCTGGAAGGTTTGCAATACTGGCAGCCCACTCCCCGCCCATGAAGGCGGAGAGTGATTTTTTGATGAATTCAAGGGTGCCCCGGGATGAGTTCATTATTATTTAATGGCAAATCGTACTGGGCTTCGTGGATTGCGATTGGAGATGTGAAATAGACTGATCGAAATCGACCGAGTTCCCCCGAACTCGGCATCAAACTGGCTAGAGCATTTTTCCTGTTGCCGGGTATCCCGCAAGTGGCGTGCAGCGGCGTTTTCATTGCAGAAAACGCCCATAGATGCACAAGCCCTGCCCGACACCTACAGGAAAAATGCTCCAACGACCGCAACCGAGGAGCTCCCCCATGGCTTTACCCTCCGTTGAGATTAGTGACGGCCTGCTGCAGGACTCTATTCTCACGTCAGTCGATGTGGTGCAGGAGTTGAACCAGCACTGGTGGTGCACCATTGCCTGCCGTCAGACCGAAGACAATCGTCTATCCGTGGAAGATCTGCTTGGGAAGACGATAAAAATCACAACCACCGATGAGGACGGCACGAAACACGTCCACTTTTCGGGTTTTTTCTATGATGTTCGCCTGGTGTATGAGATCTGGGGAAGCTATACGGCTTACCTGATGGCAGTAAGCACCAGCTACAAGCTCGATGTGACGGAGCGCAAGCAGTACTTTCCTGCGCAGACGCTTTCATCGATTGCGGGTACCATCGGCGGCCGCGATGGCATTCCAGTAAGCGTCAATGCGGGCGACGGTTCTCCGCTGAACTACGTGCAGTATGGCGAGACCGATTTCTCGTTCCTGAACCGTATCGTCGATGACTACGGAGCATGGCTTCGCCCGAACGAGACCGGCGTCGAGATCTTCAACAGCTTCCGTAGCGGCAGCTCGATCAACTGGAGAGAAGAAGGCGGACTGACCGGCTTCAGTCTGCAGGGCACACTCTCGCCAGCAAGCTTTTGCGGCTCGCACTATGACCACCACGTCATGCAGTCGAATACCTTCAATAACGTATCGAAGGCGCCGCAGTTCTATGATGGAGCTCAACGGCTTACCAGCGCGGTGCAGTCGGCATCGCAGAAGCTGCCTCCGGGTTTCGAACCGCAGCGGGCTCGAGCCGTTACGCTGGATCACTACAACGATCAACTGCAGGCGGAGAGCGAGCGCTCGATTGGCAGTGCCATTACCGGACGCGGGCAGTCGCGCAATCAGACGCTGTTAGCCGGCAACACCGTGACGATCAGCGGCACTCTGGATGCAAAGGGCACCTACGGCCTGGTGCGTGTGGAGCATAACTGGACTCCCCAGGGCTATAGCAACAGCTTCGTGTGCACGCCGTGGAAGGAGTATCGCAATCAGCATGCACCGGTCGCCCGCACCTGGAACGGAATCGTCCCGGCACGTGTCGTCGATCACAACGATCCGAAGAAGATGGGCAGAGTCAAGGTCCAGTTCTTCTGGCAGGAAGACGGCTCGACGCACTGGGCACGAACAACCAGTCCTCACGCCGGCCCTGGCCGCGGGTTCATGTTCATGCCCGAAGTCGGAGACGAAGTTGCCGTGGCCTTTGAAGACGGTGATCCGGAGCGTCCGGTCGTAATTGGAGCTCTATGGAACGGTGTGCATGAGCAGCCGCGCGATGCGTTCTTCGGTGGCGAGATTCCTAACAACGACATCAAGCGCCTGATGACCAAGAGCGGAAACCGCATCCAGTTCATTGACAAGCAAGGCAAGGAGTCTCTGGTCATGGCCACGCCGAATAAGCTGCGTATTGCCATGCTGGAGAACACCGATGAGCATGGCCGGTCCACGATCCTGGTGCACTCCGAAGATGGAGATATCTGCCTGAGCGCACCGAATGGCCAGGTCCACATCCGCAGCAAGTTCTTCACCAAGGAGACCAATTAATCATGGCGCCTGTCATGGATACCTCCATCAAGATTGGTACGAGAACCTATGGGACAGACGATGCAAAGCTGCCGACCATGGGAGCAAGAATCCCCTTCAGCGGCTCTCCGGCATTTCAGGAATGGGATGAGGTTACCGGAAATGTCCTGCGTGAGATCAGGGGCAATTTGAACTATTACCAGACCGGAGACATGACCAGTATCTTGTCCGGCACGCTGAATGAGACCATCACTACCGATCACAATTACACGCTGAATGGAAATCTCACATCGACGGTGGTTCAGAGTACGAATGTGAGCCACTTCGGCCCGCACATGCAGCTCAATGGCAACACCAGAACGGAGCACTTTACCGGCGTAACGACGCGCAACTACCAGGGAGACCTGGTCGAGACACACCCCGAGTCGTGGCTTCAGTCGTTCAAAGACTGCTTCCATCGCTATGATCTGCGGGTCACGTTGTATGACATCGCCAAGTTGGACGTCTGCACCACAGCTACCACGATCAACGGCGCCAAGTTCGATCTCAGCATGTGGAAGGGCGACATCTCTGTCTTCCGAATGGACACGAAGGCAATCGATGTGAAGATCGCAGCGATCAAGACCGCGATCCGTTTGACCTCGGCAAAGCTGATGGTAACGGGCGCTCTGATCGCGATGCTTCGCTTCGGAACTCCATTCAAGCCGAACGCACTGCCCGCCCCCACGCCAATCACCCCCTTCGATTGAGGAGTACATGGGTTTTTCCTGGTCATCAGCAATCCAGATTCTGCACGCGAGAAACGGCGATCTTATCCTGCACTTTCCGCCGGAGTATCTCGTCGCAATCCCTCTGGCGGTTATCGGATTTCCTCTGGCGATTATCTTTGCGATCCTGATCAAGCAGACCGGCTTCAAGCCGGTCTCGATCTTGTTCCTTGCCGGGTTCATCCCGTTTGTGCTGTGTCTCTACACGGTTACGCAGACCTCCACGCTGATGTTCTCCAGGGCAGACCACAACCTGGTCATCGAAGATCACGCATTCTTCCGGACGACGAAGACCGTCTATCCACTCACGGCTGTCGATCATGCTGAAGTCGCACAGGACGATGGCCGAAGCCGCATGCT
Organism: Terriglobus sp. 2YAB30_2; assembly: GCF_052114765.1. Lineage (NCBI taxonomy): Bacteria > Pseudomonadati > Acidobacteriota > Terriglobia > Terriglobales > Acidobacteriaceae > Terriglobus > Terriglobus sp. 2YAB30_2. Next base: position 45,894 of record NZ_JBFRFJ010000004.1, read on the forward strand.
TTATATCGCGCTGACCTCGGGAGATCGTATTCCTACGGGCAGCGGCTGGACATCGCGCAATGGCCACTTCCAGGCGGCCAATGCGGCAAACCAATTCCTTTTGCAGGTCAAAGGAAGTGCGCAGCCAACCGGCATGCAGGCGCCCACGCCGAACCGCGGTGTAAGTGCGGACGAGGCCGGGAAAGCCTTCATCGAGCAAACCATCAAGGCACAGAAGCAGGCAAAACAACAGTAGGTTCAGTTTTGGGGAATCAGTGATCTTCGATGAATCCAGAGACGACGAAGAAAGAGCCTCGTAACCGCCTCAATCCCATTCCCGAGCAGGGAATGCTTCCCATCAGAAAGTCGCATGAAGTTACTGTCTGCTCTCTCTACTGGCTTCCGGTCAGCAACACACCGGTCTACGGCAGAGAGCTACAGTGGCTGCACCGATTCTTCGATGAGCTTCACGCCGTGTTGGCGAAAGACGGCAGGCTGAGACAGGAGAGCTTCCTGCAGATGAAGCTCACAGCGCCCCAGGGCCACCTGAAGGAGACGCTGCATCGACACCAGATCAAGCTGATACCGTTGATGGGACTTGGACGAAAGCCGAACGGCAAGCTACCGCCGATTCCTACCGAAGAAGACCTCGACGCGGTTATCAAGGGCAAAGCGAAGTTCGATTTCAATGAACACGTCGCCGATTACATGTTCTGGTTTCTGCACCGGGATGAGCAATGGAAGCGCGAACTATTCCTGGGGAACGGTGGATATACGATGATCTATCTTCCTCCCGACCCCGCGACTACACCTCCACCGATTCCGGATTATCCGGCCGTTCGTGAGATGCCCGCCTTCAAACACTTCGACACCGATGCGTTGTGGCAGGCGACCTTCCTGCTGGGAGACGCCTTCCGGGAGAAGAGCAAACAGGTGTTCGGCAAAGGGCTCGAAGACGAGGCCTCCTTCGACGGCCTGACCTTCATCATTCCGTACTGGAAGGCAAGCGACTTCCTGGCTGCCACGCCCGATGATCTGGCTCAGTGGTTTGAGGTCTTCGATGTCTTTATTGCGGAGAGCCCGGATGACCGAGGAATTCTGTTCGCCAGCAAAGAGAGCCTCGATGAGGTGCTGACTGAGATTCTGGAGAAGATGCGCCAGGACGGAGAACCGCATCCGGTGTTTGACCTGGAAAGGAAACAGCCGCAATGAAACCACAGTGGGAGATCGAACAGCTTCCTATCGTTGACCGCGGCCCGGAGGAACTATCAGCTCTTCGCATCGAATGCAGGTTTCCTCTTTCGGATGAGGAGCGAATGGGCCTGATCGATCTTCTTTCCGGGTGTCAGCACTGGATGGAACGGCAGCAGAGCAAGCTGATGCGCCGGGAGATCCTGATCCAGATGACACAGTTGCCTCGGCCCGGGGGCGCAACTCTTCTGAGCCGTAACAGCTCGAAGTGGATCCCCAGCCTCGCTATGGGAGTGTGGCCTGACCGCGAGCCACCACGTTCGATGACGAAGCGGGACTTCACGCATCGTCTGCCGGGTCAAAAATTTCCAACGCTCTCCCATGAGGTGCGCCGGATCCTTGCCAAGGATGAAGATGCTCGCCTGGATGTGGAAGAGCAGATGGCAGACTCCGGAGCACTGCTGGAGATTATTGCTTCAGAAGGATGGGCAGAGCGAGACGCGCGGCAGATTTCGACGTGGCTGAAAGGCAAGATCGACGACGATGTCTATCGCAGCTATCCGTTCTATGTTCCTCTGCTGGATGCGGAGACACTGATTCGGTTATCGAAAGACGAGCGCGATGCCTGCCTTGCGGGGATCTATCTCTATCTGCGGGAAGATCCTGACGATGAATCTATCTTTCTGGTTGCGCGAGCCTCATTTGAAAAGGCGCTGGAGATGATTGATAGCTGCATGAAGGCTACGGCGACGCGCTGAGGTAGTTGAGCATCTTCCCGATGTGAGACCGCTTTTGTTTACTTTCCCCGAGCTGGACAGCATGATTCGAGCTTCGCTCGACGTCCCACCCATTGCTTTGCAATGGATGGGGCACCCAGGGTATTGGTTACCGAATTTGTCGAGCCTGGTTATGAGATGAATGATGTGCCATCTACAACGCTCGTCCCGCGGCTGCGCCCGAAGCCCAGGCCCACTGGAAGTTGTAGCCCCCGAGCCAGCCAGTAACATCGACAACTTCGCCGATGAAGAAGAGGCCGGGCACGTTGCGTGCCTGCATGGTCTTTGCATCGAGGTCGTCGGTGTCGATGCCGCCTGCTGTGACTTCTGCTTTCTCGTAGCCTTCGGTGCCGGCGGGCATGATTTCCCATTGATGCAGCCCCTGCTCACTTTCTTCCAGGGCGGCGTTGCTCCACTTCTGCTGCGGATGCGTTGTTATCCACCGGTCAGCCAGCCGCTGTGGAAGAGCAGCATACAGTGCCTGACGCAGTGCGGTTGTGTCGCGCCCACTTGGAGATGCCTGCAATGCTTCGAGTACCTTCTTCCCTGGAGCCATGTCGAAGTGCAATGCGCTGCCGGGCTGCCAGTAGGAACTGATCTGCAGCACGGCCGGCCCGCTTATGCCACGATGCGTGATCAACAGCTTCTCCCGGAAACTGCGTTTGCCGGCATAGGCAATCACCTCGGCGGAGAGCCCGGTGAGATCGCACCATTGCTTCGTATCGTTTGGGTTGAAGACCAGCGGCACCAGGCCGGGGCGGAGGTCGCGCACACGCAGACCGAACCGACGGGCGATGTCATAGCCGAAGCCGGTTGCACCGATCTTGGGAATGGAAAGGCCGCCGCTGGCGATGACCAACGATGGCGCGTGGAACTCTCCCCGATTGGTGCGCAGCGTAAAGGAATCGCTGTGCTGTACCTCTTGCACGGCGGTGTCGGCCTGGATGGTGACTCCGGCTTCCGTGGCTTCCCGCTCAAGCAAAGTGACGATCTGCTGCGCTGAGCCATCGCAGAAGAGCTGGCCGAGCGTCTTCTCGTGATAAGCGATGCGGTGCTTCTCCACCAGAGCGATGAAGTCACGTGGTGTGTAACGCGCAAGAACAGACTTGGCGAAGTGCGGGTTCGCGGAGAGATAGTTCTCCGCACGAGCGCCGACGTTGGTGAAGTTGCAGCGCCCGCCGCCGGAGATCAGAATCTTGCGTCCAATGCGCTGCGAGTGGTCGAGCACAAGCACACGTCGGCCTCGTTTGCCGGCTTCGATCGCGGCCATCATGCCGGCGGCTCCGGCACCGACGACGATGGCATCCCACGCGGCTATTTGCGCCTCCGGTAGGGCATGTAGACCGGTTCCCAGACATGCTCGCGTAGAGCCTTTTCGAAGGCATCGCCTTTCACGGCTGCGAGGCCTTCCTGTTGAGCTTGCATACCGACAGCGCGGGCGATGGTGGTCGAGACCTCGCGGATGCGGCTCATCTCCGGCAGCAGGCATGCACTCTGATCGCTGCAGGAAGGAGTCACCGACGCCAGGGCTTTTGCGGAGGCCATGATCATGCCGTCGCTTACCTGCTTGGCGCGCGACATGATGATGCCAAGCGCGAGACCGGGGAAGATGTAGGAGTTGTTGGTCTGTGCGACGCGATAAGGAGCTCCGTTGTATTCCACTGTGCCCCACGGACTGCCGGTGCCAATGATGGCGCGTCCATCCGTCCAGTGCAGCAGGTCGAGCGGCGTGGCTTCAGCACGTGAGGTTGGGTTTGAGAGGGGGAAGATCGCAGGCCGTGCGACATGCCTCGCCATCTCACGCACGATGGTCTCGTTGAAGGCGCCGAACTGGCCAGAGACTCCGATTAATACCGTGGGCTTCGCGTTGCGGACGACATCTTCAAGGCTGATAAAGGCGGAATCGTTGAGTTGCCAGTTGGCGAGAGCGGAGCGCGATTGTGCGAAGGCCTTCTGGTCATCGCGCAGATGGGGTGTGTCTTCCAATACAAGGCCGCCGATATCGACAGGGAAGAAACGGCTGCGTGCTTCAGCTTGCGAAAGCCCCTGGTCCTGCATGGCCTTTGCTAGCAGTTGTGCGATGCCGGTGCCTGCGGAGCCGAAGCCGAAGATCGCGACACGCTGATCGCGTAGCGGAATGCCGGTGAGCGAGGAGCTGGCGAGAATGGTGGCCGTGGAGACGGCCGCGGTGCCCTGGATGTCGTCGTTGAAGCTGCAGACCTTCGTACGGTAGCGTTCAAGCAAGCGGCTGGCGTTGTTTCCGGCAAAATCCTCCCACTGCAGCAGAACATGAGGCCAACGGCGGCGTACGGCGCGAACGAACTCTTCGACGAACTCGTCGTACTCTTTCCCGCGAATACGGCGGTTCTTCCAGCCGATATAGAGCGGGTTGTCGAGGCGGTCCTGGTTGTCGGTGCCAACGTCGAGAAAGACAGGCAGACACCACATGGGATGGACGCCGGCGAGCGCGGTGTAAAGCGCCAGCTTGCCGATGGGGATGCCCATGCCGCCGGCGCCCTGGTCTCCCAGACCAAGGATGCGCTCACCATCGGAGACGACGATGCAGCGGATGTGGTCGTAGCGCGGGTGAGAGAGGATCTGCGCGATGCGGTGCTTGTTGGGATAGCTGAGATAGACGCCGCGCGGCGTGTGATAGTGCTCCGAGAAGCGCTGGCAGCCCTCGCCTACGGTGGGTGTGTAGACGATCGGGAGCATCTCCTCGATGTGGTGGGAGACCAAGGCATAGAAGATGGTCTCGCTGTGGTCCTGCAGGTCGCGCATGAAGACGTACTTTTCGAGATTGCTATTCAACGCCCGAAAGGCCTTGATCCGGCGCTCTACCTGCTGGTCGAGGGTTCCGATTTGAGGCGGCAGAAGGCCGTGAAGAAAGAACTCGTCGCGCTCGGCTTCGGTAAAAGCGGTGCCCTTGTTCAATGCCGGGCTGTTCAGCAGACCAAAGCCGGTGAGGGAGGTGTAGATCGTTTTGTCCTGCGCCATAGGTCCTGGGGTTGATTCTAGAGCGTTTCCCTGTTGCTGGGTATCCCGGGAGGGTGTGCCGTCGCGTTTTCATTGCGGAAACGCCCATGGATGCGGAAACCCTACATTACACCCACTGGGAAAATGCTCCATGCTCCTATGCGACGATTAAGGGGTGAAGCAACAGTCGTTTATCGCCATCTCCCGCCGCGCCGCCGATCGCATTCGCGAGGGCCACGTGTGGGTCTACAGCTCTGATGTGCAGTCTCTCCCTGAGGGCATCGCGCCCGGCGCGGTGGTCGCCGTGGCCGACAATCGCGGCATTCCGCTCGGGTCAGCCATCTACAGTGCAGCGTCGCAGATTGCGCTGCGCATGGTCTCTACTGACCCGGCATTGGACCGTGCCGGATACCTGGCGCTGGTGCGTGAGCGTGTGCGTGCATCGGTCTCGCGTCGTGAGGGCCGGGCTGCATGCCGGTTGATCTTCAGTGAGGCGGATGAGCTTCCCGGGATTGTGCTCGATCGTTACAACGATCTCGCGGTGCTGCAGTTATTGACACAGGGAACAGCGCAGGCGGACCTTCGCGATGCAGTCGTGGAAGTGCTGCGTGAGATCGAGAGTATTGGAACCATCGTCGAGCGGCCTGATCCGCGTGTGCGTGAGCTGGAGCAGCTCGCACCGGCTCCGGCCGAGGCGATCTTCAATCGCGGCGAGGCAAAGCTGGCGACCGTTTTTGATCTGAATGGATTGAAGTTTCATTACGACGCCAATGCGGGGCAGAAGACGGGAGCGTTTCTCGATCAACGCTTGAACTATGCCGCGGCAGCGAGCTACGCACACGGACGTGCGCTGGATGTCTGTACCTACCAGGGCGGCTTTGCGTTGCACCTGGCGCGGGTGTGTGATGAGGTCACGGCTGTGGACCAAAGCCGTGCGGCCCTGGAGGTTGCTGACCGCAATCTTGAGTTGAATGCGTCGCAGATACGGAAGCCTGTTGAATGGATCGAGGGCGACGCCTTTGCGCTGCTGCGCGAGTACGATGCCGCGAATGAACGTTTTGACACCATCGTGCTCGACCCACCGGCGTTTGCGAAGACACGGCGTGCGGCTGAGGGTGCGATGCGCGGTTACAAGGAGCTGAACCTGCGGGCTCTGCGCATGTTGAAGCCTGGTGGCGTGCTGGTGACGTGTTCATGCTCGCACCATGTGCACCTGGAGGATTTTGTGGCCACGGTCGCGGCGGCCTCTGCCGATGCAAAGCGGCGGGTGCGGCTGCTGGAGACTAGGGCGGCGGCTCCGGATCATCCGGAGGTGCTGACGCTGCCAGAGACGCGGTATTTGAAGTGCTTGATTACAAAAGTGGACTGAGAGCCACGCATTGGGTGCCCCATGTCCCTGGTCACCAACGAACTTGTTCGTTGGGGTGGTGTCCCTCGGGGACATGGGCATCGCGCTACGCGCGACCTGTCTTTCTGACTGAGTCACCAAGGATGTTGAGTGAGAAACAAATTTCTCCGCTTCTCATGGTCGATCCACTCCAACCAGCAAGCTGGCCGGCGTCCCCGATCACTACCAAAATGACAAACAAAAAGACGGTTCGCGCGTAGCGCGAATGCCCAGGTCCCTTAGGGACCCGGGGCGCCCGGCGTATGGGGAATTTCTGCACCCTTTTTCGTGCATATAATTTCGTACGAAGTTTTTCGTTGACACGTACGAACGGGTTCGTATAACGTTCTTCCCATGATGAAGAACAGGGAGACACCCAAACCGACCGAAGGCGAGCTTGAATTGCTGACGATTCTCTGGAATCGTGGTCAGGCCACGGTTCGCGAGATCTTCGAGGACGTGAATGCGCAGCGTCCGGTGGTCTACACTGGCGTGCTGAAGTTGATGCAGATCATGACCGAGAAGGGTCTGGTCACGCGCGATGAGAGCGAGCGCGCTCATGTGTATAGCGCAGCGATCAAACGTGAGGATGCGCAGCGCCGTTTTATGCGTGAGCTGAGTCAGCGCTTCTTCGCCGGAAGCGCGGCACAGCTCGCACTGCACGCACTGGAGATGGAACAGGCCAGTGAAGAAGAGCTGGACGAGATTCGCAAACTTCTAAAGCGCCGCAAAAAGTAAGTCAGAGCAACGGCGAGAGGGGCGACCGATGAGATTGATCGACAACGGAACCATGGTGGCGCTGGGCTGGACTCTGCTGCACTTCTGCTGGCAGGGAACGGCGATTGCGATGTTCTACAGCATTGCCGACCGCCTGACGCATAAGGCAGGAGCAAACACGCGTTATCTGATTGCACTTGTTGCTACGCTGCTGATGCCGCTGGCAGCCATCGCAACCTATGTCGATCAGTCACGGCTGGTGGTGCACATCTCGCACGACGGGCAGACGGTCGCCGCGTCCCAGCTGGGAGCGTTTCACGAGGCGATTGTGAAGGAGATTCCGGTCGCCGTGCCGGTTGTCCAGGAGAGCGAATTGTGGATCGCCTGGAACGCTGACCGCATTCTTCCCTGGATCGACGGCATCTGGATCGGTGGCGTATTGCTGCTCGCATTGCGTGCCGCAGGTGGATGGTGGCAGTTGGAGCTGGTGCGGCGGCGTGCCACTGGGCTGGTTCCGGCGGAGCTGGAGCTTATGTTCCAGCGCATCAACCGGCAGCTTCGCACGGGCCGCAACGTCGCCCTGCGCTTCTCCGACGAGGTACTGTCGCCACTGGCAATGGGAGTGTGGCGTACGGCCGTGATTCTGCCGGCAAGCATCCTGGCGCAGCTCGAGCCGGAGGAGCTTGAGTCGGTGCTGGCGCATGAGCTGGCACATATCCGCCGATGGGACTACGCGGCAAACCTGCTGCAGACAGCCATCGAGAGCCTGCTCTTCTTCCATCCGGCGGTTTGGTGGATCAGCCGCCGCGCGCGGGATCTGCGTGAGGTGTGCTGCGATGCCGTGGCGGCGCAGACCTGTGCCGATCCGGTGGTCTATGCCCAGGCTTTGCTACGCCTGGAAGAACAGCGTACGGAGCGGCTGCGGCTGGCTGTGGCGCTCAATAACGGACAGACGCCGCTGCTGGGCAGGGTGAAACAGATTCTGGGAGAGGGACGACAGATGGAGGCAGGAATGAAGAGTGGGGTACAGGCCGCAGTGGCCGGAGCCGTGGTGGTGGGACTGATGTTGGCGCCGAAGATGGCGCAGGGACTGAAGCAGCAGGCGAAGATCGTTCCGATCCCGGCGCCTCTGATGGCTGAGAACATTGCCGCTCCGCAGACCGCGCCTACGCCGGTAGCTACACCGAGGCCTGTGGCGGCGCCGGCACCAGCCGCCCAATCCAATCCCACACCCGCAGCGCAACCGAATCCTGCGCCCGACCCGATGGGCGACATTGCTCCGCAGGTCAACTCGGCAATCCAGGTCGCTGTTACTCCGGCTGTCAATGTCGCGGTTGCCGCGAATGTGGCCCCGGTCGTCTCCGCTGCACGCAGGGCGATGTTTCAGGATGCCGTCAAGGGCGGCGGCGCCGCCTACCTGCAGCAGATGAAGGACGCGGGATATCCGCTGGACCTGGATAAGGACCTCGACCAGATCATCTCGATGCGGTCGGTTGGCGTGACGCCGGAATACGCCAAGAAGATGGCGGAAGCCGGCTACGGCACGCCTTCGCTGCATGATCTGGTAAGCCTGAAGTCGGTTGGCGTTACCCCGGAGTATGCCAAGTTAGTGGCGGACTCGGGTTACGGCAAGCCCACGCTGCACGATCTGGTCGGCATGAAGTCGGTGGGTGTGACACCGGAGTATGCAAAGTCCATCTCGCAACTCGGGATCGGCACCCCGAACCTGCATGACCTGGTAGCACTGAAGTCGATGGGAGTCTCACCGGAGTATGTCGCCGAGTTGAAGAGCTCCGGCATCCCACCTGCGTCGCTACGCGATGTGATCTCTGAGAAGAGCCTGGGGATTACCGGCGACTATGCCAAGCAGATTGCCGGTATGGGCTATGGTTCGCCGACCGTGCATGATCTGGTCGCATTGAAGTCCATGGGCATTACTCCGGAATACGCGGCCGGCTTGAAGAACTCGGGAATCCCGGTGCAGAACCTGCATGATCTGGTTTCCATCAAGTCCGTTGGCGTGACTCCGGAGTATGCCAAGAGCATGGCGGCGGCTGGCTTTGCCGACCTGGATGCCCACCAGCTGGTCTCGCTCAAGGCCCAGGGCGTGACGCCGGAGTACACGCGCTGGGTGAAGCAGACCTTCCCCAACGCGGATATGAAGACGATTCGCGAGGCTGCCAACTTTCACATCGATGAGGCCTTTATCGCCAAGGCCAAGTCGCACGGCTTCAACAACACCTCGCTGGACAAGCTGGTGAAGCTGAAGATCAGCGGACTGCTCGAAGACTAAAGGAGATTTTCCCTGAGGGCGTAGTCAAGAGCTTCCACATCCATGGCGTTTTCCTTAATGAAAACGCCGCAGCACGCCCTTTCTGGGATGCCCAGTAACAGGGAAAACTCTCTAAGGAGACACCATGAAGACGCTTACACTCACGCTCCTCATCCTGGGGCTGGCGGCGGCGCACGCCCAAACACGGACCGGTGTGTGCATGCTTTCGCCTTCGGAGAAGCATCCGGATCAGGTCTCGTTTCTGATCAACCGCACAGACTGCGAGGGCGACGGCGGCTGTGGAACCTCGAACTCCAGCATGGGTTGGGAGCGCTGGGGCATTACGCGCGATCTCCTGACCCAGGAAGGTACGCCGGTGGATGCTCGTCTGCATGCAGACGCAGGAGAGATGCGGTGCAACGGTGTCGTGCATGATGGCATGCTCGCGGGCCGCTATACGTTTACCCCCAACACGGACTACGCGCGCCAGGTGCGTTCCCTTGGTCTGGAGGGAGAGATTCCCGACAAGCGCCTGGAAGGTTTTGCGATGCTGGACGTTTCCATTGCGTGGATCAAGCAGATCCAGGCGACCGGGGTCACGGATCTCACTGCAAACCACCTGATGGGTCTGCGGGCCTTGCATGTCGATCCTGAATACATCCGTGCGATCGCAGCCGAAGGATATCCGGAGTTACGCGCGAATAAACTGACGGAGATGAAGGCTGTTGGCGTCACGCCGGAGCGCATCCGCGAGATCAAGTCGATGGGGCTTAATCCCAACGACAGGGAATTGATCGAGATGTGCGTCTTTCATATCGATAAGCCATTTATCGAAAAGATGAAGGCGAGGGGGTTGAAAGACCTGACGGTTTCCAAGCTGGTGAAGATCAAGACCTTCAAGCTGGATGAGTAGGGTGGGAGCCGTGGCCTTCAGGCCACGGCTCCCACTGATTCGAGCTTCGCTCGAATAGTTTCACGTGCGTGGTGTCTGAACGCAAAAAATTGGGCCTCAGCTTTTGGCTGAAGCCCCTCAGGAAGGTTGGGTAGAGGAGCAGTCGTTCTCCTCTACCCTTAACCCGGCGAACGAGTTCACCGGGATGCCGGTCACCTTGGCGTAATCCCGCGAAATTTGATTTAGAAGACCAGCTCCATGTGCACGTTTGCGCGCGCATAGGGTGATGTCTTCACTCGATCCGGTGGAAGATGACGGAAGCCGACCGCTTCGTAGAGATGCACGGCGTTCTCGAGCTTCGCGTTGCTCTCGAGAAAGAGCTTCTTCGCCTTCAGGACATCCCGGGCATATCCAACGGTTGCGGTGAGCAGCCTGCGGCCCATGCCGCGTCCCTGCCAGCAGTCATCGATGGCCATCTTCGCCAACTCGAAGCTACGCGCTTCCTGCATGGGTACAAGAGCTACGCAGCCGAAGACTGCGCCATCCTCTTCCACGCATAGAATCTGTCCGCCTGGGTTCAGGATGTGCGTATGTGGATCGTCCAGCGTCTCGTAGTCGTGATCTTCCATCGTGAAGTGTTTGCTGATCCAGTTCTCGTTCAGAGAGCGGAAGGCAGCTTCGTCTCCAGGTTGGAAGGTACGGATGGTTACTCGCCCGCGTTCGACGGGGAGATCGGCCAGCAGCAAAGCGCCCTGCATGGGGTCACCTCCAGTACGTCTGAGTCTTTCGCCCCATGTGCGATATGTCCAATATCCTGTTTATCCACATTAGGATGTTAAAGATATGGATATCGAGCTGCGTCATTTGCGCTACTTCGTCGCCGTCGCGGACGAGCTCCACTTCGGACGTGCTGCGCGCCGCCTGCATCTCGCCCAGCCTCCGCTCTCCCAGCAGATCCGTAAGCTTGAAGAGATCCTTGGTTGCCGGCTCTTTCTGCGGACATCCCGTGCGGTTCGCCTGACTGCCGCGGGCGAGGCTTTCCTGGAACGCGCGCGCCGCACGCTGAGCAATGTGCAGGATGACATGCAGGAGGCCCGCAGCATCGGCCGCGGCGAGCAGGGTTTACTGCGCGTGGGTTTTATCAGCTCTGCCATGCTGACGGTCGTGCCTCGTACCTTCGGCACGTATCGCCGCCGGTTTCCCAAGGTGCAACTTCAGCTCTTCGAGAGCTACACGGCGTCGGTGATGCGGTCTCTCATGAGCGGAGAGATCGATGTGGGCATTCTGCGTGATGGGGGCCCTGCGAACGGCCTGCATGTGGAACCGTTGCTCAACGAGCCCTATGTTGCCGTGCTTCCGAAGCAGCATCCGCTTGCCGCCAGCAACAGCATCTCGGCCGCTGCGTTGCGCGACGAGCCGTTTGTCTTTCATGCTCCGTCTGCGGGAACGCGGGCGTTTGAAAAGCCGATGTCCATCTTCGAAGAGCACGGCTTCCGGCCACAGATTGTGCAGGAGGCGCCGCAGTGGCTGACACTGCTGCGTCTGGTGGGTGCGGGGCTTGGGATAACGGTCGCGCCGGCGTGTGTCGAGAAGATTGCGCTGAACGATGTGGTATGTGTGCGCCTGCGGGGAGTCAAGGTGCGCAGCGATCTGGAGCTGGCGTACCGCGAAGGCGAACATCGAGCGATTGTTAAGGGGTTTGCGGAGATTCTGAGAAGCGGAGTCGGAAGAGTCAAAGAGTTAAGCCGTGGGTAGCTTCGGGCCCGGGTGCCCCATCCATCGCAACGCGATGGGTGGGATGTCCCTGATCTGGGATCCATAGGCTTCGATAAATGACAAACAAAAGCGGTTCGAGCTTCGCTCGAATCTCCCACTCACGCTCCGCGTGAATGGGGCACCCAGAGCACGGGTTTCGAATATATATCGCCTAGCCTACCTGGTCTCAAGTTCGGCGACGCGGGCTTCAAGGGCGGCGATGCGGGCTTCCAGCTCTTCCAGGCGGCTGGGTGAAGATGCTTTGCCAGGAGCAGCCACTTCACTGGTCTCAGGCATCCCACACAATAGATGTGCGTAACGGGCTTCCCTTGCTCCCGCCTGGCGGGGCAGCAGGACAACGAGAGGCGTCTCTCGTTCCACCATGCGGGTCAGCGTACTTTGCACCGCCGCCAGGTCATCGAAGGTGTACATGCGGTCGGCGCGTGTACGCAGTTCTCCCGGAGTCTGGGGTCCGCGCAGCAGCAGTAGACACAAAACAGCGGTCTCGTCACGGCGCAGGTTCAACACCGTGCGTACGCGGTGTTCAAACTTAAGCACGCGGCTGTCGTGCACAGTGGAGGTGTAACCGATGTCTTCCAGGTGGCGAAGTGAGGAACGCACCTCTTCTTCACTGAGCTCCATAACCGGTTCGCGCGATGACTTCTGGTTACATGCGGCGATCAATGCATTCAGAGACAGGGGATAGTACTCCGGGGTGTTGATCTCTTTCTCCATCAACCCACCGAGCACGCGCGCTTCCATGGCAGAGAGTTCCATATGCATCAGCATAGTCCGCTGTGACAAAAAGCCTGGGGAAGATACCTCGGAGCATGATATTTTTCCCTTTGGACGAGGAGTCGTGACGCGGCGGTCGTTGGTGAAAGCGGAGTGGTGGGTTCTCCGTCCGGCGCTGTGGTTCCTAGCGCTGGCCGGGATTTTTTATTCTGGAGCCAGAGCCGGCGCACAGACTGGTTCGGCTGCCGGATTGGATGGGGATAAGCTTCAGGCTATCTCCGAGATGAATTTTAATGTGATGACCATGAAGCAGGGTCTGCCCCATGACTCTGTCTATGGCTTCGCGCAGGACACCACGGGCTATGTCTGGATCGCCAGCTTCGGCGGGCTCTCCCGGTTCGACGGGGACCAGATCTATAACTACACGCACGATGCCCATGACCCGGGTTCTCTGCCGGATAACAATGTGCGGGTGCTGTTGCCGCGGGCTGACGGTGGCCTGTATGTCGGCACGGGAAGCGCCGGTCTTAGCATCTATCAGCCGGCGACGGACAGCTTTGTCACTCCGGTGAAGACCCCCTCAGTGCTGCGCAAGGCGCGTGTCTTCTGTATGGCTGATGATGGAGAAGGCGGTGTCTGGATTGGCACACAGAACGGATTCGCTCACTATCACGACAGTACGGGCGAGTTCGATCTCTACGGTGGACTTAGGGGCCAGCCAGTCACCGGCAGAATGCCATCCGGCGGCATCTTCGCGTTGCTGCAGGATAAGGATCGCAACCTCTGGGTGGGATCCGGCACAGGACTCTACATGTTGGGGAAAGGCGCCGGGGAATTTGAGTTCTTCGCCGGCGACGACAAGCTGGGACAGCGGCCTTCGGTCTGGTCGATCTTCCAAGACCATGTCGGAGGGATCTGGATAGGAACCGACACCACGGGGATCGGCGCTGTCGATCGAAAGTCCGGGACGGTGCATGGATATCCTGGGCTTGCCGGAGAGGGATCGTTGGTCGGGCCTCACACGGTGCGTGTCTTTCTGGAGATGCAGCCTGGCCTGCTGTGGTTTGCGACCTATGGCGGCGGGCTGTTCTCGCTTGATACGGCCACAGGGCAAACGCTGCATTGGGCTAAGGACCCGACCGCATCGGCGCCTCTGAGCAATGACTTCATTCGTGGCATGATTCGTGACCGCTCCGGGGTGGTGTGGCTGGGGACCGACAGCGGTCTTTCCTCCATCACCGTGAATGGGCGCGGCATCTTCAACATCCGCAGCTCGCCGTTGCGGCCAGACCGTCTCTATGGTTCGGAGGTGCGCAGCGTCGGCGCCGGGTATGGCCGTGTTTGGGTTGGCTTCGACCAGGGCGGGTTTGCAGAGATTGACCGGGATGGAAGCATTCATCGCATTAAGCCTGCGCCGGGCGTGAGCGGGGACCAGATCTCCCATCGTGAGGCGCTGGCGATCAAGGCAGTTGATGAGAAGACAGTAATCGCCGGAGGCATTGGCCTGTACCTGATCGATGTCGCGACGCGGACCTACCGCCCCATCGACGATGTCTTCCTTCGCAAGCAGATCGTGAATGCGGTGCTGGTGGATGGCGACGACCTGTGGGCGGGAAGCTATAACGGTCTGGCGCGCTACAACCGGCGCACCGGGCAACTGAAGGTCTTCGCTCACGATCAGAACAATGTCGCCAGCATCTCGGACGACTACGTCCGCGACATGTTGAAGGACTCTCACGGGCGGTTGTGGGTGACAACACGGCTGGGGCTGGATCTCTTCGACCCCGCGACCGAAAGCTTCCGTCACATACGCCATGACAAGAACGACTCGGCTTCGATTGCGACCGACAACATCCAGCCGATTGCGGAGGACGCGCAGGGCCGTCTCTGGATCGGTTCCATCGGCTCCGGCGTTCAGGTGATGGACGAGCTCAAGCCGGATGGGAAGGCGCGATTCCGTACGATCGACCACGACCATAACAACCTGCCGGACGACATCATCCTGGTCATCCGGCGCGGTCTCGATGGAACGATGTGGATCAATACGCCCCGCGGACTTGCCGCCGTGGATCCAAAGAGCTTTTCCGTACGGCGGTACGGGGCGCCGGATGGATTGCAGGCGACGGCGCAGAACCTGTTCAGCTCCGCCATGCTGGATGATGGAACCATTCTCTTTCCGGGGAACTCCTCCGTGGTCATCGTCCGGCCGCAAAAGCTCCACCCGTGGACCTTTGCTGCACCGCTGGTAGCGACCGAGGTGACGGTGCAGGGAGTCGCACAATCGCCGGTGCTGCTGGCCCGCCAGGCGGGAGCAGGGCAACTGAGCTTCCCGTCTCATCGCGGTTTTGAGGTGAACTTCGCGCTGCTGGATTACACCTCGCCCGACGACACGCTTTACTCCTATCAACTGGAAGGCTTCGACGATAGCTGGAGTGTGCCAAGCATCAGCCGCCGTTCCGCGACTTACACCAACCTTCCCGGCGGCCAGTATGTCTTCCATATCCGTGCCGTTAGCCGCAATGGCGCGGGACCATCGCAGGAGACCAGCTTTCCTATTCACATCCGCAATGGTGTGACAGAGACCTTGTGGTTTCAAATCCTGCTGATCCTGCTGACGATTGGTGTCGTGCTGTTGCTGGTCCGGGTCCGTCTTGCTTACATGGCGCGCCGCCAGCGGGAGCTGGAAGCCGTGATCGCCACGCGAACCAGTGAGCTGGAGTCGAGCCGTCAGGAGCTGATCCGTGTCAATGAGCGGCTGGCGCGGATTGCCCTGCATGATGAGCTGACCGGAACACTAAACCGCCGCGGCTTCTTTGAGCGTGCTTCATTGGAAGTCTCGCGCTCCCACCGATCAGGCCGCAGCTACAGCCTGTTGCTGGCTGATCTCGACAACTTCAAGCAGACCAACGACACCATGGGGCACAGCGCCGGCGATGCTACGTTGCGCGCCATTGCGACCATGTTTGCGTCTTCCATTCGTACCTCGGACATCCTGAGCCGTTATGGAGGCGAGGAGTTCATTCTTCTGCTGCCGGAGACGGAAGAAAGTCAGGCGCTCCAGATGGCAGAGCGCCTTCGCCAGATGGTGGAGTCAGCCCCGATCGAATACGCTGGGATCGTCTTTCACACGACGACCAGCATCGGCCTGGCGACCTCGATGGGAGAGGATGAGTCGCTGGAGGCTCTGATCTCGCGTGCGGATCAGGGGCTTTACCGGGCTAAGCGCTCCGGAAAGAACTGCGTCCAGACCTCCTCCGGACGGACAGCGTAGCTATTCGATACGGAAAGATCCCGGGATTACCCGCTCGCAACGCCAGGGTGGGCACGGATGCCACAAATCTCTTACAGGAAATTACATTAGGTTCGAGGGAATACGCCCCCATACTTCCGCTGAATCTATTTCGATATCGAAACATCCGATGTAGTAGAAAGGAGCAGGACACAGGAATGAGCGAGCAGAAAGCACTCTCGGCAACCCGCCTCTGGCTGGTGATGATGAAGGCCTACGACGCCGTCCGGACCTTTGCCGAAGATTCTATTGTCGGTACGGGCCTGGGGCTGAGTGACTTCATCGTGCTTGAGATGCTGCTGCACAAAGGTCCTCTCTCGATGACGCAGATTGCTGAAAAGGCAAGACTTGCGAACGCTTCGACAACGGCCGCGATTGACCGGCTGGAGCGCCGCAATCTGGTTCGCCGCGGGTTTCACGCGACGGATCGCCGGGTTCGGATTGTCGAGCTGACGGACGAAGGAGAGAAGCTCATCCGCTGCACTTTCTCGGCGCACAGCCGCGACCTGGAGGAGATGATGCGGCCGCTTTCGGCCGCTGACCGCCAGGCGTTGCATGACGGCCTGAAGAAGCTGGGACAGACCGCCGCCGTCGCCAATAACAAGGCAAAGTCCCAGCGGCAGGAAAGGGAAAAAGCATGATTACCGTACGCAAGAGCAAAGAGCGTGGCCACGCCAACCATGGCTGGCTGGATAGTTACCACACGTTTTCGTTCGCCAACTACTATGACGCCCACCACATGGGTTTCGGCCCGCTGCGGGTGATCAATGAGGATGTGGTCGCTCCCGGCCGTGGCTTCGGCTCGCACCCGCATCGCGATATGGAGATTCTGACCTACGTCATCTCTGGCAAGCTGGCCCACAAGGACAGCATGGGCCATACGGAAGAGCTTGGGCCGAATGAGATCCAGCGTATGTCCGCAGGGTCGGGTGTCGTACACAGCGAGTTCAATGGATCGAACGCAGAGCCGGTACACCTGTTCCAGGTCTGGATCGAGCCGCGTACACGCGGTGAGAAGCCCAGCTATGAGCAACTGGCCTTCGATCCGGCGGAGAAGAAGAACCGCTTTCGCGTGCTCGCCTCGTCGACGCCGGTGGCCGGCGCGGCGACCATCAACCAGGACGCCGCTGTGGCTGTGGCGGAGCTTGAGCCGGGCAAGGAGCTCGACTATGAGCTCGCGGAAGGACGTTCAGCATGGGTGCATGTGGTGAAGGGTGACGTACAGGTGAATGGAACGTCCCTTCAAGCAGGCGATGCCGCTGCTCTGCGGCAAGAATCAAAGATTCATTTGCAGTCGGGAAGCACAGGCAATAGCGAGGTGTTGGTCTTTGAACTCGTAGCCTGAGCCGGACACGGTCGCGCGGACCGTCGCAATCCGCGCGCTTCCTGCCACCATCAACATCAACCCGGGCGCCTGGGGCGCTCCCCAACCAGGATTTTGGAGACATAAATGAAAGTGACTCGTACGTTCGTTGCATCCCTTCTTGGAGGCCTGCTTCTGGTTGGATCGCAGGCATTTGCTCAGACTTCGACATGGAAGATTGACCCGAACCACTCGGAGGCCGGCTTCCAGGTGAAGCACCTCTCCGTGTCCAACGTGCGCGGCTCGCTCGGCGCCGTAAACGGCACCGTGACCTGGGATGAGAAGGATCCCAGCAAGTCGACCGTGACGGCAGTGGTTGAGACCAAGGGGCTGGATACCCGTGTTCAGAAGCGCAACGATCACCTGAAGTCAGCCGACTTCTTCGACGTGGAGAAGTACCCCACGCTGACCTTCAACTCGACCTCGGTGAAGCGTTCCGGCGATAGCCTCCTGGTGACCGGCGACCTTACGCTGAACGGCGTGACCAAGCCGGTGACGTTGACGGTGGATGGACCAACGCCTCCGCAGAAGAACCAGCAGGGCAAGCTGGTGACCGGCTTCTCCGCGACCGGCAGCATCAAGCGCTCTGACTTCAACTTCGGCGGCAAGTTCCCGGATGCTGTCGTCAGCGACCAGGTGAAGATCACCATCGACGTTGAGGCCGACAAGGAGTAAGAGTATTTCCCTGATGCTGGGTATCTACACCTAAAGGGAAAAGGCTCCACAGGAACCGTAATCGGTAACGAAACAAGAAGGGCCTCCCGCTGGGGAGGCCCTTTCTGTTGAAGCGAGGTCCAGACCTATTCATCTGATAATCTCTCCCGTTTGCCCTGCATGCGCCACACACGTGCGGCGAGAAAAAGCAGAGTGACTACGGTAGAGATGACAAGGGCCGAGACTACGTTGATCTCGACGACTTCGCCAAGGGGATTGCCTCCCTTATGAAAGCCGCCAAACTTCAGGGCAAGAAAACACAGGGCGGCGACGATGCCGCACTCAATTGCAAGCCGCTGGCGCGTAGGTCCCGTGCTGAGCTCTTCTTCGGTTGCATATTGCAGGTTTGGAGCCATCGTGCATTTCTCCAGAAACGTAAGATGCCTTGTGCAGCAGACAGTGAGGCAAAGAGAAAGTATGTACGTTTAAAAACGTGCATACGCGGGTGCCTCTTCTGGAGCACCACAGTATCAACGAATCTATGTGATGTTGTATAGAAAGTTTACTGCGGGGTATTGGGGCCGGCAATGGTCACAATGGTTTGCCGGCCCAGGTTACTGGACGCGCTGGTGCCGGAAACCCCGCTCGGTCAAGGCTGCCAGCAGTTCTGCCACATGCTCCGGACCGCGGGCTTCCATGGTGATATCGATGGCGGTGTCGCCCAGGTTCACGTCGTAGTAGGCCCGGTTGTAGAGGGTGTCCACGATGTTGATACGGTGGACCGCAATCAGCTCGGTAAGCTCGGCGAGGGCGCCGGGTTTGTCCAGCAGATGGATGCGCAGGCGGATCAGACGGCCATCCTTGACCAGACCGCGTTCGATGATGCGCGAAAGCAGGGTGACGTCGATATTGCCGCCGCTGACCAGAACCGCAGTCCGTGTACCCGGCGGAAGACCGGTCTTATGTTGCATGACGGCGGCGAGGGCAGTCGCGCCGGCGCCTTCGGCCAGTGTCTTCTCTCGTTCCAGCAGGACCAGGATGGCGGACGCGATCTCATCCTCTTCGACCGTGACGATGCGGTCGACGTACTGTTCCGCGAGCGGCAGGGTGACGTCACCGGCCCGGCGTACTGCAATGCCGTCGGCGATGGTAGTGGCGGGATCGAGGGTGACGTGATGTCCCGCTTCTACAGCGGCTTTCATGCTGGCCAGACGCGCCGTCTGCACGCCGACGACCTGAATCTTCGGGTTCGTTTCTTTCAGCGCAACGGCGATGCCGCTGGTCAGTCCGCCACCGCCGATCGGGATGACGACCGCTTCCAGGGCAGGGACCTGATCCAGGATCTCCAGGCCGATGACACCCTGGCCGGCGATAACGGCAGGATCGTCAAAGGGGTGCACGAAGGTCATGCCCTTCAGATCGCAGAGCCGCCGGGCTTCGGCGTAAGCCTCGTCGTAGTTGGCGCCGTGCAGCACTACCTCAGCGCCGAAGTTGCGAGTGGCAGTGACCTTAACCAGAGGTGTCTGCACCGGCATCACGATGGTGGCGGGAATGCCGCGCTTAGTGGCGTGGTAGGCGACGCCCTGGGCGTGATTGCCTGCGCTGGCGGCGATAACGCCGCGGTTGGCCTGCTCCGGAGTGAGGGTGGCGATCTTGTTCAGTGCCCCGCGCTCTTTGAAGCTGCCAGTCATCTGCAGGTTTTCGAGCTTGAGATAGATCTCAAGTCCAGTGGTCTTGGACAGCCTCTCCGATCGGGAACACGGAGATTCGTAGACACTGCCGCGCATCCGTTCGCGGGCGGCTTGCACATCCGCAAGGGAAACGCTCGGGGTCGCTGTCTCAGTCGCCATATGACATTAGGGTAAATGACCAGTGGGTCTCGTGAACTCGACTCTATAGGGACGGGTGCCCCACATACGCGTAGCTTATGTGGGACATTCGAGCGGAGCTCGAATCGTTTTTAATCTTCTTGATGTAACTCCGATTTCATGAAGGTAAATCAGGATCGAGCTTACGCTCGATACACCCACATATGCTTCGCATATATGGGGCACCCAGGTTATGGGGAGTGTTGAATGCTACAGCCGGTCCGCGGCCATCTCCAGCAGGTCATTCATGGCTTTCAGGTCTGAGCGTTTTACGCCCTCCCATAGGTCCATCTCAATCTTCCGCACAACCACGTCGGTATCCTGCAGCAGCTTTTCACCGGTTGCCGTGAGGCTGGCGATGCGCCGGCGTTCATTGGTTGCGTCCTGTTGACGGACGATCCAGCCGTTCTTCTCTGCGCGCAGAATCAGGCCATGTGCGGTTTGGGGGGTGATGCTGCACTCCCGCGCCACCTGGGCGCCGCTGGCTGTGGCTTCTGATTTGATGGCATGCAGCACGCGGAGCTGTGCCAAGGTGATGCCCAGCGGCCGCAGATCTTCGTCCAGCCGCGCGCGGAAACCAAGTGTCAGCCGCTTCAGCAGCTTGAGAGTCCGACGAGCCTCCGATTGTTTCCGGGAGGTTTTTTCTGCATTCCTGTCGCTTTCGATCATCAGCTTGCTGATATTCTATCGCAGCTAGCTGATATTCGATCATGTCGTACGACCACAACTGGAAGCCCCGGCACAATCCCTGGGCCATTGCTCTTACGGTCACGCTGGCCACCTTCATGGAGGTGCTCGATACCTCCATCGCGAACGTCGCTCTGCCACACATCGCCGGTTCGCTCGGCGCCAGCCAGGAAGAGGCGACATGGGTGCTGACCAGTTACCTGGTCGCCTCGGCCATCATTCTTCCCATCTCGGGCTGGCTCTCCAACCGCTTCGGACGCAAGCGTTTCTATATGGCCTGCGTCGTTCTGTTTACGGTCTGCTCGTTCCTCTGCGGCATTGCGCCCTCGATGCCGATCCTGATTCTGGCGCGCGTGCTGCAGGGCCTTGGCGGCGGCGGCCTGGCGCCGTCGGAGCAGGCGATTCTGGCCGATACCTTTCCGGTGGAGAAGCGCGGGCAGGCCTTCGCGGTGTATGGCATGGCCGTGGTGGTCGCTCCAGCCATCGGTCCCACGCTTGGCGGCTGGATTACCGACAACTACAACTGGCACTGGATCTTCTTCATCAACATTCCGGTCGGCCTGCTCTCGCTCTGGCTCTCGAACCAGATGGTGGAAGATCCGCCATACCTCAAGGCGCGTGCGGCAGAGGCGCACCGCCAGCCGGTGGACTTCATGGGTCTCGGTCTGGTGGCGCTGGGCGTTGGTCTGCTGGAGTTCACACTCGATAAGGGCCAGGAGAAGGACTGGTTCTCCGATCCGATGATCCGTGCAGCGGGAATCACTGCGGCCGCGTTGCTGCTGTTCTTCGCCTGGTGGGAGTGGCGGCACCCAGACCCGATCGTCGATCTGAAGCTCTTAAAGAACCGCAACTTCGGCACCGCTGTCTTTCTGCAGCTTGTGCTGGGTATGGTGCTCTTCGGGTCTACTGTGCTGATTCCGCAATACCTGCAGGTGCTATTGGGATATACGGCAGAGAGGGCCGGCATGGTGCTGTCGCCGGCAGGCTTCGTCATGATGATCGGCATGGCGGTCGCGGGCAGATCGCTGGGCAAGATCGATCCGCGTGCGCTTGTCATTATGGGATATGTGGCAACAGCGGCTGGTATCTACAACCTCACCCGTCTGGACCTGAATGCTGCGTACGGAACTGTGACGCTATGGCGCATGGTGCAGGTAATCGGTCTGCCGTTTATCTTCATTCCCATCTCCACACTGAACTATGTGGGTGTGCCGCCGGCGAAGATGAACCAGATCTCGTCGCTTTCGAACTTTGCCCGCAACCTGGGCGGAAGTGCAGGAACAGCACTGCTGACGACGTTCCTGGCACGCACCGCGCAGACGCACCAGGCGCAGCTTGCCATGAATACGGTGCCCGGCTCGCCGGCGTATGAGAACTATATCGGCGGACTCGCCACCATCCTGCGAGATCACGGCACGACTGCGGCGCAGGCGACCCAGATGGCAATGGGCCGCGCCTATCAGGAGATGCTGCGTCAGGCGCAGATGCTCAGCTACAAGAACGCTTTCTTCGTGCTGGCGGTGGTGATTCTGCTGTTGTCTCCGTTGCCGTTGATGATGCGTTTACCGCCGAAAAAACAGAAGCCTGCGCCGGAGGCCATGGGGCACTAGCGCGCCTGCGGCGCGAGTTAAAAGTTGAAAGTTAAAAGTTGAAGAAGTACGGCACGGGGTGGGAAGTACCTAGCCACCTTCTGTGGAGGGTTAGGCACGCCATAAAGAAAAATGCCCTCGCCGGAGCGATGGGATACTAGGGAGCGCCTTCGGCGCTCGTTAAAAATTGAAAGTTAAAAGTTGAAGGGGTACGACTGCGGAGACCGGAACTTGCGTGCGAACTTTGATTGTTGAGTGGGAACGAGAAAGGACGCCGCAAAGGGCGTCCTTTCGTTTCGCTTAGGAAGAGAGAACTCTACGCGCGGCGACCGGGTTGGGCGCCACGGACGTGCGGCGTCCGATCTTTCACACGCGGAGTATGATCACGAGCCTTCGCTTGCGGGGTCCGGGCATGAGCCACGCCCATAGCAACGAAGGCAACTACAGCGGCGAGAACCGTCTTTCGCAGCATAAATCACCATCACCAGCTTTCTGCATATCTAGATGCAGCGTGAGCGGCAACGGGTTCAAAAACCCGCGCCTCAAGCCAGTAAGTACGCCACAAAAGACGGTCCGTTTCAAGTGAACTCTGGTGCCGTTACCGGGGGCACCAATGTAGTTACCTTGGGTATTCCTTCTCCCGTTTCTCCGTGCCTTTCTTCTTGCGGATCTTGTCGGCGACATAGCCGCCGCCGGCGCCTACGCCGGCTCCGAGCGCGGCTCCCTTACCGCCACCCATCACGCCTCCCAACACGGCGCCGCCGACTGCCGAGCCACCTACGATTTTGGCGGTAGTGTGGTGACGTTTATCTTGGGCGTCCTGCGCGGCTTTGGCGCGGTCGTGAGCCTGCTGCTCCCGGTAGGTGCGGTCCTGGGAGACTGCCGTAAATGGAGTTGAGAGCAAACCCGCCAAAATGAGTGCGGAACTGAATCTGCCGAAGTTCGTGACGTTCTTTTGCATCATGACGTCCTCCTTCTGCGCCACCCGGGCGCATGCATCAGGTTTAGAGAGACGGGGGAGGGAAGTGTTTGCCAGTGGAGGAAAAGAAAAAATCCTGCGTTTCGGCCAATTGGTTGCCTCGCCGGGCGAAATCCGTGTATGTTCAAAAGTGCAATGACGCGTTCCCGCCAGTTTTTCAGCTTTACCTTCCGCTACTGGTACACAGTAGCGGCTCCGGCGGTTTAGCGTCGAACGACTAGCACTACCAGAAGTACACGACGAGATTCCAACCGAAGCCGCGAACCCTAAGGGTCGCGGCTTTTGTTTTTTTGCACCAGAAAAGGACTCTACCGATGGAACACAGCATCATCGACCCCGTCCGTACCCTCGGCAATGGCCGCTTCGGCGCTTATGGCGGCCGTTACGTGCCAGAGACGCTGATGGCGGCCCTGCAGGAGCTGGAACGCGCCTATGCCGCCGTCCGCGAAGACCAGGCCTTTCAAGGCGAGCTTGCGGCGCTGCTGAAGGACTATGTCGGCCGCCCGACACCGCTCTACTTCGCCAAACGCCTGTCGGAGAACCTGGGTGGAGCGAAGATCTACCTCAAGCGCGAAGACCTGCTGCACACCGGAGCGCACAAGATCAATAACGCTCTCGGTCAGGCACTGCTGGCCAGGCGCATGGGCAAGCAGCGCATCATCGCCGAGACTGGCGCCGGACAGCATGGCGTGGCGACAGCGACGGTCTGCGCTCTCTTCGGCATGGAGTGCGTGATCTACATGGGCGAAGAAGATATGCGCCGCCAGGAGCTGAACGTCTACCGCATGCGTCTTCTCGGCGCGGAGGTACGCGGTGTCGGCTCCGGCTCGGCGACGCTGAAGGACGCCATCAATGAGGCGATGCGCGACTGGGTCACGAACGTGCGCACGACGTTCTATATTCTCGGCTCGGCGTTGGGCGCACATCCCTATCCCACGATGGTGCGTGACTTCCACCGCGTGATCTCGCGCGAGGCGAAGCAGCAGATTCTGGAGCACGAGGGCAAGCTGCCCAATGCGGTGATCGCCTGCGTCGGCGGTGGCTCGAATGCTATCGGAGCCTTCTATGAGTTCATTCCCGAACCGAATGTAAGGCTGATCGGCGTCGAAGCCGGTGGACGCGGTACGGCGCTGGGTGAGCATGCGGCACGCTTCTCCGGTGGTCTGCCGGGTGTGCTGCAGGGAACGTATAGCTATGTCCTGCAGAATGATGCGGGACAGGTCGCGACGACACATTCGGTCTCGGCGGGTCTGGATTATGCGTCCGTAGGTCCGGAGCACGCGATGCTGCACGACCAGGGCCGCGCCACCTATACCTCGGCAACGGATACCGAGGCTCTGAATGCAGTGAAGGTGCTGTCGCGGACCGAGGGCATTCTGCCGGCGCTGGAGTCGGCGCATGCCGTGGCAGAGGCGATCAAACAGGCGCCGAAGCTGGCGAAGACGGATGTGATCCTCGTCAATGTGAGCGGCCGTGGCGACAAAGATATGGGCATCCTGGCTCGCGAGATGGAGCTGAAGGGAGCCGGAGCATAATGCCGATTCAATTTCCGAAGAAACCGGGTCTGGTGATCTACCTCACTGCGGGTGACCCTGATTTGGAGACGACAAAGCAGATCGCCATCGCGGCGATCGATGCCGGCGCAGATGTACTGGAACTCGGCGTTCCCTTCAGCGATCCGCTGGCCGACGGTCCTGTGATTCAACGGGCGATGGAACGCGCCGTCGGACGCGGCGTTCGCCTGACGGACGTGCTTACTCTCTGCAAGGAGATTCGTACCGAGCGTCCGAAAGCGGGTCTGATCCTGTTCAGCTATCTGAACCCGGTGCTTCGTATGGGTCTGGAGTCATTCTGTGCCGAGGCGGAGGCAGTGGGAGCGGATGGCGTGCTGCTGACCGACATGATTGTCGAAGAAGCCGCTGAATACATGGCTGCCATGAAGAAGCATGGGCTGGCGCCGGTCTTCCTGGCTGCTCCCACCTCGCCTGACGAGCGTTTGAAGGCCATCGCGGAGCATACCGAGGGCTTCCTCTATGCCATCTCGCGTACGGGAATTACCGGTGTCTCGTCCACGCTTTCGGATGATGCCTCAAAGCTGGTGCAACGGATCCGTCAGTTCACTGACAAGCCGATTGCCCTGGGCTTTGGCGTCTCCAATGCGGAGCATGTGCGGACGGTAGGCGAGTACGCCGATGCGGCGGTCATCGGGTCGGCGATTGTAGCCATCATCGAGAAGTCCACGCCGCAGGAGGCGGCGGCGGCGGTGGCGGAGTTTGTTCGAGGACTGCGCGGATAGAAGCTGAATACCATGAAAGGAAACGATAAGGAGATGCAGCAACGATGGAAATAGCAGACTGGCGCAAGCGCATTGACGAGCTCGACGAGCAGATTGTCCGCCTTATCAGCCAGAGGGCGGAAGCAGCAGAGGCCATCGGGCGCTTGAAGGCGCAGCAGGCCATGCCCGTATACGAGCCAGGCCGCGAACAACAGGTCTTTGATCACGTGAAGGGTTGTAATCCCGGTCCGTTGCCGGACACGGAGATTCAGAAGATTTACGAGCGCATCGTAGACGTGATGCGAGCGCTCCAGAAGAAAGACAACTAGCAGGATCGAAAAGGAAGACAGCAATGATCGTCGCAATGCAGGATGCAGCAACCGAAGAACATATCCAGTCAGTCATCGAGCGCATGGTGGAGCTCGGTTTCGCCGTCCACCGTACTACCGGGGCGGCGCAGACCATCCTCGCCGGTGTAGGCACACCCCAGGCCTTCGATGTTGCCGAGTTCACGGTACTGCCGGGCGTCCAGGACGCCTATCGCATCTCCTCTCCCTACAAACTTGCCGGCCGCAACTTCCGTCCTGAAGGGACGAAGATCAAGTTCGCCAACGGCGTGGTTGTCGGCGGAGAAGAGGTGGTCCTGATGGCGGGTCCCTGCTCCGTGGAATCGAAAGAACAGATCGATCTGTCTGCAAAACAGGTGGCGGAGTCCGGCTGTAAGTTCCTGCGCGGCGGCGCCTTCAAACCGCGCAGCTCGCCGTACAGCTTCCAGGGCATGGGCATCGAGGGGCTGAAGATCATGCGCGAGGCTGCGGATAAGAATGGCCTGCTGGTGATCACTGAGGTGATGGAGATCTCGCAGATCGAGCCCATGCTGCCGTACATCGATGTCTTCCAGATCGGGGCGCGCAACATGCAGAACTTCAACCTGCTGCGGGAGCTTGGCCATGTGCGTAAGGCATGCCTGCTGAAGCGCGGTATCGCCGCCACGATCGAAGAGGTCTTGCTCTCTGCCGAGTACATCCTCTCCGGCGGTAACTACGACCTGATGCTGTGCGAGCGCGGTATCCGTACCTTTGAGACCTACACCCGCAACACCATGGACGTCTCGGCGATTCCGGTGCTGAAGAAGCTGACCCACCTGCCGGTCTTCGGCGATCCGTCGCATGGTGTCGGCAAGCGCGACCTGGTGCCGGCACTGGCGCTGGCGTCGGTAGCTGCCGGAGCCGACGGTCTGCTGATGGAGATGCACCCGAATCCGGATAAGGCGATGAGTGACGGCGCCCAGTCGCTTTTCCCGGAGCAGCTCAACAAACTGAACGCCCAGCTCAAGCAGCTTGCCCCGATCGTTGGGCGTACGCTGTAGGGAATTCCAATCCTATGGAATCCCAATCCAGGTGGCGCCAATTCAATTGCCAAGCGATAGCAATTGAGTGACACGCCCTAGGCAAAATCCGGTACAAAGGTAACTAAGGGCCGCATTTGCGGCCCTTTAGTCTTCGCTTTGATGACGGTCGATGTACTCCGCGCCGGTGTAATCCCGTCCAAACGGGTGTATGCCTGCTACCGCCAGCACCGCGATACTCTCATTTGCCGCACGGCAGGAGGCCCGCACGCACGAGCTTGAGGACATTGACGGTCTCGTTCGGCTCTATCGCGCCAAGGTCTACCGCTACGTAGCCTATTCCATCAACGACGCGGATCTCGCTGAGTCCATCACCCAGGACTGCTTCGTCAAGGCCTATGCCAACCGGGCCAGCTTCCGCGGCGACTGCTCCGTCTCGACATGGCTGATGTCCATTGCCACCAACCTGGTGCGCGATCATGTCCGCACCCAGAAGTTCAAGTTCTGGCGCAACTTCCGTGCGACGGCCGCCGACGTCACCGACATGTCGCACCAGATCAGCTCGCGCGCCAGCTCGCCGGAGAGCGCCCTGATCGCCCGGGAACGCGTCCAAGGCGTGCATGCCGCCCTGGCGACGCTCTCTGAACGGCAGCGTTCGGTCTTCGTCATGCGATTCCTGGAAGAGATGGATCTAGCGGAGATTGCCGAGGCAACCGGCATGCCGGTCAATACCGTCAAGACTCACCTGCACCGGGCTGTAACTGCCATTCGAGCACAGCTTGGTCCAAACGCGTCTACACTGGGAGGTACGCGATGAACCGGCACCTCACAGACGAACAGTTCACCGATCTTCTGCTGGGACTGGATGACGGCACTGCCGCAGCCCATCTGAACTCGTGTGAACACTGCCGCCAGGAAATGACTCGGGTGGAAGAGACGATGGGCATGCTGCGCGAGGCATCCATGGACTGGAGCCGCCAGCGCGTGGCGGAAATGCCGACACCTCAGCCCGGCTTCTTCGAACGTCTGGGACTTTCCTTCCGCCCAGCTGCGGGTATGGCTATGGCTGCAGTGCTTGCGATTGCGGTTGCCGTGCCATTCCTGATCCGCGATAACGATGCGCCGCAGCAGGCGTCCGTACAACATAAGTCACCGGTGCCTACGGCGGAACAGATTGCCGCAGACAATGAACTGATGTCCGCTATCAACCAGGAGATTGCGCAGCCCGCTGCCCAGCACGAGGCGGCCTTTGCCAACGAGTCCGGCAAAGCCAGGACAACGAAGCGCTAATCTCTTTTATTATTCTTTTTTCTTCGCCAAATGACGTATCGATTCAAACTCGCCCTGGCCCTGCTTGCCATCCTGATTGGCGGCTCAGCTGCTCTTGCGCAAGGCCCTGGCGGCCCTCCGGGCGGGGGCGGCATGCGGGGTGGGGGTGGTCGCCCACCAATGGGGAACGGTGGCGGTTTTGGCGGCGGCTTTCCTGATCGGCGGAACTCGTCTCCCCCTCCGTTTGGCGGCAATAACCCGGGCACGATGAGCACCATGCACGGCGGTCTGCAGGTTGGCCCTCCGGGACGGTGGTGGGACGATAAGAAGTTTTCAGAGTCGATCGGGATTCAGAAAGAACAGCGCTCCCGCATGGACGCGATCTTCGATGCCAACCGTGGAACCCTGGCTTCGCTCTTCCGCTCGCTGCGGAAGGAAGAGGACACTCTTGGCCCTCTGGTCTCGGCGGAGCAGCCCGATGAGAACCGCATCCTGTCTCAGATTGATCGCGTCGCGCAAGCCCGGGCCGAGCTGGAAAAGGCAAACGCCCGCATGCTGTTAGGCATCCGCCGCGAACTTACGCTGGATCAGTGGCATAAGCTGGAAACCCACCGCGGTCAGCAAGCGCCCACCGAATAACTTCATTTCTGGTGGGAGCAGCGGGGTCCCCGGCCAGCTTTGCTGGCTGGGGTATCCAGCGGGGTCCCCGGCCGGCTTTGCTGGCTGGGGTATCCAGCGGGCTTCAGCCCCCCTGATAAACGCATGAAAGTAAATGGGTTTTTAGCCCTGAGTCTTTTCTGGCTGGCCATTTAAAAGGCCAGGGCGAAAGCCCATTCGTTACAGAGCTGGATAACCTGGCCTGAAGGTCACGGCTGCCACCGTATTCGAGCAGAAATTCCCCCGATCTGCGACTTTTGGAGCTCTGTTTCCGTCTCCCCTGCGCCGCATTGTTTGGCGAGTTGTGGCTCAGGAAACATGCATTTGAGACGTTGACAACGGTGTTTTCGATGTGGTCTAACGTCATCGGCTTAAGACGTCTCAAATTTGCGTTACTGAACCCGTCTCAACGCCACAATTTCACGGTTCATCCGTATTGTTATCGCTGCAGCAAATGTCCAGCGTGCTCTGGATTCTGGAGGGGAGGTCTTCCACATGCGTAGGAAATTTCTTTGGTCGGCATGCATCGCTGTCACGGCATGCGCCAGTCTATGGGCCGCGGACTGGCCAAGCGTCGGCGGCAATCCGCAGCGCGACGGCTGGGCGCGTAACGACAAGTACCTGAGCAAGGACAACATCACCAAGGGCCAGGTGAAGCTCCTGTACAAGTTCAAGTTCCCGAATACGGCTGTAGGCTTGGATGCGCTTTCGACGCCCATCGATCTGACAAACCTTATCGGCTGGGCCGGCTTCAAGGAGCTGCTCTTTGTCGGCGGCAGCAGCAATGCCCTTTACTCCATCGATTCCGACCTCGGAGAGAAGTACTTCGAGACGAAGTTCGATGTGAAGCCCAGCGGAACGCCGACCGCACTGTGCTCGGGTGGCCAGACTGCCTCGGTCGTGATGCCGGGCAATAGTATGGGACGCCGCGGTTTTGGCGGCGGCGGCTTCCAGCGCCCGCAGCCGTATGTGTGGGCGGTCTCGAGCGACGGCATGCTTCATGCTGCGCGCCAGCAGGACGGCGATGCGAAGAAGTACATTGCTCCGGTGCAGTTTGTTCCTGCCGGATCGAAGGTCAGCGGTCTGAACACCAACAGCAATGTCATCTACGCCTCAACCGTCGATAGCTGCGCCGGACCGAACGGCCTCTACGCCGCTACGCTGACGCCACCGGTACTTCCTGATATGCCGGACATGCCTTTGGTGAAGCCGGCCGAGTATGCGGTGACCTCGTTCATGACCAATGGCAGCGGATTTTCCGGCCCGGGTGGAGTCACGATCGGCTCCAAGGGGATGCTCTACGGCATGATCGCCGAGGGCAAAGGGAATGTCGCGGGTGAGTACAACGACACGGTTGTAGCGCTCGATCCGAAGACGCTCGAAGTGAAGGACTACTTCACGCCGTCCTCAAAGATGCCCGCGCTGAAGAAAGGCGTCGCCGCCCCAGGCGTGACGCCCGCGCTCTTCCAGTGGAAGGGTAAAGACGTTCTGGTGGCCGGCGGACGCGACGGCAAGCTGTATCTGCTGGATGGCGACTCGCTCGGCGGATCGGACCACAAGACGCCGCTGGCGGTTTCAGACGTTGTCGTTGCTCCGGACGCGGACTTCGGCGGTAACGGCATCTACGGCACCTTCTCGACCTGGGAAGATGAGGCGAACGGGAATGCCCGCTGGCTTTATGCCTCGATTCGCGGAGCGGCAGCCGCGAAGACCGGAGCCAACGGCCCGGCTCCGACCGGCTCGATCGTTGCGTTCAAGATCGAAGAGAAAGACGGTAAGCCCACGTTTGTGCAGCAGTGGGTCTCGCGTGATCTGGTCTCGCCTGCGGGACCGGTGATCTCGAACGGTCTGGTGATGGCGCTCTCCACGGGTGAGAGTCCGCGCCTGGCGAAGAAGGACGGATCGGCGTATTCGGTAGCTGAAGTAGAAAAGGCTTCCAAGCCCGCGACGCTGTACATCCTTGATGCCGCCACCGGCAAGCAACTTTGGTCCAGCGGAACGCAGATCACCAGCTTCTCGCATGTCGAGCTTGGCTATGCCAATGGCCGAGCCTATGTTTCGACCCATGACAACACCGTGTACGCCTTTGGCGTACCGACCGAGCGGTAATGCGCTCTTTGAGGAGATAAGAGTATGAAGAAGCTCATCACACTCGCTGCCGTCGCCTTGAGTTGTGGCGCCGCTGTCGCGCAGAACTGGACGATGGACGGTGGTGATAACGCCCGCTCCGGTTGGGCCAAAGACGAAACCGTCCTGACCAAGGACAATGTCAAAGACCTTACGCTGTTGTGGTCGATCCAGACCGACGTGAAGCCGCACGCGCTGCACGCTCTGATGACGCCGCTCGCGATTCACGGACTGAAGACTGCCTCCGGCGACAAGAACATGCTCTACGTTCTGGGTGTCTCGGATGTGATCTACGCCTTCGACGCCGATACTGGCGCGGAGGTATGGCGCAAGACCTTCGAGCCGGCGCCGCCGCAACAGCAGGGCCCTCCGGGGACGCAACGGAGCGGACCATCGGATCCGCGGCAC
Source organism: Terriglobus sp. 2YAB30_2 (assembly GCF_052114765.1). Classification (NCBI taxonomy): domain Bacteria; kingdom Pseudomonadati; phylum Acidobacteriota; class Terriglobia; order Terriglobales; family Acidobacteriaceae; genus Terriglobus; species Terriglobus sp. 2YAB30_2. The sequence goes on from NZ_JBFRFJ010000004.1 coordinate 77,087, forward strand.
ATGAATTTCCTTGGGCCCGGCGGCACCACAGGTGTTCCGGCGATCTCGGATGCAGACGCTGCCGGCAAGCGCACGCTCTACATGGTTGACGGCAAGGGAAATGTTGTCGGCCTGGACGCAGCGACCGGAGAGGTGGTCTTTGGTCCGATAGCAACCGGCGTCATCAACAAGTTCGGTGTACAGCTCTACAAGGATCAGGTAATCTTCGCCGACTATCACGGTCGCGGCGGCATCATCTCCGTCGATCTGAAGACCAAGGCTATACACAAGACAGTCGGTTTCGCTGGCGGCGGTGGTCTGTGGGGACGCCGTGGACCGGTGATTACCGATGACGGCACAGTGTGGACAACGACCGGCGACGGTATCTACGACGTGACCACGGATCCGAAGAATCCGCTGATCGGCAACTCGGTGGTTGGCTTCGAGCTGCAGGCTGACGGCAACTGGCATCCGAAGGACTGGTTCACGCCGCCTAACTGGGACTGGCTGCGCAAGCGCGACCTCGATCCGAACAACACGCCGACGGTCTTCCACTACAAGGGCCGGGAGCTGATGGCGGCCTCGGGTAAGGAGTGCAAGGTCTATCTGCTCGACCCGAAGAATCTGGGTGGAACGCCGGATCATCACACTCCCCTCTATCGCACGGAGTTGTTCTGCAACTTCGCCGCCGACTTCCAGAACGCGGGAAGCTGGGGTGCTGTCTCTTCGTGGGAAGACAAGGCCGGTACGCGCTGGGTCGTCGTGCCGTTCTGGGGCCCAGCTGCTCCGGAACAGACCAAGTTCCCCATCACGCAGACGCCTGCGGCGAAAGAGGGCGGTGTCGCTGCCTTCAAGCTGGTGGACAAGGCGGGTAAGCCCTCTCTGGAGCCGGCTTGGATCTCGCGTGACATGTTCCGCGGCGATCCTCCGGTCATCGCCAACGGCATGATCATCACGCATGGCAGCGGTGACAACACACAGCAGGCGTGGCCTGACATCGGTCTGAACTTCGACTCCACCATTCGTGCGGCGAAGTCCAACCACGCGACGGTCTATGTGCTGGACGGAACCACCGGCAAGGAACTGTGGTCGAGCGGCGACACCATTACCGGCTTCAATCACTTCACTGATGTCACGATCTCGAACGGAAAGCTCTACGCCGGAACCTACGATGGCAAGCTCTACTGTTTCGGCCTGAAGAAGTAGTTGCGAATCAGGTAAGGGCCACCCGGGCCGGGTGGCCCTCTATGGGCAAAGCAACATTAAGATCTAAGGACAAGTGTGCGCGGCGCGGGGACGTACATGGACACACCTCCAGGGAAAATGTTTTATCGCGCAAACCTTCCCAGAATCTGTCCTGGCAGGCGAGAGCCAGTTGCCTTCAGGACAACGAGTACGATACCAAGCCATACGACACTGGCTCCAGCAATTGCAGAAAGATTTTGAACGTGGCCCTGCAATGCGGGCAATGCGTGCAAGCCGGCGGCGATGGCGCCCCAGCCGATGACAGAGGCTAAAAGGGCTCGTCCCAGCTCGCCGAACTCCAGGCCAGAGACGGGAGTGAGTCGATTGCGTTGCAGCAACACGACCAGCGCAGAGGTATGCAGCAGGATGCCGGCATTCGAAGCCCACGCCAGACCTTCAACGCCCAGACGATGAAAGAGCAGCCAGTACACAGGCATGGAGACTGCCGTGACGATCGTGCCGGAGAGCATAGGAGTGAATGTATTGCCGGCGGCAAAAAATGCCCGCGCGTATAAGTTCTGCGAGGTCCACAGAAAGAGTGAGAGACAGAAGATGGTGAAGAACCACGCTGTCGTCCGCGCACTGGTTTCATCCATGCGTCCGCCGCGCAGGGTGACGTCCACCAGCGGGCCGGCCAGGGCGATCATCCATCCGGCGGCCAGCAGAGAGACAGCCATCAGGCGGGTGACGGCGCGATTGACTGCCTGACCGAATTCCGCGAGTTTGCCTTGACTGTAGAGCGATGCGAAGAAGGGAAGTGAAGCTGCTCCGGCCGCCGGTCCAAGGATGTTCATTGGCGAATTGAAGAGCTGTTTCGCAAAGGCCAGACGGGTAATATCACCGACTCCCTGGGAGGCGAAGTAGGTCCGGATCCATTGGTCCCAGGTCGTAAGGGACTGGCCGATCATGAGCGGTGCAGCAAGCTTGAGCCACTGCCACAGGGCCGGATGGCGGAGGTCGAGTACAGGCTGCCAGCGCATGCCTTCCCGGCGGGCTCCGAAGACGTTGAGCAGAAACATGCCACAGAAAGCGCCCGCGACAGCGCCGACCGCCAGAGAGTGCACGCCAATGCGGCTATGCAGGACGAGAGCTCCGCCGATGATGCCCAGGTTGTAAATGCTGGGTGTGAGCGCCTGGAAAAAAAAGACCTTCTGCACCATCAGCTTTGAACCAAAGACACCGCCCGCAAAGAAGAAGAGCTGTGCCGGCAGAAGGATGCGGGTCAGGCTGACGCATAGAGCAGCTGTGGGAGCATCGAAATGCGGAAACTTGACCGAGACGTACCACGGTGCAAAGAATTCGGCGGCAACAATGGCTGCGCCCAACGCCAGGATCATGGTGTTCAGAATTACGGAGAGGGCACGGTCACCTTCGGCCTCTTCGCCCCGTTCTCTGTAGCCGCTCAGCAGGCTGACGAAGGTAGAAGAGGCGAGACCCCCGATCAGGAAGTAGTACACCATGTCGGGAAGCTCGAAGGCCCCGATGTAGGCATCTGTGGCATTGGTGGCGCCGAAGAGGTGGGCGATGAGCTTCTGCCGTATCAGAGCAAGAACGCCGCTGCTCATTACGCTGCCGGCCATGAGCAGCAGTGATGCGGAAAAGGCTGAGTGCGTGGCGCCCGGTTTCAGCCATTGCAGCCATCGGAGCAGCCTGGGCTGTTTGCTGTTCGTCTGTTCCTGGCTGTTCTGCATGCGTACGCTTTTGAGACGATTTTATGGGCGTGCGATCCCGTGAACCTCATGGCAAGGCAGATTCTGCACTTATCCCAGGAGGAGAACAGGGAAGTGGAAACGGTGGGAAAAGGGGCGCGCTACCAGATAGCGTCGTCTTCTTCGGCGCGCTTCGGTGCTTTGGCGGCAGGCCCCTTCTTGGAGCTCTGTCCCTGAGAGACCTTCACCGTGGTGTAGGGAGCGTACGACGGCGTCTGCGACTTCTGTGCCGCGGGATCGTCCGCCGATCCGTTGGTCCAGCTCTTCCAGGTCTCCTTCGGTCCAGGTGCGCGGGAGTGACGGATGCTGGCGGGGACGGAGAGGCCGGCGACGGGAATGCTGGCGAACTGTCGTTGGCTGCAGGTCAGGCAGCGCACGGGATAACGCAGGAAAAGGACGTGCAGCAGGTCGCTGGTGCGCAACTTGGAACGGCGAAACGATGTTCCCGGGCAGAAGAGACAGCGAACGCCGTGTTCATCTTCGCGGACACGCCGAATGCTGGTCGCAGCCGCGGCCTGACGGCGAATTTCGCGACGCTCGTCTTGCGATAGCTTGTGGGATTCCTGCATCGTCTTTTCAGAATAAACGGTCTGTTGCGTCGGGCTTCCCGGAATCCTCAGGATTCTTTGAGGCTTTACGTCCGGAAGCGCGCCGTTTGGTTGTCGTTGGAGGGGTTCCCGGGGGCTGCGAGAGCATCTCCACCAGAGAGCGAACTTCGCGCCGGATACCGTCCATCTTGCTTCGATCTGAGTTCTCTTCCACGCGGAAGAGCGTCGCCGGAGCATCCTTCTGGCGCTGCTCGGTCTTGAAGGCCTGCCGGGCGCCGGCGATGGTGTAGCCCTCGTCGTAGAGGAGCTGCTTGATGCGCAGCGCCATCTCCACATCGCGGCGGCGGTAGAGACGCTGGCCCGTACCGCCCTTATTGGGCTTCAGGTTGGGAAACTCGCTCTCCCAGAAACGCAGGACATAGGCCGGCACGCCACACAGGCGCGCAACCTCGCCGATGCGGAAGTACAGCTTGTCCGGAATCTTGTCCGGCTTTCCCGGCATCTTCTTTCGCGCTTCACCCAGGGCCATGGCTAAATCTTCCCCGTATCGGACTGATTATAGGCCCGGAAAAGTTGCAAGTTAAAAGTTGAAAACTTTATGTAGAGACTCTGAGTACAGTACAGGTTGCCCTGGTTGACCGAACGAAGCCGGATACACTAACTGTCGGAGAGTGATGCATGCCTCGCGAAATTGAATGGTCTGACGCAGAAGAGATCGGTATCCAGCTTCAGGAGAAGTTTCCTGACCTGGACCCCCTCACCGTCCGCTTCACGGACCTGCACAAACTTGTCACGGAGCTGCCCGATTTTGTGGGCGACCCGATGAAGTCGACCGAAGGTCTGCTGGAGGCGATCCAGATGGCCTGGTATGAGGAGTACAAGGACGCCCAGTAAGTGAACTCTCTTCTCATTGTCGGAACCGGGTTGATCGGCGCCTCCACGGGATTGGCGCTGAAGGCTGCGGGATTTTCCGGCCACATCACCGGCTTCGATCTCAGTCCCGCGGAGCTGCTCATCGCCCACGAGTCAGGCGCGATCGACGAGGTTGTCTCCACCCGCGAGGCCGCGGTGGAGGTTGCACGGAAGAGCGATGTGATACTGCTGGCTGTGCCGGTGCTCGCCATCCTGGACTGGATGACGATTCTGGCTCCGGTGCTGAAGCCAGGCCAGCTTGTAACCGACACCGGAAGCACGAAGGTGCAGATCGCGGATGTTGCCCAGAGGCTGTTTCCCAGCTCTGCAGGACCACGCTTTCTGCCCGGGCATCCCATGGCCGGCAAGGAATCCGGCGGCGCCGCTATTGCGGAGGCAGGGCTCTATCAGGGAGCCGTGTGGATCTTTACGCCGGTCGATGCGGAGACGACGGTGGAGGAGACCGCGTGGCGTGAGTGGATGTCGGCGATTGGGACCAAGGTGATGGACCTTGAGCCGGCGCGTCACGATCAGTTGCTGGCGTGGGTCTCACACCTGCCGCAGATGGTGTCGACCGCGTTGTCGGCGCTGCTGGAGGATACGTTCGGCGATGACCCGGATCTGCGGGCCATCGGCGGCCGTGCGCTCCGGGAAATGACACGGTTGGGAAGCTCGCCGTATAGCATGTGGCGCGATGTTGCCATGACCAATACGGCGCCGCTGGCGAACTCGTTGCTGGCCTTGGAGCAGCGGTTGCAGCACCTGCGCGAGCATCTGCGCGCTCCGGAGCTGAGGGAAGAGTTCCAGCGGGCGAATAAGTTTCGCGAGCCGCGGTGAAGGATCCCAGTAGCACGCATTAGTGCGCCACGAGTGGAACCTCAGGTGTATCGAAGAATTAGACAGAGCCCATGCACGGGGTGCCCCATGTCCCTCGGGGACATGGGCCCGGTCTTTGCTCTCCCCGTTAGAATTCTTCAGCTGGCACGAAGATAACTCTCACCGCGATAAGATTCGCGCTGCATTGGGAGTCGAGTTATAGAGCGGGCCTTCAGCCCTTAGTCGTTCAATGTGACCGGGACCGGGCGTTGCCCCAGGATGATATGGAACGCGCCTTCAGCGCTTAGAACCCTAATTGTGGTCTTCGTCAGGACCATGTTCGAAGCGTTGCCATGGTGTTGTAGGAGTATCGCGCACTGCGTACCAGCCTTGGAGGTAAGTCGGCCAGTTCCTTCATGGACGGGATCGATCATAACAACCTCCCATCCGAACTCCTCGATGTGATCCATGGTTCTCTTTTCACGTTCGTCGAGGTTCTGGGAACGGAAGAATCTCAGTCGTTCGGTACTGTAGGGTGGTTGCGGCATAAGAAGACTCTAGAGCGTTTTCCCTGTTTCTGGGCATCCCAGAACGGTCGTGCAGCGGCGTTTTCATTGCGGAAAACACCCATAGATGTGGAAGCCCTGCATTGCACCCACAGGGAAAATGCTCCATCGCGTTGGTTGGGGTAGAAAATTTTCACACCGTACCTAACCGCACCCCTATCCCCCCTGTCTAAGGAGGCGAAATGGAGAAGGCAGAAAAAGAGGCGATCCGGCGGGTAGTTGCCGGCGACCGGGACGCGTACCGCGTTCTGATGGACCGCCACTACGCTGCCGTCTTCCGGATCTCATTCCGCATTACCGGCAACGAAGCCGATGCGGAAGAGGCGGCGCAGGAGAGTTTTTTGCGCGCCTACAACAAACTTCCGGAGTTCCGGCAGGATGCTGCCTTTGGAACCTGGGTGACGAGGATAGCGATGAATACGGCCATGAATCTGGTAGAGCGCAGAAATCGGGACCTTTCGGTCTATGCGCCGCGTGTCTCCGACGAGGTGGGTGAGGGCACCGTGCAGGTGGCCAGCCACCGCGCCGGTCCGGAGCGCGCTCTGCTGGACATGGAGACGGCGACGCTGCGGCATGCCGCCATGGCATCCCTCACCCCGATGGAGCGCACTGCTTTCACTCTGCGCCATATGGAAGAGGTCGGTATGGCGGAGATCGCCGAGGCGCTCGGTGTCCCCGTCAACTCAGCCAAGCAGGCTGTTTTTCGCGCCGTCGCCAAGCTTCGGCGTGCCCTGGAACCCGTCGCAGGAGGTATGCGATGAAGCACTATAGCGAAGAAGATCTGATTGCGTACCAGATGGGCGAGAGCTCTGAGGCCCGCTCGATCGGCGAACATCTCGAGCAATGCGCGGAGTGTGCCACGCTGGCCGAGTCCGTTGCACAGACCTTGCGTGTTTTCTCGGCCGAGCCGGTGCCAATGCGGACGCCGGTGGATATGGACCTGAGCTGGCAGCGGTTACGCGGCAATCTGGCCGTGCTGGAGGCAGCGCCGAAGAAGAAGCGGTGGTTCTCCCTCTGGATGTGGCCGGCTGCCGGAGCTTTTGCCGCAGCGGCAGTCGTCATGATTGTGGTTGGTCTGCGCATGCACCATATGCCGAACACCGGCGGAGGAGAAGAGACCGCGACGCAGCGTGCCTCGGTGACCGATGCGTTGAAGAGTCTTGTGGGCCGGCATCAACAGGCGCACCCTATCAACGGCCATGGACCGCTGACCGATGTTCCGTCTGACGATCCGCAGATCTCCGCGCATCTCGACTCCGCCGAACGTCTGCTCACCACGGTGAACCATGAAGAGGGCCCACTCGATGAGGCGACACGCGCCCAGGCACACGATCTGCTGCTGAAGAACGCGGTCTATACGCAGACAGCGCGCGACCGCGGTGATCTCGCAGAGGCGGTAGTGCTCGACAACCTCGGACGCGTCCTCATCGGTCTGGATCATGCGCCGGAGACACCGAGGAGTACGTGGCAGTTGCGGCTGGAGATGAATACCGACGGGCTTTTGCTGGACCTGCGTGTGCTGCGCCAGAACGATGAGCACGGCTCTTCGAGGTAAGCGGCAAGCAGTAGTAAATGAGTTTTTTGGTCACAAAGGAGATGCACTTATGAAGCACTGGATTTTACTTGCAGGTCTGGCATCCGCTGGTTGCGCGCACGTTGCGCTTGCTGCTGGTCCCCTACAGCCCGCAATCTTTATCACTGAGCCCGGCGCCCCTACCGGGGAAGACGACTACACTGCCGGAACCAAGGCAATGAACGAGCAGCGCTGGCAGGACTCGATCGTTTCTTTCGACAAAGTCATTGCCGCTAAGGGATCGAAGGCCGACGCGGCGTTTTACTGGAAGGCCTATGCCCTCAACAAGCTGGGCCGGCGCGATGACTCGGCAGCGACCTGCAGTGCACTGCGGGGCGAGTATCCGAAGTCCACGTGGAATAAGGATTGCGCCGCCCTGGGTATTAGCACCGGACATGTGCGTGTGGTTGTGGGCAAGAACGGCAGGACGAGCTCCTCCACGTCCAGCTCCTCCTCTTCATCGTCATCGTCCAGCGGTGACGACGAGAACACCTTTGCGATCGGCCCCGTCCCGCCGGTTCCTCCCATGCCGCCGGTTCCGGCAGGGGAGGGCTCGTATACCTACAGGCGCGATCGCAGAAGTACGGGAGATCCCGATGCCGATCTGAAGATCCTTGCGCTGGGCGCGCTGGCGAACCAGGATGCCAGTCGAGCTGTCCCGGTGATCCGCGACCTGCTTCGGGGCAATCAGCCGGAGGCGGTGAAGAGGCAGGCGCTCTTCGTCCTTGGCCAGAACAAGTCGCCCGAGTGCCAGAACCTGTTGCGGGAGATCGCGCTTGGCAAGCAGGACCCCGATCTACAGCGGCAGGCGATGCAGATGCTGGCTATCACCCAGGGGAAGAAGGCGAACGATACGCTGGCAGATGCCTATCGACAATCCACTGATCCGAAGACGAAGCGGGCTGCCGTATCTGCGATGTTCATCTCCGGAGATGCTCAGAAGCTGGTTGAAATTGCCCGAGGTGAGAAGGATCTTGAGCTGAAGCGGCAGATCGTCTCGCAGCTTGCACTGATGAACGACAAGGTCGCCCAGGACTACATGCTCGAGCTGTTGCGCCAATAACCAACCTGCCTGTGTCGTCTGTCCGGAAATGGACGATACAGGCAGTTATCCCTCCGTCATCCAGTGAATTGGATCGATTTTCCGGATTTTTCCCATACCCTAAGAACTTTTTACGAAAACTCTCGTATCAGGAGACAAAGGCCATGAGAATCGCCTTCCGCATCCTCGTCGTTTCACTTGGGCTGGTTGCACCGCTTGCGGCCCAGCAACCGGCTGTTACCGGCGTGCAGGTCGACGCGCACGTCGCTCATGGTCTGTCCGCGGAGCTGAGCGCCGCGGCGAAAGACAGCACTGCGTGGGTGGGTTATTCCATCCCAGTACTCGGACACTTCTCGGACAACGATGGAGAGACCCTTTATCTGGAGGGCTCCCATGACGGAGAAGCACGGGATAGCGACCGGCAGGACTTCGACCATGTAAATGTTCTGTTGCGCATGGAGAAGGGCGCGGTCACAAAGGTCCGCGTGGCGACTCCGAACCGCAAGCTGGATACCGGCGGGGTGAAGTTTGTGTGGCTTGAGGGTGTCTCTCAGGATGAGAGCATTCGCGAGTTCGCATCGCTGGCCAACAATGCCTCGCAGGAACGCAGGGTGCGCGATGCCTCGGTGATGGTGATCGCGCAGCATGAATCGTCTGCGGCGACCAGCACTCTAATTTCCATGACAACCAATGGCGATTCGTTTGTCCGTGAGAAGGCTGCCTTCTGGCTGGGTGCGCATCGCGGGCAGGATGGCGTCAAGGGATTGCTGCAGCTTACACGCACCGAGCAGGATGAACATCTGCGCGGCAAGCTCGCCTTCGACTTAACCCTTGGTAAAGAAAATCCCTCAGCCATCGATGAACTGATCTGGATGGCAAAGAACGATGCTTCGCCTCACGTCCGCAAAGAGGCCCAGTTCTGGATGGCTCAGAAAGCCGGCAAACGAGCTGCGGGGGAACTTCGTCAAATTGTTCAGAATGACCCGGACCGAGGCATTCGCCGGTCTGCGGTCTTCGCGATCTCGCGGCTGCCGGAAGGCGAAGCAGCCGCTCAACTGATCCAGGTAGCAGAAACCAACAAGGATCCTGATGTACGCAAGCAGGCGATCTTCTGGCTCGGCCAGTCGAAGGATCCAAAAGCGTTGGACTACCTGACCAAGCTCCTCAGGAGTAACTGAGGACCCTCGAAACACTCGCAGCCTGCAGCGGTTTCGCATCCCGCTGCAGGCTCTTTTTCGTGTCTTTTTTGGTGTCCAGGGTTATATCGAGGTCTCACTTACCAGCGTGCTTTCGGCGATCGGTGCAACAAGACTGGCTGGTTGCAGAGTCGCGCGATCCAGGCGGTAAGACCGGCAGATGTACTGGTCGACCATACGTTGCGTATTGAAGAAGGCCCCGTTGATGCCGATGGCGTGCTGCATGATCTTTGCCCACTTCTGCTTGTCGAGGAAGGCTGGGCCTACAGCCTTCTCCAGTTTTTCGTAGAGCGAGACTGCTTCTTCTTCATCATTTACGCCGTCTTCGATAGCCCATCCGGTCGAGCCCTCGGCGCAGCCCTCGATCCACCATCCGTCCAGGATGCTGAGGTTGGGTACGCCGTTGAGCGTGGCCTTCATGCCGCTGGTGCCGCTGGCCTCGTAGGGACGCCGCGGTGTGTTCAGCCAGATGTCCACGCCGGCGGTAAGCAACGCGCCCAGATTCATGTCGTAGTTTTCGAGATAGACGACGTGGATGGGGCTCCGCTTCAGGCCGTGGGCTGCGCTGATGACCTCATGAATCAATGCCTTGCCGGGTCCATCAGCGGGGTGTGCTTTGCCGGCGTAGACAACCTGCAGGCCGCCGATCGCCTCAGCGATATGGAGAAGACGCTGCGTGTCTTCGAAGAGAAGGGTCGCGCGCTTGTAGGTGGCAGCGCGGCGGGCAAAGCCCAGGGTCAGGACATCTTCACGCAGGATGACGCCAGTGCGTTCCTTTACGGTCTCGATCAGACGCTGCTTGTTTACGGCGTGCGCGGCTGCGATCTCCTGCGGCTCGACTCCGTAGATGCCGCGCAGAGCGTAGTTGTCGGCGCGCCATCCATCCAGCTTCCGGTCGAAGAGGTCAGCCATGGCCGGCGAGACCCAGGTGCCCGCATGTACGCCGTTGGTGATGTAGTGGATCGGCGTATCCGGAAACATCTGCTGCGAAACCTTGCCGTGCTGCATTGCGACACCGTTTACGTAGCGAGAGAAGCGAAGGGCCACGTATGTCATGTTCAGCAACCCATCGTGGATGCCACCGAAACGGCTATAGAGGCCGGCGCGCTCCTGTCCAAGGATGGCGAGCATCTGGTCGTAGCCAAAGCGGTCGTGACCCGCGGGTACGGGCGTGTGCGTCGTAAAGACGCATTGTTGCTTGACTGCCTCAACCTCTTCATCGGTAGCCGTGCTCAACGGACGTCCGTTCAGCCGGTTTTCCAGCAGAGCAGTGGTCAACAGGGCCGCGTGGCCCTCGTTCATATGGAAGACCTCTGGCTGAACGCCGAGAGCGTGCAGCATAGCGATGCCGCCGAGTCCGAGTACGGCTTCCTGGCAGAGACGATAGTAGTTGTCGCCACCGTAAAGGGTGTCGGTAAAGGTGCGATCCCACGAGTCATTCGGTTCGACGTCGGTATCGAGCAGCAGCACCGGAATCACATGCCCGGTTACGCCAACGACATCGTAGCGCCACGCGCGAACCAGGAGCTCACGGTTCTGAACAGTAATGGCAGCGACCGCCTCGGCCGAGGGCAAACGGCCTTCAGGCGACCACGGCATTGGAGCCTCGGTCTGCCGTCCGTCGCTGTCGAGCATCTGACGGAAGTAACCCTTGCGGTGAGCCAGGGTCACAGCGACCATTGGAACTCCCATGTCCGCGGCGGAGCGTAACGTATCTCCCGCCAGAACACCCAAACCGCCCGAGTAAGTGGGCAACCCTACTTCCAATGCGATCTCCATGGAAAAGTAGGCAACACGACTATTTCTCAACGCTTCAGCGGCAACATCCTGCAGAGTCATGCCAGATAAAACCTCGCCCTTCGGGGTCCCAGATATGCAGGCTCATCGTTCCGTCCTGCTTTAGCCCGTGAATTGTTCGGACCCCTTACATAACAACTTCACAGCACTAACCCGAGGAAATCAATGCAAATCTCGTTCCATTCCTGCGGAAAATAGGCACATTACTTCGGTGTATGACGAAAAAAACCCGGCTGGGTTGACAGCCGGGGCGGCGATATTTCTCGCTATGTCTTTTAGAGGGCAGAGTTTAGAAGTGGTTGAGACCTACTTCGGTGGACTTAAGTCCGAGATGTGACAAAAGGCCGAGTACTACCACGACGGCGAAGCAGAGGGTCGGCCGGAGCCAGGCATTGCGGTTCCGCCGTATGCCGAACTCGATGGCCAGAAGGACAATCCAGGAAATGGCGGCGGCGATGATCCAGTCATAGACCATTACACGCACCACGCCGTTTTCGGTGCGAAGAATTTTCTCAACGTTGAAAGGATGCATGACGAAACCGACGAGTGCTGCAACGAAGAGCAGCAGCAACTCGCCGATGGCGATGAGAGCGGACTTCATTGCACACCTGCCTCGAAGGTGCGGAAGCGGCGTTCCAGCTCCCACTGCTGTGTTGCCTTCTCACTGGATTTCAGGAACTCTGCGCACTTGGTCGTAGGTTTGTCAGCACCCAGCTGCTGCGCGGCGCAGGCGGCAACCGGCTTGCCCCAGGCGTCAGGGCCCGACCATAGAGTGTCCCCGGGTAGAAAGCAATGTTCGATGCCGGTCCGCGCCATATTCTTCAGATCGATGTAAGTAAGGCTGTGCTCCATGGCGGCGCGTGTGTACTCGTTGGTGAGATCGCTGCGCGAGACGCCCTCATCGTCGGTCGAAAGCGAGACCGGAACCTTGGCCGCACGGTAGCTGGCCAGGGGATGGTGGTTGCCGGTGATGCCGAGAATGCCGTCGTTGCTGGTGAGATTGATCTCGACCATCACGTGTTTGGCGGCCATCTCCTTCAGCAGGGCGTGAGGATCGGTCTCATACATGACATCGACACCGTGGCCGATGCGTTCAGCGCCGGCGACCTCAACGGCTTCACGGATATGGAACTTCAGCCCATCGGGCGGGACGATGCCGGGGGCGAGCTCTCCGGCGTGCAGCGAGAGGTGGACCTTGGGGTACTTTGTCTTGAGGAACTGCAGGAACTTCATCTGCCGGTCGTACTCGCTCATCGACATATAGGAGTCTTCGGGCTGCACGAAGTTGATGCCAACGACGCGTGGATCCGCGGAGGCGAGCTCAAAGCCAAGCAGGGTCTGTGCGTAGACCTGCTGCGGTGGGAAGGCGCGCAGCACCTGGAAGATGAAGCGTACTGTCATGCCGCAGGCGGGTGTCGCGGAAGGTGTGCCGCAGTGTTCGATCTCGTTGCGGCGGGCTCCGATGCTGTCGATCTCCGCAATGTCGCGTTTGACGTTGTCACGCACGGCGCCCTCGAGCAGTTTCTGGCGCAGATCTTCGAGGTCATCGTTCCAGCCGAGCTTGTAGCCCAGGGCAGCGCTGGCGCTGAAGTCGGGCGTGTGCATGATCTCGAGATATTGCTCGTTCTGTGAGGCGGCACGGGAAGCGACCTCGTCAAGCCATTCACCGACATGTTTGCGGTCGAGACCGCCGAAGCGGCCGAAGGTAGCGAAGAACTGGTCGTGGCCGCTGTAACCGGCGTAGGGCACAAACGAGCGCATGGAGAAGGCGTTGACCAGGTTGTCGTAGAGGGTCTGGTCTTTGAGTACGTTCTCGGCTGGCACCAGGCCGTCGGCGCAGGTACCGGTGGGGTTCTTGGCGAAGGCTTTGGCCTTCGGATCGATGCAGATGTGGTCTTCGACGGCGTCCTTGATGAAGGTCTCGGCATACACCGCGCCGGAGAGGTGGACGTGCAGGTCGCTGCCCTTGGGCATCTTGGCCAGGAAGGCATGCGCAGAGAGAGGACCTTGTTTCACGGCAGAGGCCAGGGCGCGGCCGGCCTTCAACTCACTAGGGGTCTGCGCGGCCGCGGTGATCGCAAGGCATGCGAGGGCCGCGAGTACTCGTGTGCATCTCATCAGAGGGAAATCCTTTCGTGGAAACAGGCCCAGCATACCCTACCGACGCCGGGTCGAGGTTTGTCCCATCCGCCTTTCGATTGCTATACTAAGGACACTCCACGAAGGGCCAGGTAGCTCAGTGGTAGAGCGCGGCCCTGAAAAGGCCGGCGTCGGCGGTTCGATCCCGTCCCTGGCCACCATCCTGATGAAAATACAGCACTTCAGCCGCGCTCTTAGAGCGCGTAGCGGCGTATGTTGCACGCGGCCATGAACAGGTCCAGCCGTCAGCGGTTCGATGCGGTACCTGGCATCAGAAAGATTCCCCACCCTTCGCCATATGTAGGCTAGATGCGTACCTATGGTGGGCTGATGCAGCCACAACCGCCAATAGTAGGAAGCAATAAATGCGTTGCTCCGCAGCCATTATTTGCCTTACGTTGAAAAGGTGGTTGGCATCGTTTACGGATGCCAGCTATCTGGAAGTCGCCGCCAGGGTACGGTTTGACGATCCCCATTCTTATGGATGTCTCTGCGTCTTTCGGCATGATTGCTGTAGCGAAGCCCTCCTAGGCATCGGACTTGTTTCTTTGAATGCGCATCGAAACTTCATTGCTTGAGACGGAGGTTACTGCGCTACACTTCCGTTCGACCCAAGAACACGTCATCAGATGACTGCCCAGATCGCAATCATGAACAGAAACGCTGTTGCACTCGCCAGCGATAGCGCTGTTACCACCCGAAGTGCCGGGGGCGTCAAAGTTCATAATGGGGCCAATAAGCTATTCACGTTGTCCAAATACCATCCCGTCGGGATCATGGTTCACAACAATGCTGACTTTATGGGCTACCCATGGGAAACCATGATCAAAGCCTATCGAAGGCAACTCGGCACCCGATCTTTCCCGCAGGTGTCCGACTACGCAGCAGATTTCTTTGGATATTTGACCTCGCAACGGCATCTCTATGGAGATGCGAAACAAATCGAGTGGATAACATCTTTTCTGCGGAACTACATCCGGATGCTGAAGAGCACCTTCGAAGAGATCGTTCGATCTCGCTTCGAGGCGACCGGGGCGCTTGACGCTGGAGAAGTTCAGCAGATATTTCTCGATTTCATTGCTGAAAACCATGCGATCCTCAATAGTCGTGGTCGTGTCGATTGGATTGACCTTGCTTTCAGAGATGCATCGGGAAGAGCGATAACGCCCATCATTGAGACGCTATCGGCGGAAATCTTCGAACGATTATTAACGCGTGACTCCGCGGCTGCCGTTATAGAGTTGGTGCGCGAGCAGTTCTTGATCGATACGACACCTGCTTATTCAGGTGTAACGTTCGCTGGATTTGGGAGAGATGAATTCTTACCGGTAGTTGAGGCCTATTGGGTGGACGGCATGATCGGGGACGTCCTTCGATATGGAAGAGTTACCCAATCATCTTCTAACCTGAACAATGACGGGCGACGTTGTTGGATCTTTCCCTACGCACAATCAGACACTGTCCACCGTTTCCTGCGTGGAGTAGACCCTCAATTTCGCATCAAACTGCACTCTCACCTTGATCAAGCCTTGTCGACCATGACAACCAGCCTACTTGAGCAGGTTGCACCTGAAGAAGGCAATGGAGCGGAGAGGGAGCGCATCACTGGGCTCGTTGGACGGGCTGCTGAGACATGTAAACAGAATTTCATCAATCAGATCGACGATCTCCAAATGTCTCAATTCGTTGCACCTGTCATGGACGTCGTGGATGGACTACCCAAAGATGAACTAGCAGCAATGGCAGAATCACTGGTGAATCTCACTTCGTTCCAACGGAAGATCCTGCGTGAGGCCGAGACCGTAGGAGGTCCGATTGACGTAGCTGTCATCAGCAAAGGTGATGGATTCATTTGGATCAAACGAAAACATTATTTCGAGAGGGATTGGAATCCGTCCTTCTTTGCAAATTACTATCGAGGAGATGGCAATGAACACTAACGCCCAGCCCGAAACGAAGACCGCCTCAAAACTCACGACTTACAACGAGTTCATCCAACGCTTTTTCCCGAATCGTGGGGAAGAAGAGCGTACCAAGGCAGATCTTAACGTTCAGCGGAGCACCGCAGCTGTATCGACCTACGGTGTTCGATAGTTTTACTCCCCGGGCTCACTTGATTTCCCCTTCTTCGTAGTCCTACAGCCGCTCCTAAGGGCATGTTTTCTGCTCCGTTCCTGTATCTAACGAATGGAGTCGATGGCCGAGCTGTACAAGTCAGGTGTACGAGACATATTCCTTGTACGGATAAAGCATTCTTAGGCGAATGAATGGCGAAGGATGTATACTTTATTAGATAGTTCTGAACGTTTCTAAACAGAATTGCACCTCGCCGATATATCTAAGGGAGGTAGAGTATGGCATTTGACGAACAGAAAGCCACGGAAGCTGCAGCATACCTTCTCAGGTTGCGAGGCGGACGTATGTCTTACCTGAAACTGATCAAGTTGCTTTATCTCGCCGATAGGGAAGCGCTCGCTCGGTGGGGGTTTTCGATCAGCAATGATGCACACTACTCGATGCCACATGGGCCTGTCGTTAGTCACACATACAATCTCATGATTGATGAGGTAGACAAGCCATTTTGGAGTCAGTACATAACTCCTCCCCTTGGCAATTATGAGATCGAGTTGACGGCTGCGGAATGTCCTACGGATAAACTGTCCCGCGCAGAAGAGAAGTTGCTGTCGGAAATATTCGACAAGTATGGCAGGATGACGCGGTGGCAGCTGCGTGATTTCAGCCACACGTTGCCAGAATGGCATGATCCTGACGGCTCATCAGCGGCTATCAGTACTCGAGAAATCCTTGCCGTTCAAGGCGTTCCGGAAGACGATATTTTGGCGATTCTCAAGGAGAACGATGAAGTCGAGCGTTCTGAACGAATCTTGGGAAGCGTCGCATAACACATGAACTGTGGTGATGCTTTCATGATCGAAGATGACGATCAGGCTAAAGAGCATCTACACATTGTGCTGTCAAAACCTAACAACCGTGGCGAGTTAGTGACTGCCTCGATATGCACACAGCAGTCAAGGTCGGAAATCCTTGTATGCCTGGGCGTCGGGGACCATCCCTTCATTTCTCGACCATCTGTAGTCCCCTACCGGCATGCTCGTATACGTCGAGTGGGTGACATCGAGTCTGCGATTAAGAACGGCACTGCACGACCCAGGGAGAGAGCTTCCCGTCAAGTCGTTTCGAGAATGCAGGCAGGGCTCTTAGACTCAGCTTTTGTGGCTAATGAAGTCCGAGCGTTCTACAGGGAATGCGAAGGCCAGGGGCTACACAACTATGAGGAATGACCATCGGTGGCGTCCCTGGCCGCCATCCCGATAACTACGGCAACTTCGGCCGCGCTCCCTGGAGCGTAGCTCGGTGGTTTGCGCGCGGCCCTGAAAAGGCCAACTGCCGACGCATCGATCTCGTCCACCATTTCGGCTCGAACGTCCTGTCGCTTACGGGCTTTGGCTGGCAATCTCGTTGATAGAGGTCTTACAGCTCTCCGCATCACGGAGAAACTTGCCGACTGAAAGCGTCCGAAGAAATGTGTATCGGTAGCTACTAATCTTCTCGGAGTCGTCATCCTTCGGCCAGTTCTCCATCATGGAGCGCATGCGCGGGATATCGATCATGCCATTTACGGAAGGGGACTTCTCCAGTTTCCGTATCTCTTCCTGCAGTTGCGGCAAAGCCTTAGCCGCTTCGATATGCCAGTCGGTCGCCTGCAGGCCTTTCCGTGTTTCGTAGCGAACTTTTTTCGGCAAGCGATCGGCAAGACCATTCCGAAGCAGCGCAGACGGTAAACCGTCTCGCATCCACTCCGTCGCAGGAATGCTCATACAAAATTCCAGCAGCCGGCGATCGGTTGTCGGATCACGTTCGTCTACTCCCCAGGCGGCCAGGGTTCCTTTGCGAGTTGCAGCCAGGTCGCTTCGCTGCAAGAGGAACATTCTCCAACGGACATGATCTGCGGTAAAGGCAAACGGAGATGGAGGCGGCAACCCTCGACGCTTTTCCTTGTGGTCAGGATGCAAGAGATTAGGGAGGGGAGGACTCCTCTTTGCAGCCATGAGCAGAGTCCTGGGAATCCAGGGAGCGAAGGAACTCGCCAACAGAAGCTTCCTCGACATGCCACGCCGGTGAAGCGCCCGCGTTAACTGCCAAAGTTCGGACCACCGCCCGCTTGTGATCAACGCGGGCAGCATATCAAGTCCCCGATAGCTGATCGTGAAGTTCCCCAGACTTCCAGTGAGGAGGACTTTGATGTTCCTCCGCGCAACATCGTTATGAATCGCAGAAATCCAGGCGTTGTTGCAGAGATTCAGCAGGGGCTGCTGATACAGCGAGAAATGACTGTCCAACGAGTGCCAAGGAGATCGGCCCTCACTTGTTATCAGGACATGCTGAAGGTTCGGGTACAGTGCTGCCGTTGCCGCTGCGTGCGCACGTTCGTCGGAGAAGCGGTTATCGGGTTCTAAGGAACAGGGCTGCTGAGGGACAGACGTATATGCAACGATGCCGGCTCCGCGTTGTGCCTGCAACTGAGCGGCGGTGGCTGCTACGGAAGAACTGTCCAATCCACCGCTGAGGTGCGATGCCGCATCTCCGGCTCCACGCAACCTGCAGGCGACGGCGCGATTCAAGTGTTCTCGCAGGCCTTCGTAGTAATCCTCCGGACGCTTCAGCCGGAGCTCAGCAGGCGGTCTCCAGTGTTCAAAAGTCCTCTCACCACGGCCATCAATGCGAATAAAGTGGCCGGCCGGAACTCTGCGGATATGTTGGAAGGCGCTCCACTCGGTGACTTCAGCCGAGGCACGAGGAGCAATCTCCAGCATCTGTAACAAGCCTTCCTCGTTCGCTTCGCCCGGAACCTCAGCCAACGCGAGGAGTCCTATCGGCATAGAGGCGAATGCAAAGATCTTCTCGTTGGAATAGAAGTACAAAGGAAGAGCGCCTGCAACATCGCGGGCGAGTAGCCAGCTTTGGTCCAGCGAATTCCAGGCAGCAAAGCTGTAATCCCCAACAATGTACTGGAAGCAATCGGTTCCCCAGTGCGCTACTGCGTGAGCCACGATCGACGCATCACTCATCGCTGCCGCGTCGTTCGGGGTGATACGAAGGAGTTCAGTAAGCTCAGGCCGGTTGTCCAGCCGGACATCCGCGACAACGTGTGTGCGTCCCCCATCGGGCGAGATGGGCTGTGCCTGCATACCGTCTTCCGGAAGGATCTTGCGAAGGCAGTAGCCAGACGCAACCGCACCGTCCCCCCACAGCGTGCGTGCATCAGGACCGTAATGATGGAGCGCGGCCAGCACAGTTCCTAGTCGTGCCCTGGCTTCTGGCGCACCATCGCGGTGCCATAAGCCGGCGATCGCGCTCATCGCGGCGTATCTCCATCTAGAACCAGCCCCGCATCGAGCAGCCTGGACAGGATCTTCCGCACATCTTTCTCCGCAAGGATCGCGTCAACTCCGTAATGGCGCTGAACCAGGGCCACCATGGCATCCAATGTCATCCCTGCCTGTAGCGGCTCCATCAGAATTTGGGCTGCGCCGCGAATCCCGAAGAATTTGCCTGATCCATAGTCCATTAACACGTATTCACCGTTTGTCTCAACGGCTAGAACCTGCTCGGACAGGTGATAGATACTTTTGTCGTCGTTCACTCGCCCCCCATATCGGCACGTCAGTTATATGTCATCGAAGAGGACTCCCAGAACCTAAATACGAATCCTCATCAACCTCCCAATGGAGCGGAAAACAAGTTCTTGCAGTTGGAGAATAGATACCGTATGCTTGCGGCGAACACTCAGGAGATCCTATGCAGACAATACCCTCGGAAGAGGCGCGTCTCACCGCAAAACAGTCTCAGTTTGCGGAGTCGGAATTGGTGGAATACGGCAAGATTGAAGAGATCACTCAAGCCGCTAGCAGCGGTGCCAGCGACGGTAGTTCGTATTCCTAAACATCCGCCTCTTTCGCATAGGCATAAACACTTCATGCACTGACCTGTGGTCCTTTGCGTCGATTGCTACCAAGAGAATGCTCCATTACGGACTCAGCATTGACGAAGGGGAAGCTGCAACGCTTCCCGCTGACGCCGACGTGTCCTGGTCCCATTCCTGGGACCAGGCGGTTGCGGCTGATCTACTGAACGTAGACGTCGCAGCTACCGGCCCCATCCTTGAAGAGGACAAAACCTGGATCCAACACGATTTCGGGTCCGGCGGGAACGTTCGCTGCCGGTTTCGCGTGTCATTGGATGGCCGTGTCGTCAAGTCCTCAGCTCTGCCATCTGTTGCCCAGAGCAACTTGATAGAACTTCTTCTTGAGCCAGTGATGCGCACGGTCTTGTGCCGGTTGAACCTCCCCGCATTTCACGCTGCTGCTCTGGTAAAGGCCGGCGAGGCCATCCTTTTGATGGGTCCTAAGGGAGCTGGAAAATCGACCCTCTCTGCTGCACTACAGCGTTCAGGCTGGTCTCTGCTTGCTGATGATCTGGTGCGGGTGATCTGCTGTGACGAAAGCATAGTGCGTGCACTCCCCGGATTGCGTCGTAACAAACTACGCCTCGACAGCCTGCAGGCACTTGGACACTCACCCGAGACGGCTCAGGAGCGGTGGGCGAGGACGCTGCCAGGCGACTTCGACGAACAATGGGATGAAAAGCTATTGCTTCCTGCAGCAATCCCGGAAGACGAAAATGCCTCATTCCGGATTGCGGCTGCGATTTGTCTGCTTCCACGCAGCTTATCTCTCGGAAGCCCGGAAATACGAACGTTATCCGGCCAAAGTGCCGTGCTACACCTCGCCAGGCATCTGATCCGCGATCCATTGCCGCCTAATGCTCCACCTCTTGCTGCTGGACGGATGATGAGTCATCTGGTTTCTCAGGCCAGTATCCTGGAACTGCAGATGCCGGACAATCTTTCTCTTTTGAGGCAATCGGCAGAGGCATTTGCGAAGAGCTTACAGCTTTGCCTGTCGAAGCAGTCATGAGCGGCAGCAAGAACTCCTCGATCGTTGCTGGTCCCTTTCTAGCCGCCGAGGGATGTCTTCAGTTTCTTTGGCCCGTACTTTCCGGGTTTCATCTTGACGAACAAACGCGTGAGAGCATCCATCACGCCGCTCGACAGCTTGCGCCTATTCCGAGGCTGGCCCTTGAACTCAGATTGAATGCGGGAGCGCAAACTCCTGATCTGCACCAGATGGTGCAGCCATACGGCGACGACGATGATGCTCTCACGTGGTTCCTGCAAAGCCGTCCTTCGCTTCAGTATCCACCGCGGCTACGAGAATTTGTCGCGTCAGGAGAGAGCGACGACTCTCAGGCCAAGCCAACACGCGCTATCTTCTTCGAATGGGATTTCGATCGTTTGCATCAGCCGGCCTCGGTCTTTCTTCCCGTCGATGCCAAGTTCCCGGCCTTACCGGCACTGTCGCTCCATGATCTGCGGATGAGACAACTCCGGGCTCTGACGACAACTGGGCAAATTTCGGAAACCGCCGCGGCCAGCCAGGAGGCTCCTCCCTGGGCGCCTGCGATGCAGGACAATGTTTCAGTAAGTCACATCGGCTCCATGCCCTCGCGTGGTGATCTTCTAAGGGTCAACTATCGAAACGTACGCCAATCAAAGCTCGGTCTGCTGTTACAGGAAATCGCCTGGCCCGGAGAGACACAGCCTGCGTTCGAGTTATTCGACGAACTCGTCGAGATAGCGGACACCATCACGGTCGCCATCAACTTCATACACCGCCGCCCGACCAAAGATATCGGCTTCGAGATCATGTTCGATGAACAACCGTCTTCCGAACCGCGCTGGCAACAGTTGTTCATGCTCCTGGGGAAACTTGGAATCTGCTCCGAAGTGGAAGCCGCTTGCCTGCTGAAAGTTGACGGCCGGTTGTATCCCTATATGCCGAAACAAACGTGGCCGCTAAGTTGGTTACTGGCAACGGAACTCCGGTCAGGCGATGCAGTCCCGTATGTGGAGCGTGCACTGTCACACCTCAAGGTGACTCTCTCTGCCGAGGGAAAAATGATGGCGAAAGCGTATGTCAGTGCTCAGCATTGCTGGTCTGACACGCCACCAGCAGATCCGGTCGCCATTTCCACTTCGCATGCGCCCTGCCTGTCGGCCACTGTGAGCGCCGCGATCAAATTTCTATTAAGTCGCCAACACCAGAGCGGTTGGTGGACCGAGTTTCGAACAAACTTAGGCCCAAGCGACGAATGGGCCACGGCGTTTGTTGGTTATGCTCTAGGTTGCATCGACGATGCCGATGCACGCAGAGGGGCAGAGGATGCAGTCAACAAATTGCTGCGCCGTCAGCGAGCCGGTGGAGGGTGGGGTTGGAACGGCTGTCTACCTCCTGATGCAGACTCAACAGCATGGGCAGTGCATTTGTTCCGACGGATGGGCTATGAGGGGATGGCATTGGTACGCGCCATGCAGTTTATAAGCGCACACCTTTTGCAGTATGGCGGGATATCAACCTACCAAGCAGGCGTATCTGTTGAGTACCGCGGCCATGCGGCAAAAGAGAATGACGATGGGTGGCAGTCCGAACATCTCTGTACCGCGGCCAATGTAGCGCCTTTACTGGGACGCCTTCCCATGAGACGGCTCTGTGAAACCCAGAATGATGACGGCTCCTGGACGGCCTACTGGTGGCAGTGTCCTGCGTTGTCTACCGCTCTCGCGGCTGAGGCGCTCGCCTCCGTGACTGAGTATCGCGCATCGGTCGATCGTGCGATTCTCTGGGCCTGGTCCTACAGGCCATCCGCACCAAGTGCCTGGATCGATGCCTGGATCATACGGATATTGCGGCTGGGCAATGCGTCAGACCAGCAGGAAGCCCACCGCCGAGCTGAAGCGTTAGCCTGTCGTCAACTGGAGGACGGTAGCTGGCCGTCGGGTACAGACATCGTGAGTACTGACACCGACGACAGGAGTGGCGCCACTGCCCGCCATCTTGAGGAGCCCTACCGGATTTTTACAACGGCGGCTGTTTTGATGGCCCTCACAGCATTGGGGGTACAACCAACGACTGCAGAGGATACGCAACCATGACGCTAAAGCGCGTGCAGAATGCGATCCGATTTCTGGCAAGCCTCAGGTCAGGATCTATCACCGGTGCTCATGATCCAGCGCAGGTGATGGCTTTCGATGAAGATGCTCTTGTTGGTTACGCCGCATCGTGCGGTTATGAAGTGGATGCTGCTTCTATTGCAGAGGCATTTCGCGCGCGGATGCTGGTCCGTGAAGCCGAGCGGCGTAAAGCCGTCAAATGACCCGCGCGATCTCAGAATACTGAGTCGCTATCGCGCCACCGGTAACATCGACATCTCCTGCCTCAAGCCAGGCATGTGCCAGCAATTTTCTCTCCTCACCACAACGCACACCGAAGTGAATCACGCTCGACACGTCTCTCCGCTTGAGCATCATGCGCGCAGCCAGGGCTTGTGGAAGGCACTTTGATTCGAAGATCGCCACGCGAGACGCCCGTCGTACGACAACTGCCACCTCCTCCGCAATCCTGCGCTGTTCAGCGGCAAGTCCCTGGGCCGGTGATCGACCAGGACCGTTGGGCGGAACAACGACTCCAACCCACCCTGCCGCCGCGCGAAATGGGACAACAAGCAATGCCGCCCGTGTAGCGGCAAGCAGCAGGAAGGCCTCGGCGATCATGCTTTGCTCGTTCCATGGCATGTAGCAGAAATCTCGAATCTGCCTGAAAAGCTTAAACAAGCGCCGCTTCGAAAACGATGATGTCAGCGTTGTCATTTCGCTTCATCTCTTTACATGGCTTCAACGGTCGAATAGATACAGCACCATCTTAGTATCACGGCATCACGCTAGAGCGTCTTCTCTGTTGCTGGGCATCTCGGAAGAGCGTGCAGTGGCGTTTTCATTGCGCAAAATGCCCATAGTATGCGGAAGCCGTACACCGCACCCACAAGGAAAATGCTCATTACCTGAATGGCTTACAACTGAAACGAAACCTCCTGTCGCCCGCATGCCCGGAATTTCTCCTGATTGCTCCGGCTCATATGTGCGGAACCATACATGACACGCACAGGGAAATACGCTCACCGTCTCAAAAAGGGTATCCGCTGATTCCAAACTACTTAGCTTTCCTCATCCAAATTGGAGTAATATCTGGCTCCCACGCGAACGAGGACGTGGGTGTTCACCTACTGCGGAGGATAGAGGATTTTTCCTGTAGGTGTAGTACGGGGCTTGTGCATCTATGGGCGTTTTGCCCAATGAAAACGCCCGCTGCACGCTCCTCCCGGGATTCCGAGCAACAGGAAAAATGCTCTAGTGCTGTGCTTCACAACAGAAGTTCCGGAGGTTGACGATGATGACGTTGAGCAAACGGATTTTTTTAGCGCTTTTGACGGTGGTGCTTCCCTTGCTTACGGGCTGCACCCGGCATAGTAAGAACGAGCGGTATTACCTGATTGCCACAAACACGGAAGTGCCGTACTGGAAGTCGGCCGCGGCGGGGCTTGCAGCGGCGGGAGCGGAATATGGGGTCACGGTGGACACGCGTGGGCCAGCGGGTCTAAATCCTCAGGCCGAGGTGGATGAGTTCAAAGCAGCGGTGGCAAGCAAGCCTGCGGGGATTCTGGTCTCGGTGGCGAGCTCGAGCCTGATGGCGCCAGAGATCGATGCTGCCATCGCGGCAGGCATTCCGGTGATTACGATTGACTCGGATTCGCCGGAGAGCAAGCGGCTGTACTTCATTGGAACCAATAACCTTGAGGCGGGTAGGCTGGGCGGAAGGCGTCTGGCGGCGCGCCTGAATGGGAAAGGAAATGTCGTGTTCTTCACCAATCCGGGGCAGCCGAACCTTGAGGAGCGATTGAAGGGCTATCAGGACATCCTGAAGGATTTCAACGGGATCAAGACCGCGGAGGTCTATGACATTAAGGCGGATCCAGGTAAGGCGCTGGATCAGGCGATGGTGTACCTGGCGCGGACGGGTGCTGCCAAGATTGACGCGTTCATTTGCCTGGAATCAAGGTCCGGGGCGAACGTAGCCGAAGCCCTCAAGCGGCGGAGTGCGACCGACCGGGTGCTGATAGCGATGGATACGGACACCGATACGTTGCAGTTGGTGGGGGATGGAACGATTGATTCGACCATCGCCCAAAAGCCCTACACGATGGCCGTTCTGGGGCTGAAGGCATTGGACCAAGTCCATCACTACCCCGTGAAGCCAATGAGTGGAGACTATTTTCTGGATCCAAACTCTCCGTTCCCGGTGTTTGTCGATACGGGAGAGGCGCTGATCGATAAGACGAACCTGGATCCCATTTTGAGGAAACGAATCGCGAACCAGTAGACGGCGAGCGCCGGAAGGGTGAGAACTACTACCATGTTTTTGTAAAATATGCAATAATAACTAGCTGCAGCCTTGATACTTTGCGAGGGCTGCGTGGACAAACTGACGCACGGGGCGCTCCGCAGGCCCCGTTACTGCAACGCCCCAACAGCAACAGGACTGCGCACTCCGTACGAACGCTTGCCCAAGCGTCGAGGAGTGCCAATGAAAAATCCAGTCAGTCTGCTCAGCAAGATAACTTTTCTCTTAGGCGTAGTAGCCTTCATTCTTGCTCTCACATATCAAAGCGCATACGCCCAGGAGACCGGACAGATCTCAGGGACGGTAACCGACCCGTCGAGTGCGGTTGTTCCAAATGCCGCCGTCACCATCACGAACCTGGGAACAAATGCGGTTCGCTCCGTGGCGACTAACAGTGGCGGTACTTTTGTAGTCACGGGCTTGCAGCCCGCTACCTATGAGGTCGCTATTAAGGCCAGTGGTTTCCAAGCGTACACGACGCGTGTTGAGGTCACGGTTGCGGCCAAAGTAACGGCGGATGCCAAGTTATCGGTGACCCAAGCCACCAGCACCGTAGAGGTGACCGCTGAGGGGGGCGCACAGGTAAACACGCAGTCACAGGAGTTGTCGCAGATCGTAAATGCAACCCAGGTCTCGCAAATGCCTAGTCTTACGCGCAACGCTTACGACTTTGTAGCGCTCGCAGGCAACGTATCCGCCGGCGACAGTACAAACAGTGGAGATTCGAGAGGCGTTTCAGGCGGGTCGAGTGGAAATTCACAGAATGCTACCACGCGCGGCGTCGGATTCAATGTGAACGGCCAACGGTCCAGCGGTACTGAGATTCTTCTGGACGGTGTTGAAAACATCAGCGTCTTCACGGATGGCATAGGAGTCTATGTGCCGATCGATGCGACGCAGGAATTTCGTGTTCAGACCAGCAACTTTGAGCCTCAGTATGGTCGAGCATCGGGTGGAATCGTCAACGTGACAACGAAGAGTGGAACCAATGCATTCCACGGCACTCTATGGGAGTTCAACCGCCTTTCCGCCTACACATCGAATACGGTGTTGAATGCGCAGGCAGGTCAGCCCAAGGGAAAGTACACGCGTAATCAGTTTGGCTTTGCGGTGGGTGGACCCGTTGTCAAAGACAAGCTGTTCTTCTTCGGTAGCACGGAGTGGACCCGGGTCCGCAGTTCCGGAATCGCTTTTGCCGGAGTTCCCACGTCCCAGTTTCTTGCCCTTTCGGCGGCAAACACGCAAGCCTTCTTTACGGCTTACGCCGGCGGGAAGAACTTCAACTTCACGAACACCTACACTGCGGGGCAGCTTGGAATAACGGGGATCCCGGCCAGCACGCCGGCTTTTGGTGTCGTGGCGTATACCGCGCCGATCAACGCCGGCGGCAGTGTTCCGCAAAACACCTATAACATCGTCGGGCGGGCGGACTTCAACCCGAGCGACCGCACTCGGATGTTCTTCCGCTATGCAGACTATGAGGAGACAGATGCAAACGGTACATCGTTCGCGTCGCCTTACTCACAATACAACGTAGGCGCGGCCACCAGGGCTCGGGCCTATCTCCTGAGCGCATTTCACGAGTTCAGTCCCTCCGTGGCTTCGAGCACAAAGCTCAGCTTCAGCAGGTTCAACGCTCCCGTGACCTACGACACGAAATTACAGAACGTCCCAACGCTGATCGTTTCAGTGAATGCGCAGCTGCCAAAGACGAGTACGTTTATCCAACTGCCGGGCTTTTATGACTTCAACCCAGCGAATGGCGGCCTTCCGTTCGGCGGACCCCAAAACACGATCCAGATCAATCAGGATTTAAATGTGCAGAAGGGGAAACATTCCATGCAGTTTGGTGGACAGTATCTCTACCTGCAGGCCAATAACGCTTATGGTGCGTACGCGCAGGCCACAGAGCAGGTTGGCGTCAATCGGACGGCCGGATTGCAGAATCTGCTCACCGGCGATCTGTTCCAGTTCCAGGCCGCGGTGAATCCAAACGGCGCATTGCCCTGCGTACGCAATCCTTATACAGGCACGCTCACGCGGACCTCGGCCTGCTCCATCAACCTGCCGGCAACTCAACCCGTCTTTGCGCGCAGCAATCGTTTCCACGACTGGGCAGTTTACGCGCAAGACTCATACAAGCTGACGCCGAGGTTCACCTTTAATTATGGCGTGCGTTACGAGCACTATGGCGTGCAACACAACAACAAGAAGGATCTGGAGTCGAACTTCTACTATGGCTCGGGCGGAAATCTCTTCCAGAGCATTCGCAACGGTCAGGTATTTACCACGCCAAAGAGTCCTATTGGCGAACTATGGAAACCGCAGTGGGGCACGGTTTCGCCACGCGTCGGTTTCGCGTTTGACGTATTCGGGACAGGCCGGACTTCAATTCGTGGCGGCTTCGGCCTCAGCTACGAACGGAACTTCGGCAATGTCACCTTCAACGTGATTCAGAATCCCCCGAACTATGCTGTCGTCGTAGTCAACAATGTGCGTATTACTACCTCGAATGCTGGTCCGCTTGGTGGATCGTCGGGTAGTGTTCCGCTGCCACCCACCAGCTTGCGGCATGTGGATCAAAACATCCGCACGGCGCAGACGCAGTTCTGGGATGCGGCACTGGAGCAGCAGCTGGCACGCAATACGATGCTCTCGCTGCAGTATGCCGGCGCTCGCGGACTCCATCTCTATGACATCAAGAACATCAATGCCCTGGGTTCGGGCAATGTGCTTCTTGGCGACCCAAGAACAGATAGCAGTGGGAACACGGGGCTCACAAGGCTGACGAACCAATACTCCAACATCAATAACCGGGGCTCCAATGGCGACTCGTACTACCAGGCAATGAACATCCAGTTCCAAAGTACGAATCTCCACAACTCCGGGTTGAGCCTGGTGGCAAATTACACGCTCGCGCATCAGATAGACGATCTGAGCACGACATTCTCTGAGACCAACAACGCGTTCGCGCTTGGATATCTGCAGCCATTCAATCCCGGTTTCGATCGGGGCAACGGGGATCTCGACATCCGTCATCGTCTGGTGGTCGCCCCTATCTTCCGGACGCCTTCCTTTGCCGGCGGCAATCGCTTCATGGCGCAAACAGTGGGCGGTTGGCAGGTAACGGGTATCTATACTGTCCGCACGGGTACGCCGTTCACCTACTTCGACAGCACGAACAATAACAGCGGCTATCAAGTCGCGCGGTATACACCACTCGCCGGCAAGGTCCCACAACACACCTTCAAATCAATCCCGAATGGCCAGAATGGCGGCGGACTGAACAGCTACGTCATCGGCAACCTTCCGCCGGCCGTCTCCTTCTCTAATGCTGCGCTGGGCGGAATCTCCGATTGGGGCCCGTTCCCTGCGACCATGGTCTCCCGGAACAGCTTCCGCGGACCTGGCGCGTGGACCTTCGATGCGTCTGTCAGCAAGACCTTCCCCATTCATGAGAAGGTCAACATCGAGTTCCGTGCAGAAGGCTTCGATCTTCTCAACCATCACAATCTTTTCATCCAGCAAGGTCTGAATGATGTTGCTAACGTCAACCCGGGAGATCCTTTGCCGGTCACCGCGTCCAAGGGCGGTATCGGCAACAATAGTGGAGCCAACGACGAACGCCGCTTCGGTCAGTTCGCGCTGAAGATTAACTTCTAACCAGCTTTGATTTCGTCTGCAAAGACCGATGCCTTTCGCGAGAGGGGCATCGGTCTGAATTTCACCTTCCTGCTGCGCCGCAATATCTTGCGAGTCTCTACGAATCTCACCTACACCTTGCACTAAGTTTGCGTGTGAAGACGGAGCGACATTCGCCCTTCTTTGCACAGAAATGCTACAGTGGGGCCGCCGTCGTGCACCCATTGGAGCAACCGTGATAGATGATCGCAACGAAATCACCCGGAGAGACTTTCTTCTTTCTGCCACGATGATCACTGCATCCTCCGCGACTGGTCACTCGCAATCCTTTTTTGGTGCGTTGATGGAGCAGGACGCTAGCCGTCAGGGTCAGCCGAATGGCGGCTGGTACGACAGGCCCATGCGATGGGCTCAGATCGCTTTTGCCGAAGATGATCCTGGCAATTACGATCCGCAATTCTGGCTGGACTACTTTAAGCGTCTGCGCATTGATGCGGTGACTCTGAACGCCGGCGGAGCTGTTGCGTTCTATCCCACACAGGTTCCTTTTCACTATCGCAGCAAGTGGCTCAGGGATATGGATACCTTTGGCGACCTGCAGAGGAGTTGCCGCGCGCTCGGTATGGTCGTCGTTGCACGGACGGACGCTCATGCCTGCCATCAGGACGTCTATGACGCGCATCCGGATTGGATCATGGTGGGTGCGAACGGAGATAAGATTCGTCATCCGTCGGATAAAGACTTCTGGTTGACCTGCGCTCTGGGACCGTACAACTTCGACTTCATGACCGCAGTTCACGAAGAGATCATGACGAAGTACATGACCGGCGGCATCTTCACGAATCGATGGGCAGGATCGGGCATGTGTTACTGCGAGCATTGCCAACAGAACTTCCAGGCTTTTAGCGGCATGGCGCTTCCTCGCACCCACAATCCTCAGGATCCGGCGCGGCGGCAATACATCCTCTGGCGGCAGCAACGGCTCTTTGAGCTTTGGCGGCTGTGGAACGAAAGAATCCAGCGCATCAATCCCAACGCAAGCTACATTGCCAACGCAGGCGGCGGCGCCTTAAGCGAACTTGATATGAAGACGGTCGGCGACCTGGCGCCGACACTCTTCGCCGATCGTCAGGGACGATCAGGCCTTATGCCTTCCTGGGCCAACGGCAAGAACGGTAAAGAGTACCGCGCCACGCTGGGCCGCAAAGCGATCGTCGGCATCTTCAGCGTTGGACTGGAGGAGAAATACCGTTGGAAAGATTCTGTACAGAGTGACGACGAAATACGAATGTGGGTTGCGGATGGCATCGCGCATGATCTCCGCCCGTGGTTCACGAAGTTTGACTGCAAGGTGATCGATCCGCGCTGGATGCCCGTCGTGGAAGACATCTACAAGTGGCACGCAGCGAATGAGACCTACTTGCGTAACGAGCAGCCGCTTGCCAGGGTCGGTCTTGTGTACTCGCAACAGACTGCCACGTACTACGGAGGCGACGAAGCGCGCGCTAAAGTCGAGGACCCAAGTCTGGGTTTTTATCAGGCACTCGTCGAGGCGCGTATCCCATTTGAGATGGTTCACGACCATCTGCTCGATCCTGAGCACATCCGTCCATTCCGCACGCTTATCCTCCCCAATATCGCGGCACTCTCTGCCGAGCAGTGCAAACAGCTTGAGACGTTTGTGCGAGATGGCGGCGGCCTGATCGCCACCTATGAGACATCGCTGTATAACGAGTGGGGCGTTCGTCAGCCAAACTTTGGCCTCGCCTCTCTCTTCGGTGTTAATTACGCAGGCAGAGTGGAAGGCCCCATGAAGAACTCTTACTTGAGTCTGAAGAAAGACTCATCGGGGCAATTTCATCCTCTTCTGAAGGATTTCGAAAACGCCGTACGCATCATCAATGCTGTGAATCAGGTATCGGTCACCCCGGCGGGCGAAGGAACATATCCTTTGCAGGTGATCCCCACCTATCCGGATCTTCCGATGGAAGAGGTCTTTCCCCGCGAAGATGCGCCTGCTGGGCAGCCTGGCGCTATCGTTCGTCAGGTAGGCAAGGGGCGTGTGGTTTATCTGCCCGGCGACGTCGATCGAACGTTCTGGGAGACGTTGAACTTCGATCAGGCCAGGCTGCTCCGCAATGCGGTGCTCTGGGCAACGGATGAGCCCGCTCCGTTGACGGTCGAAGGGAAAGGTGTGCTGGATGTTTCCGTCTGGGAGCAGAAGAGCTCCATCACTGCCCACCTGGTGAACCTGACCAACCCCATGATGATGAAGGGCCCGGTACGCGAGATCATCCCAATCTCTGCGCAAAGGGTGAAAGTTCAAATCCCAGCCGGTCGCAAGGTGAAACAGGTAAAACTGCTGGTCGCGGGGACGAAGCCGAACTATACGCACCAGGAAGGATTTCTCCGGTTGGAGGTTCCATCCATCGCGTTACATGAGGTGGTTGCAATCGATCTCGTTTAACAGACAATTCTCAAATACTTTAGCCACGCTCTTTAGGGAGTTCGACGCGAACGAATGCCGGCGAGCTTCCGTTGCATCCTATCCACGATCTCCGGATGCTGGGTCGCAAGGTTGTGCATCTCGTGCGGATCAGCCTTGAGGTTGTAGAGCTCAGTCGCTGACTGTGGCGGAGTCTCTCGCGGAGCATCGCCCAGGATGGTATCGGGGATGTATCGGCCTTTTGGTTGAGGAGTGGTTCCAGGTCTTTGTGCCCGATCGATGAGTTTCCAGTCGCCTTCGATCAGTGCCAGACACTGTCCTTCTTCGACGAGAGATTGACGCCCGATCTTTGAACGCCCGAGGAGTGCGGGCAGTACGTTCTCGCTATCTCCCGCAGCGCCCTGAGGAACTCGTGTTCCGGTGAAGTTAGCCAGGCTTGCGGTGAGATCCAACTGACTGATGAGCGCATCAGAGACGCCGGATTTTACATTTCCTTTCCAGCGCACGATGAAGGGTATGCGTGTGCCACCTTCGGTGATGGTGTACTTGCCTCCACGCCAAGGACCGGCAGGCGGATGGCTGTCGGTATGATGGGTCCGCTCCATCATCGTAGCCGTCGTTAACAACGGGGCCGTTGTCGGAAGAGAAGATAACGATCGTATCTTCTTCAAGGTGCAGGCTCCTGAGCTTGTCGACGATGCGCCCGACGCTCCAATCGAGTTCATTCAATACATCGCACCGGATGCCGCAGGTATTTTTGTTGGCGAACTGCTCGTTCGGCATACGCGGTACGTGAATGTCGCTGGGTGTGAAGTACAGGAAGAATGGCTGGTTGTGGTTTTTCTCGATGAACTCGACGGCCTTGTCCGTGAACGTGGCTGCCATGTTCTCGTCTGTCCAGCGAGCTGACTTTCCTCCGGTCATAAAGCCGATTCGGCTAACGCCGTCGACGATCGTCCCATCATGTCCTTCACTCAGCTTCATCTTGAGAAGGTCTGGATTCTCCCGCCCCGTGGGATCGCTTCCGACCTTCGTGCGATACGAGACCTGGATCGGATCTGCCGGATCGAGTCCAACGACTCGGTGATCGTGGATATAGACCGTGGGTACACGGTCGGCTGTTGCAGCGAAGAAGAACGCTTCCTCAAAGCCCACTTCGCATGGTCCCGGCTCGATGGAAGTATTCCAATCAATGGTTCCGCTTCCCAGGCCGATGTGCCACTTGCCGACGAGCCCGGTTCTGTATCCGGCTTTCTTGAGGATCGACGCGATGGTTGGCTGATCCGGTTGGATCAGAAGCTTCGCATCGCCGGGGAGCACCTGGATTCCATCTCTCCGCCAAGCGTAACTGCCGGTGAGCAACGCGTAGCGGGAAGGGGTACAGGTCGCCGCATCACAGTGCGCGTTGGTGAACCGGAGTCCATCCTTCGCCAGCTCATCAATGTGCGGGGTCTTTACATCGTTTGCACCGTAGCAGCCTAGATCCCCGTAGCCGACATCGTCTGACAGGATGACAATGATGTTCGGTGGCCGCTTGCGGGCAGGAGCGCCGAAACCGCGTGCCGCCGCGGCGCCTGCCCCGGAGAGTGCGAGTAACTGAAGAAGTTGTCGACGGTCCATTCGCATGACACTGGAACGATACCAGCTAGCCAGACCATCGCGGCACCCGTATCAATCTCTTCTGAACGACCGTTGGACCTACACAAAAAAGGCCGTGCTACGCGATACCAACACTAAACCAGCGTCGTCGGGATTATTCCACGAATCGCTTCTAGCCAGATTTTTCCGGCATGAGCGCAAAACCGATGTTGGCGCGGGGGTACGTCAAACAGACGTCCCCCGACAACCGCTCCGTCAATGGGTCTCCATAGGCCGCGCGACTCGCTGGCCCCAACCGATCCGGATTCCTGAAACGATCGGATTCGAGGCCTCGCTCGATATAAGCATTCGGAAAATTCACCTTGCCCGGGGGGAAGGATATGTTTGAATATCCTGTATTCCATTATGATTTCCGCTCCTAGATCGAGTCCGCGCCCTCCGTTTGACTTTCCCAGACGTGGTCAAACATTGTGTCTGCCCAATGGCTGATCATCTCTGCGGTGCAGGGTGGAGCAAAACTCGGCTGACCTGAAATATCGAGATATTCCTTCTCATGGCTGTGCATTCGATAGAAGAAGCGTGAGGTACCATCGCGAAATTCGCGCGGCAGCCCCCACAAGAAATTGGCGGATTCGGTCAAAAGCCTTCTCTCTGCTTTAGTGAGAGATTGGGGCACTGCGGCCGAATCTGCAATTGTTGCCAGATCCGCAGCCGAAGGGTCCGTTCGGCGAAGGTTCAAAAGGCAAAGAACGCCCATCCCCATGCGAAAAGCGCTACGCGGGCCGAAATGACTCACGATATCGTTTAGCAACTTACAAGTCTCAGCGGAATACGTCACGTACGTGTTCATCAAAAGAAACAGGCGATGCATCGGCTCGATGGCCTCATGGAAGGCAAGACGCTCCACCGTGTTTGCGAACGACTCGACCAACGCAGATGCGATGACAAAGCGCTGCCCAGGATCCGTGATACCCGCTTCATCGAGCTCCGAGTCGATGTAGTGAGATCCGAATCCATGCAATGACTCGTGAAATACCACGTTCTTCGTCGCGAGGGAAAGCAGAACATGGTCCTCAATCTCGATGGTTGGTGTACGGCTCAACAACTGCTGAACTGGCGGCAGGGTAGAACGGTATGGAAGGGTCCTTTCTGAGAGCAATTCACCCAGCATCAGGAGCGGCGCGGCCTCGTAGTATTTTGCCAGTGGTGAACCGCCCGCGATAAAGCGATATCCCTTATCCAGGACACCTTTCCGGGTGTTTCGGAACAGCCGATTCTGGCTGACCAGAAATGGGTCACCGAAAATATCAGGTATTGCGTCCTTCGGCGCGTACTGCTGGTGAATCCATACGAGTTGTGCGAGATGTGCCATCTGTTTGTTCTCCT
The DNA here is from genome assembly GCF_052114765.1 of Terriglobus sp. 2YAB30_2. Classification (NCBI taxonomy): domain Bacteria; kingdom Pseudomonadati; phylum Acidobacteriota; class Terriglobia; order Terriglobales; family Acidobacteriaceae; genus Terriglobus; species Terriglobus sp. 2YAB30_2. The sequence goes on from NZ_JBFRFJ010000004.1 coordinate 111,057, forward strand.
CGGGGCATTCACGGAGGGCGCGCTCGCACGCGCCCCTTGTATCTTTCAGAAGTGCGTACTAGCTGGATTTCCGACATCGGGTGCATGCTGGGCGTCGACATCAAGCCCAAGCCCAACATTACTTTTAGGTTTGGGGGTTGGCGCGGGGGTACGTCAAACAGATGTTTCCCGACACGCCAGAGCGCAGACCCCAAGCAGCGACCAAAACCGGGGCAAACATGTACGGGAAACCGCCTAGGATCGCAGCAGTGACCGGAAACCGCGCCAATGACGTTCCCGGGCGGAATTTTCTCGCGTTTGGGCGTACCCCCTCAATGGTCCATTCTTCTAGTGTCCAGGACGACCAGGGGTTCCTGCGGATCCGACTGTGGTTGTGTCACCATTACCGCCGTCGCTGGGGGTTTGGCTAAAGCGGTGATGGGTAAAATCGGATTCGGTGGAGGTTTCGCTTCCGTTCTGCGGCCCTCCCAGCCAGTCAGAACTACCCAACTGATCTGTGTAACTTCCTCCTATCGTCTTTTCCGAGCTGCTCGACGGTTTTTCAAAGTCTGTGCCTCCACTCAGGGACCCTTTGGGGGCCTTCTTTTCGTGCCCAGGGGTTTCGTCTCCCTTGGAAGGAGCGGCTCCGACGGAGGTTGTGTCCCCATTGCCGCCACTGCCGGTGCCGTTGGGGTTACCGGGTTGTCTTTCTTCAGTCTGAGGATTTCTAAAGCTGCCTTCCTCGCCCCCGTTTGCAGGAATCTTCTTTGAATCATTGGTAATGTTTGGGTTCGTGGCGGCGGTGCTGAGCCCTTCTGCTTGTATTTCGGACATGGCGGATCTCCACAGTTGCGTCATTCTTGGATTGGGTAAGGCGGACTTCTCCGGAGCCAGCTCTCCTCAGTGAGAGAGCTGGTAGCTGATCGCCTGGTATGCATCGGAGGCTGTCATCGGTTCGTCATTTTCATTCGGACTACAGAATGTTTCCAGGATCGGGGCCGCCCTCGTGAACTTTGGCCCGTATATGGCTGGCTCCGCGATGCAAACGCGAAATTGGGTAATCAAGCCTTGGAGGTCTGCGCCTAGTTGATCGAAGGTGGGTGACTGGTCTTTCTGGGCGGCAAGGTTCTTAGCACTTTCGGCGTTGTACTCCGGTGGGTCTTGGATTGTGTTTCGGGCGGTGGAATTCTTAGCGTTGTCGGTCATGAAGGATCTCCACTGTTGCATCGGGCAACACATGCATGCGGAGAGAAGCGGATTCGAGGACAACGATATCCAGGTGTAGACTTCCCGGAATTGGGGGTTGAGGACCAGCATCCCAGTTCCCCCTTGTTGTGTCAACGGTGCGAGGGGTTAATTTCTCAAGAGTAACCGGAATGGTTGCCTCAGTAAGGCGCTGCTGGAAAGTGACGCCTGAGCACTCTCCTGAGAGCCCGCAGGATCACAGCAAAGGTCCCTCCCACGACAACCGTGAATAAATACACAAGCCAAAACATACATCTCCTCGTTGCCCCCTTGCTTCGCGATAAAGCCGCGAAGCAAGGAGGCAATGAGGGAGTACTGCTCTCGAATGTTAGTAACTCACCACACTGTCTGAGAAATCAGATTCGTCATCTGTCGTGTCCTCATCGTCCACTACCAGGCCGAGTGCCTGTCGCTCAAACAGTCGTCTGTACGTGCCGCCTTCGCGTCGTACCAGTTCTTCGTGCGTTCCTTCTTCGACAACTCTTCCGCGTTCGAAGACGAGAATCCGGTCGAGCATTCGCACGGTTGAGAGGCGATGCGCGATCACGATCGATGTGCGGCCCGCCATTAGCCGCTCCATCGCCTCCTGAATCAGAGCCTCAGACTCTGAATCCAGACTTGAGGTCGCTTCATCCAGTACCAGCACCGGAGTGTTCGCTACGAACGCGCGCGCGAGCGCGACACGCTGCCGTTCACCACCGGAGAGCTTCACACCGCGTTCACCGACAAGCGTGTGATATCCCTTTGGCTGGCGCAGGATGAACTCATGCGCGTTGGCCAGCCGGGCTGCGTGCTCGATCTCCTCCATCGAAGCGTCCGGCCTTCCATAGGCAATGTTCTCCGCCAATGTGCGATGAAAGAGAATCGGCTCCTGCGGCACCAAGGCCATCTGCGCGCGCAACGAGTCCTGGGTCACGCGGGCAGTGTCCTGGCCGTCGACGACGATCTTTCCTCCATGTACGTCGTACAAGCGATGCAACAGCTTCACGAAGGTGGTCTTGCCAGATCCGGAGTGGCCTACAAGTCCCACGCGTTCTCCGGCACGGATCTTCAAGGAGAAATCCTGAAAGAGCGGCTCGGTGTGCATTCCATAGCGGAATGTCACGCGGTCGTAGGTGATCGCACCCTCTCGCACATGAATCGGCTTCGCATCGGCGCGGTCCATCACGCCGAGCGAATGCGAGTGGAACTCCACCATCTCCTCCATCTCGTTGGCGGCGCGTTGCAGGTTGCGCACATGCTGTCCAATGTCGCGCAGGTAAGCCTGCACGATGAAGTAGCTCGTCAACACGAAGGCTGCATCACCGGCGGTCGCTCGTCCGTGCCACCACAGCCATACCGCATAGAGCAGTACTGAGGTCCGCAATGCCTGCAGGAGAAGAGTCTGCAGGCTTCCGTTAAGCGTTGCCCGTATCCAGGTTCGCGAGGTACGGCTGCGCCACTTCTCCACGATCTTCGCCAGCCGGTAATCTTCCCGCCTTTCGGCTCCGAATGACTTCACGACGGCGTTGCATGTGATCGTATCTGCCATGGCTGCGCCGATCCGCGTGTCCTGCGCATTCGATAGCCGCGCTGCCGGGGCGACGTAGTACAGCGACAATGCTATGGAGACCGCGATGTACGCGACGGCGCCAACAGCCACGAGCACTCCCATGGTGAGCCAGTGCAGCCCAAGCAGCAGCGATGAGCCGACCAGTACCAGCAAGGCCGGCAGCATCTCCAGCAGCAGAATGTCGTCCATCACGTCCACGGCCCACATGCCGCGTGTGATTCGACGCACGATTGCGCCCGCGAAGTTATTCGCGTGCCAGTCCGTCGAAAACCGCTGCACTCGCCAGAAGGTCTCGCTGGCAAAACGGGTCATCAGCCGCAACGTCAGCCGGATAATCCCGGCCAGAGCCACGTAGCGTAGCACCGTAAGCACGATGCCGAGCAGCGCCATCATTGCGATCGCCTGCAGTGCGTTATGGAGCGCCAGTGCACGCAGGGATGCGTGCATCGCGATTGCATCTACGAGTTTGCCCGCATAGATGGGCATCAGCAGGTCAGCGGCTGTGGCGAAGATCATGCAGAGCGCCACCCACACGACCATCCACCGTTCGCGGCGCCAGTGACGGAATAAGAAAGCCAGTACTTCGCGCATTGCGTTTTTACTGGAATGTTCGTTCATAAGGACTCCCAGAGGAATCAAAAGGCCACGGATATCCGCAGGCCAATCAAGGTTGAAAAAGGGAAGACGGGTAGAGAGAGCCGCCCGCAGGCTGCGCCGAAGAACTCTGAATCTATCGAAGGGAGAGTCTAGCTGCGCGAGACGTTGGGAAAGAACTCGGCCGGTGTCCTGGGATCGCTGGGGATATTAGTGGTCTCCATGGTTCTTTCCTTTCGTCAAAAATCGTAGTAACAGCTTACCAGAATCCCGATTGGTATCCGGTGAAAACAAATCCGCAGTCCGCGTGCTGATTCGCTGGTGGAAGAGATCAAGCGCCGATGACTTGTCTCTCTTCTTCTCGCGAGGTGGCTTCTATTGGAAACAATACTGGCCCGACGGCAACAATAAGGCCGGCGATTGCAATAACGGCCATTGCCGCGCGCAAGCCAACGACCACGGAGAGCGAGCCGATGACCGGAGGCCCCATGAGGAAACCGCAGTAGCCGATGGTTGTAACCGTCGAGATCGCGGGACCGGCTCCCATGCGTGTATCGCGTCCGGCCGCACCCCAGATGATAGGCACAATATTTGCAATTCCGATTCCGGTAAGCATCAAGCCGCCGACCGCCGGCCACCACGAGGGTATGAGAAGAGCACAGGCCATACCTAAAGCAATCAGAAAGCCGCTGCCATGCAGGATGTGCTTGCTGCTGACGCGCTGTGCCAGCCAGTCACCGGAGAACCTTCCGGCCGCCATGGCGATGGCATAGGCAGCGTAACCCGCGGCAGCGAGCGAGAGTGTCACGCCCACATTGGAGTGCAGATATACCGATGCCCAGTCACCGATCGCCCCCTCGGCCATCAGGCCAAAGAAGGCAAGGACAGCAAGGCGCAACAGGACGGCATCGGGCCACATGAACTTCGCAGGCTTGCGCGGTTTTCCTGTTTCGCGTTCGGTTTCCGAGACAAGCAACGGCATTGCCCACAGACCGCAGAGAGCGAGTACGCCCGCGGTGAGCGAGAGATCGATTCGGGCAGTACCACCGCGCTGAAGCATCAGACTTGCAGCGCCTGCACCAAACAATCCACCGGCGCTCCAGCAGCCCTGAAAGAAACTCATGATCGGCTGGCCGTATTGTTTCTCTACGGTAACCGCCTGTGCATTGACGGCGACATCCAATGCTCCTTTTGCGGCTCCATACATACCGGCGAACAGGATCAGGAAGAACAGGTTGGAGGCCTGCGCCAGAAGCGCGACCATCAGTACATAGAGGACGGTTGTTACCCGGACCACCCGGCGGCTGCCGTAATGTTCAATGAGGTGCCCGGTGATGGGCATCGTGATGATGGCGCCGATGATGAGGCTGACCAGAACGAAGGTGAGCGATCCATTCTCGAGGTGAAGCAGTTGCTGGAAGACAGGTACGTGCGATGCCCAGGTTCCGAAACCGACTCCATCCACCACAAAGAGCATGGCGAGCGCCCACCTCGCCCGTTTAATTCCGGTACGGTTGAACGCGTTGTCTGGATGCACCATGCAAGTCACCTACTACTAGGCTCCGGGATCGCATCGATTCTGTCCAATAGATCGTAGGAGCAATTCTGATAACGTACAGGAATGGCACTCGAGCTCCCAGAATTGCGCTCGTTTCTGGTGCTGGCGCAGCATCTTCACTTCGGTGAGGCGGCAGAGGCATTGCATGTCACCCAGCCCGCGCTGACCAAACAGATTCAAAAGCTGGAATCTAAAGTCGGTGGACCGTTGCTGGTGCGTGGATATCGCCGTGTGTCGCTTACACCGGCAGGAGAGATCCTGCGTGAGCGAGCACAGGGTCTGTTGCGCGAAGCGGAGATGGCGGAAGAGATCACGCGTCTCGCTGTACATGGCAAGGCAGGTTTGTTGCGCATCGGCTTCGGTATCGCCTCGCTGGCCGCGGGTCTGCCGGATATTCTGACGCGATTCCGTCAGCATTTTCCGGCGGTGCAGGTGTCGATGGCGGATATGTCGACACCAAACCAGATCAGTGCTTTGGAGCAGGGCGATATCGATGTTGGTTTTGTACGTCTGCCTGTCGAACATCCTGATCTGGAGACCGTACCTGTGCTCGAAGAGAGACTGGTCGCGGCCATTCCGCGTGGCATGCCTTACCGAAAGGGCTTGGCCAGTCTGCGCAATGAGCCTTTTGTGGTGATTTCGCGCAGTGTCTCTTCCAGCTTTGTCGATCATGTGGCGCGAACCTGCCGTGCCGCGGGCTTCAGTCCCCGCATCGTGCAGGAGGTCAACGAATTGTTTACGGTTCTGAATCTGGTGCGCGGTGGCGTGGGTGTAAGTCTGGTGCCACGATCGGCGAATCTGATGCACGTGCCGAATGTTCGCTTGCTGGATACAGGATTGGAAGAAGCGAAATGGAAGATCGGCCTCGCCTGGCGTAAAGTCGATCCGCGCAAAGGTGATGCACTGGACCCACTCGTTCACAACTTCATCCGCCTGGCATACCGCCCCCGGGGTCTGGCGTCAGTGGGAGACCTGAAGTCATCGCCCCGCTGATGGGACGATCAGGATGCGACGGTTCTTTCTTCCTCTACTGCTACAGGTGCTATGCGGCGAAGATGCCGGTCGCGCAGGCGCATGAATGGTTGTTCGACAGCGAGGTGCAGCAGCGAGGCGGCACCCAGGCAGGCGACGGTATAGAGCAGCCATGAGGCCGGACCTTTTGATTGGGTGATGGAGGGGAAGTGCACCATGACCAGATGGCCGATCGGCTTGTGGGTGAGATAGAGGGCGAAGGCCAGGGTTGCGAGTGTTTCCGCGCCGGGAATGCGTATCCGGGAAAGCAGACCGTTCTCGCTGACGGCTGATGCAGTGATAAGTCCAAGGCCAATGGCGAGAAGAGGGAAGCCGAGGACGACACCCCACATCGCCGGTCCGGTTGCATTGCCAAGATCCCGGTTACGGAACATCCAGACGACGCAGGTGACACAGGCGGAGCCGGTGAGAAAGAGTGCATGTCCGTGCTGCATCCAGTGATGCCACCATCCCGGCCGGAAGGTGCGCACGACAGCCAGAGCGACACCGGTCAGAAGGCCATCGAGACGCGTGTAGCTGGGGTAATAGATGCTGGTCCAGACCTCATCGGGGAAGCGCTTGATCAGGAACCATCGCAGCGCAATTCCAAAGAGAAATACCCCGGCGATCACAGCCGCGGTCTTACGCGCTGAGGGGCGTCGCATGAGCCAGACGACCAGCAACGGTAGCAGCAGGTAGAAGTGCTCTTCTACGCAGAGCGACCAGGCGTGCGAGAAGCCGCGCCGAGCAAAGGTGAAGCCGAAGTTCATGGTGAAGGTGAGGAACTGCCATACCGGCATAATGCGCGGAAAGTCTCGCCAGCCGGGCACAAAGACGTAGAGAGCCAGAACCGTGAGATACGCCGGCAGAATGCGATAGGCGCGGCGCCGGTAAAAGTCCGCGATGGAGAATTTTTGCCCGCTGGCCAAGGGTTTCAGCACCTGCCGGCCGATCAGAAAGCCACTCAGGACGAAGAATAGGTCGACGCCCATCCAGCCGTGGTAAGTGACGGGGAGGAGGCGTATAGGCAATTCGCCAAAGATGGTCAGGTGATAGAGCACGACGACCAGTACGGCAAGCGCACGAAGGGTGTCCAGGCCATGAAGCCTGGTAGATATTTGATTGTTCACAATGAATCTCGCGGTAAAGATCGCGGTATAGCGAGCCCGAGTAAAGTCACTCTACTCGAAGCGAATGAGGATTCTCGTTACGCCGTGATTACTCTTCGGATTCCCGGAGCGTTTTCCCTTTGCTGGGTTATCCCCAAAGGGTTGTTCAGCGGCGTTTTCATTGCGGAAAACGCCCATAGATGTGGAAACCCTGCTCCACACCCAGAGGGAAAATGCTCTCTCATGCCATACTCGCCATATCCCTTATTCCGGAGCTGCCGTGCCGCGTATTTCGCTGCTTGCTTCTGCGCTTGTCCTGACCTCAGTTCTTCATGCCCAGACAAAAGACTGGACCCCGGCGGCAAACGCCTGGTGGTCGCACGTACAGTACCTTGCCGATGACAAACTGGAGGGCCGCCGTGCCGGTTCGCCGGGATACTTCAAGGCTGTGGAATACGTGGAAACTCAGTTCAAGCAGATAGGCCTGAAGCCCGCGGGAACCAATGGATACGGGCAGGATATTGAACTGGTGCCCACATCCATCGACGTGGAAAAATCGAGCTTCGCTGTGGATAACGTCCGGTACGAGCTACCCGCGGAGCTGCAGTTGAACGCCCATGTCGATGGGGCCGGAACGCTGGATGCGCCGATGGTCTTTCTGGGTTACGGCTTGTCCCTGCCGAAGAAGCATGTGGATGATATTGCCGGCGAAGATCTGAAGGGCAAGGTAGTGGTGATCTACGGCGGTGCTCCGGCGAATTTGCTGGGTCCGCAGCGTGCCTATTCCCGTATTGCCGGGGAGCGCTGGAAGGCGCTGCATGCGGCGGGAGCGATCGGCATGGTGCTGTTTACGCCGCCGCGTCCGGGAGCTCCGCCGAACCCCGCAGCGGGGAATCGCAACGCGCCACCGCCGGTCATGTTGTATGCCGATCCTGCGCTGGAAAGCCTGCCCGGCCTGAAGGTCTATGCCGCACTTACGGAGAAGGGGGCGGAGAAGCTCTTCGCCACTGCCGGGCATAGCTTCGCCGACATTAAGGCAGCGGGCGACGCAGGCAAGCCTTTAGTGCACTTCGCTTTTCCGGGTACGCTGCATGTAACGACCGCCGTCAAGACCGCGGAGCATCTTCATGCGCCGAACGTCGTTGGCCTGCTGGAGGGGTCTGATCCGAAGCTGAAGAAGGAGTACCTGGTCATCAGCGCGCATCTGGATCACATGGGGATTGGGCGCCCTGTGGATGGCGACAGCCTCTACAACGGAGCGATGGACAATGCCTCCGGTGTGGCTTCGCTGATCGAGACGGCGAAGCTGCTTGCGGCGGAGACACATCCGAAGCGGTCGATCCTGTTTGTGGCGCTCGCAGCCGAGGAGATGGGCGAGCTGGGATCACAGTACTTTGCGACCAGGCCGACGGTGCCGAAATCGGCGATCATCGCCGATCTGAACATGGATATGTATCTGCCGTTGTTCCCACTGCGCTATCTGGAGATTCAGGGTCTGGGTGAGTCGACTCTAGGGAACGACGCTCGTGCCGTATGCCAATTGAATGACGTGGAGCCGCAGTTCGATAAGCAGCCAGATGAGAACCGGTTTATCCGCTCGGACCAGGTGAACTTTGTGAAGCAGGGGATTCCAGCACTGGCCTTCAAGTTTGGCTGGACCCCAGATTCACCAGAAGAGAAGACCTTCAATACCTGGGTGGCGGTGCGCTATCACCGTCCGTCCGACGATTTGAATCAGCCGGTGGATAAGGTCGGTGCTGCCCAGTTCACCAGCCTGCTGGCGCAACTGGCGACGCGGGTTGCCGATGCCAAGGGCAGGCCGGAGTGGTACCCGGAGAGCTCATTCGCTGCGACGAAAGTAGCGAAGTAGACCTCGTTATTTGGGGCTGTGGGTCTTGATGTAGTTGCGGAGCTGCAGGTTCAGGTCCAGCGCCTTCTGCACACCGGAGTCCATCATGCCCAGCCAGTCCGAGGCGGGCGGCTTCAGCTCGGCGGTAGAGAGCAGGTAGCTGGTCTGCACGATGATCTCAAGGGCATTCGAGAGATCATGGGCGAGTTTACGGATCTCAAGAGCGAGATCCTCCGGGATGACCTGTTCCTGTTTCGGGTCGTTCATGCTTCCTTCTGACGCTCCAGGGGCCGCGATGTTTCACAAAAGATACAGGCCGGGGAAGCGAAGGGCAAGCTTATGTTGGTTCAAGGCGAATCCGTGTTGGTTTGACATGGCCGCAAAGGTTTGAAACACTAGTGTTTCTGCAAGGCCACGACGCGCTGTTGTGGTTGTCCCGTGCCGAAGTGGCGGAATTGGCAGACGCGCATGGTTCAGGTCCATGTACTCGCAAGGGTGTGGAGGTTCGAGTCCTCTCTTCGGCACCATAAAGATTGAAACCCGGCCATTGGCCGGGTTTTCTGTTTAAGTCCGAAGCTAGGAGCATTTCTCCTGATGGTGTAGAGCGGAGTTTCGCTGTTTGCGCCGTTTTCCGCGAAGAAAACGGCATTCGCAGATTTTCCAAGGCTACCGTATTAGGAGAAATGCTCTATTACGGCAGATGGAGAACGACGCCGAAGCTGATGGTCTTCAACTCGTGATTGCTGTTATTCGCATGAATGGAGCCGATCCCGAACTCGGCCAGGCGGACATCCATAATGGGAGCGACCTTCAGGTCGACGCCGGCAAAGGCCTCGTAGGCGACACCACCGCTGATATTCTGCGAAGCTCCGAAGTTGCTGCCACCCCAGCCGACTGAACCCTGCAGATAGGGCTTGATCCAGTTCACGGGAAGCGTAGTGCTGGCACGCACGCCGCCGAGGGCGGTATGAATGCGGGTGCCCACGCCGTTGAAGCCATTGTCGTTGCCTTGCTTGCTGCTGACAACGCTGCCGCGGACGTCGGCGCCAAGCTTGATGCGGCCGATCTGTTTGAAGTCGTAATAGACGCCGCCACCACCACCGACTGGAGCAACATTCTTTCCGCTGACACTTACCTGCTGCACATTCACAGTGCCATAGACGCCCAACTGGGCACGGGCAGAGACGGAAAAGACACCAACAGTAAGGGCGAGCAACAGCGAAAGGCGACGGAAATTCATGCTGGCACCAGTGTATCTACAATGGGGACAGGCATGTCGACTCATCTGGAACGTATTCTGGCCAATACCCGCGTAGAAGTCTCTGCCCGCAAGGCAGCCGCCGAGTTTGCTGCTCTGGAAGGAGCCGCGGCGGCACATATGCCGCGAGGCTTTGCCCGCGCATTGCGTGAGCGCGCGAAGACCGGACCTGCTGTGATTGCGGAGCTGAAGAAAGCGTCGCCCTCCAAGGGGCTGATCCGTGCAGAGTTTGAACCGGTGGCTCTGGGCACGGAGCTCGAGGCGGCAGGCGCGGCCTGTCTCTCGGTGCTGACCGATGAGGTCTTCTTTCAGGGAGGTCTTGAGAATCTGCGCCGTGTCTCGGCCACAGTGAAGATTCCCTGCCTGCGCAAGGACTTTATGGTCGAGCCCTTCCAGGTGTTGGAAGCCCGTGCCGCCGGTGCGGACGCCATTCTGCTGATCATGGCGGCGCTCGGGGATGAAGATCTGCGGGTGCTGCGCGATACCGCGCGCACCTATGGTCTGGATGTGTTGTGTGAAGTGCACGACCAGGAGGAGCTGGATCGTGCTCTGGACCTGGACTGCGAGTGCGTCGGCGTGAATAGCCGTAACCTGAAGACCTTCGATGTCTCCATCGAACGCGCCGTGGAGCTGGCATCGCAGCTTCCGGAAGGTGTAGTGCGGGTTGCGGAGAGTGGTATTGCTTCGCGACAGGATGTCGAAAATCTGCGTGTGGCAGGCTTCGATGCCTTCCTCATCGGTGAGACACTGATGCGTCAGCCATCGCCGGGCGCTATGCTGCGTGAGCTGATCGGATAAGCCGTCATGTGGGTAAAGATCTGCGCCAATACGAACCTCGAGGACGCGAAGCTCGCCGTAGAGCTGGGAGCGGATGCGCTTGGGTTTGTCTTCGCTGCTGCGAGTTCACGACGGGTGACGCCGCAGCAGGTGGCGCCGATCGTGCAGGAGCTCCCGGAATCGATCGAGAAGGTCGGTATCTTCGCCGAGCTTGACTTGGCCGCGATTCGCGCGGCGGTGGAGTACGCTGGCCTGACAGCGGTGCAGTTGCACGGAGAGTACACGCCGGAGCTGATCCTGGGACTGCGCAAGGAACTGAGCACGCCGGTCACGATTCTGCAGACGCTGCACTGGCAGGTGACCGCCGGACTGGAACAGGCTGAGGCCTTTGAGGCGAGTACGCGTCGCATCGCGGAAGATGGGTTAGCCGCCCGGCTGCTGGTCGATGCGAAGACTGCTTCCGCCAGCGGAGGTACAGGGACGGCCTTCGACTGGAATCTGGCGCGGGCGAGTTTTGAGATCGCGCGGCGGGGAATGCCTATCATCCTCGCGGGAGGTCTCAGGCCGGAGAATGTGGCCGAGGCCATCCGGACTCTGCGTCCGTGGGGCGTGGATGTGGCCAGCGGCGTGGAGAGTGCACCGGGGAAGAAGGATCCTGAGAAACTGCAGGCGTTCATCACGAACGCCAGGCAAGCTGAGAGAAACGGAGCTTAGAGCATTTTCCCTGTCGGGGGTATCCCGGGAGGGTCGTGCTGCTGCGTTTTCATTGCGGACCGGCGAGCAGCGCGGCAGTGCCGACCTTGCAGCTCGCGCCAAGGAACGTCGGCGGTGCTTTATGCGTATGACGCAAATCCGGCCAAGCTCTCTGGAACAGCGGCACGGCGATCGACTCGCCCGTTACCACCAGCGGTATTGCCAGCGGCATGATCTATCTCGCTACCGCCGGCAACACGATTTACGCCTTCGGCTTTCCCCAGGAACGCCAATAAGGCCGTAAATACTCGACTCCTTGCGCCGGCACGTTCGGGGCGGCTTTTTTCGCGGCTCATCGCAGCAAACCAAGGCCTGGGATCGTGCGTCTCTGATGTACTGTCATTTGGCGTTTTGCCGTATTGTCAGCAGGTTCTTTTCCTCTCCACGGCAACCTGTACAGAATGAGGTTTGGTATGAATCCGAAAACGGGGGAGCCCGAAGTCGCAGGACCGGAGACAACCCGGAAAGAGAAGCCGCCGGCATTTGGTACCTATAGCAGCCTTAGTCGCCGTTCCTTCCTTACGCGGTTTGGCGCCACAGGAATTGCGGCCACATCCCCGGCCGTTGCGATAGCAAACGTTGTGGACGCGCCCGAGACTCCATCTGCGCGCCGCGCCGGGACTCAAGCGGTTCACCTCAGCATCAACGGCAAGCGCCAGACACTGCAGCTTGAGCCACGCGTCACACTGCTCGACTGCCTGCGTGAAGTCGTGCAGCTTACCGGAACGAAGAAGGGGTGCGATCACGGGCAGTGCGGAGCCTGCACGGTGTTGGTCAACGGCCGCCGCATCAATAGCTGCCTGAGCTTTGCGGTCATGCATGAGGGAGACGAGATTACGACGATCGAAGGCCTGGGCACACCGCAGGAGATGCATCCCATGCAGGCTGCGTTTGTGGAGCATGACGGCTACCAGTGTGGCTACTGCACCAGCGGGCAGATCGTCTCAGCGGTAGGCATGTTGAAGGAGCCCTGGGGACCGGCTGATAAGGATGTCCGCGAGGCGATGTCCGGAAATATCTGCCGCTGCGGCGCTTACCCCAACATTGTGCGGGCGATACAGATGGTGCGCAGCCGCGTCAGCCAGCAGGGGGTAGACGCATGATCGACTTTGAGCTGACACGCGTCGGCACTCCCGATGCCGCCATTCAGATTGCTGCTGCAACACCGACGGCACAACAGGGAGCCACGATACGATTCATCGCGGGTGGCACCAACCTGATCGACTACATGAAGCTCGATGTAGAGACACCGCAGCATCTGGTCGACATCAACCGCATTCCGGACCTGGCGAAGGTGGAGAAACAGCCGGATGGATCGTTGAAGATCGGCGCGTTGGTGCGGAACTCCGATCTGGCCCAGGCATCTGAGGTCGTGGCCGAGTATCCGGTGCTCTCGCAGGCGCTGCTCTCAGGCGCCTCAGCGCAGCTCCGCAACAAAGCCACCACTTCGGGAAATCTGCTGCAACGTACACGATGCCCTTACTTCCGCGACCTGGCGTTTGCGGAGTGCAACAAGCGCACTCCGGGTTCGGGTTGCGCCGCTATCGGCGGATATCACCGCAACCACGCCATTCTGGGTGTGAGCGATCAGTGCATCGCCACACATGCTTCGGATATGGATGTGGCCCTCGTGGTGCTGGACGCTGTGATTCATGTGCAGGGCACGAAGGGAAACCGGACGATTCCGATCGGTGAGTTCTATAAGCTCCCCGGCACAACACCGCATATCGAGAATGCGCTTGAGCCCGGCGATCTGATCACACATGTCACACTTCCTCCTCTTCCAGAGAAGACAAAGCAGATCTACCTCAAGCTGCGCGACCGGGCTTCGTATGAGTTTGCTCTGGCCTCAGCCGCCATCGTGATGCAGGTGCAGGGCGGCAAGCTGCATCATGTCCGCGTCGCGATGGGTGGGGTGGGGACACGGCCGTGGCGTATGCCCGAGGCTGAACATGTGCTTGAGGGCCAGGCGCCGACGGAACGGGTGTTTCGCGCCGCGGCGGATGCTGCGCTGAAAGGCGCCAGACCGCACACCGACAATGCATTCAAGGTTGAGCTGGCGAAGCTTTGTATGATTCGCGCTTTGACGACGGCCACTGGCGCATAAGGAGGAGCGATGTTGAAGGACAATGCAACCACCATCGGCACTCCGGTGCCACGTATCGATGGTCCCTACAAGACTACGGGGACAGCGAAGTACGCGTCGGATCACAACTTCCCCGGCCTGCTACACGCGGTGCCGGTCTGCGCGACCATTGCGAAAGGAAAGATCACGGGTATCGATACCGCCGCGGCTGAGGCGATGCGCGGTGTGTTGAAGATCTATCACTACGGCAATGCGCCGCATCTCTACCGGCCCATACCGCGCGACGCGCGTGTCGATGAGGCCCGGCCGGCCTTTGAGGATGAGTACGTTTACTATTCCGGTCAATACGTCGCTGTGGTTGTTGCCGAGACGATCGAGCAGGCTCGGGCCGCAGCGCGCGCGGTGAAGGTGATGTATGCGGCGGAGAAGCCGGACAACCGCCTGGACCTCTCGGAAGGACTTCAGGAAGATGCATTGCATGAGGCCAATAAGCGTGGCGATGTCGATACGGCCTTCGCCTTAGGGGCCGTCAAGGTCGACGCGACCTACATCACGCCGGTCGAAACGCACAACCCGATGGAACTGCATGCCTCGGTAGCGACGTACTACGACGGAAAGTTCGTCCTGTACGAGACGACGCAGTCGATCGTGAATCATCGAGCGGCGATGGCGCAGATATTAGGTGTCCCGGTTGAGAACGTGCAGATCATCATGAAGTTTCTGGGATCGGGCTTCGGCGGCAAGCTCTGGGTCTGGCAGCACTCGCTGCTTGCGGCTTCGGCGGCGCGGGATCTGCGGCGTCCGGTGAAGCTGGTCACGGATCGTCATTCACAGTTCACAAACGTGGGGCATCGTCCGCGCACGCAGCAGCGCCTGCGGCTGGCAGCGACGGCTGAAGGCAAGCTGACCTGCATTCAGCATGACTACTCGTCGGAGACATCCATCCTCGATAACGTTGGAGAAAACTGCGGCGAGTCGACACCATTCCTGTGGAGCACGCCGAACCTGCGCGTCCGTTCCTCGATGTCCCGCCGTAACGTAGGCACACCGACAGCCATGCGCGGTCCCGGAGCGGTACCAGGACTCTTCGCTCTTGAGTCCGCGATGGATGAGCTGGCGATCAGGCTGAAGATGGATCCAGTGCAGCTTCGCCTGCTGAATGAGCCGGAGAAGGACGAGTCAAATGGCCTCCCGTTTTCGTCGCGGCATATGAAGGAGTGTCTGACGCTGGGTGCGGAGAAGTTCGGCTGGGCGAAACGCAATCCTGTCGTGGGATCGATGAAGAAGCCCGATGGAACGATTCTGGGTTGGGGCATGGCCGGAGCGTCCTGGGGAGCGGGACGTATACCTACCTCCACGAACTTCGCCTTCCGTGACGACGGATCGGTGCGTATCGGCTGTGCTACGCAGGACATCGGCACAGGCACCTATACCGTCTTCTCGCAGATGGTGCACCACATCACCGGCATCTCCATGGGGCGCATCGAGGTGGCACTGGGAGATACCTCGCTTCCGCCGGGGCCGCTCTCTGGTGGATCGCGCGTGACCGGATCGTTGTTTCCAGCGATTCAGGATGCCGTGAATGCGGCGACAAAGCAGTTGTTGCAGATTGCCGTAAACGGCGTACGTTCTCCGTTCAAAGGAGCGAAGCTTGATGATCTCGGGTTTTCTGAGGGCCGCGTGTATCGGAAGGCAGACGGCAGCGCCTCCGGAGTGAGTTTTGAGGATGTACTGAGTTCGGCCAATCTACGGTTCGCCATCGGCGAAGGCTCCTCGGTTGCATCGCAGCAGGACCCGAAAGCGAAGGGGCTCTCCCTGCATAGCTTCGGCGCGCAGTTTGTCGAGGTGGAGTGGGATCCGGGTATTGCGCGTCTGCGGGTTTCGCGGGTGGTTACGGTCATCGACGGCGGGCAGATCATCAACCTGAAGGCTGCGACCAACCAGGTGGAGGGCGCCATTGTGATGGGGGTTGGAATGGGGCTGCTGGAGGAGACGGTCTACGACCAGCGCTATGGGCATCCGGTGAATGCCAACTATGCCGACTACCTGGTCGCGACCCAGGCGGACTGCCCTCCGGCGATCGATGTCACTTTCCTCGACTATCCCGACAAGGCGATGAGCGAGATCGGCGCACGCGGCATCGGTGAGATTGGTCTGGCCGGGGTCGCGCCAGCCATTACCGCGGCGGTCTATCATGCAAGCGGGGTCCGTGTGCGTGAACTGCCGGTACGCATGGAAGACCTCTTACAGACCGTCACCCAAAAACATCGAGCTTGATTTCAACGCCTAAGGAGCAAGTCCCTTCCCATGCAACGCCGCACGTTTTTGAAATCCGCACTTACCGCATCGGTTGCTTCGGCTGCATCAGCCGGCACAGCGCTTGCTCAGCCTTCCGGCGGACGCGAGTACTATCAACTGCGCAAGTACCATCTCAGCCGCGGCACCGGCTCTGCAATGACGGAGAAGTACTTCCGCGATGCCTTGATTCCCACACTGAATCGTATGGGCATGAAGACCATCGGCGCCTTTTCGGTGAACTACGGTCCGGAGACACCGACATACTACCTGCTGATCCCGAGCTCGGACCTCTTTACGCTGACCAATCTCGATCTTTTATTGGCCAAAGATGAGGCGTTCTTAAAAGCAGCCGAGCCCTTCTGGTCCTCGCCCGGAAAAGATGCCTCACCGTTTGTCGATGCGGAGAGCTCGCTGCTGGCTGCATTCGATGGCTGGCCGCACATCACGCCTCCGGATACGAAACAGAAGCGCATCTTCCATCTGCGCACGTATGTCAGTTCCACGCATGGCGATCACATCCGCAAGGTGGAGATGTTCCATCACGGTGAATTCAAGATCTTCCAGGAGTCCGGCTGCGGGCAGGTCTTCTACGGCGATCTTCTCATCGGCCGGCAACTGCCATCGCTGACCTACATGCTCACCTTCCCGGATCTAGCCGCGTTGGAAAAGGGATGGGCAGGCTTTTTGTCGCACCCGGAATGGAAGAAGCTTGCGGCCGATCCGCGATATGCGTTCGAGCCGATCGTGACCAATATCGACAGCCTGATTCTGAATCCGCTGCCGTTCTCGCAGGTGTAGGGAATTATTGTTGTGCGCCGCGCGCTGGAATGGTTGAGGCGCAATCGCTGGAACGGCCTGTGAAGAGCAGGCCGTTCATCTTTAGGTACACGGCATTGGTCCAGCCGAAGCCGATGACGTTGCTCTTGTAGCCCGCGGCAACTTCGACATCCTTCTGCGGATCGACGACGTTATATTTCTCGCGTAGCGTCCCGTCGCGCTCGTAGTTCTCGCGGATGGAATGCATGAAGCCGTGGGCAATGCGTCCCACGGCTGTGCCGTAGCCATAGCAGCTCATGCCGTCGACGGCGATCCAGTTAACCGGCGCCCAGCCGAAGGGAGCGTCCCACTGCATGCCGCTGGTGGTGTTGCTCATTGCCAGGCCGCCGTCATGCGAAAGCGTACGAAGCTGACGCATGGTGGATGCGGCTTGAGTACGTGTAGCGAGCCCGGCCCATAGAGGATAGGCTGCCGTGGCATAGAGGTAGGTCGAGCGGCGATGGTGTACGAAGTCATAGTCGGCAAAGGTGCCGGTCCGTACATCCCAGAGATAACGGTTCATCGCCGTCTTACGCGCTTCGGCGGCATCGGTCCATTGCTTTGCCTTGGCATCGTCGCCGAGCTTGGTATAAAGGCCGGCAACGTCGATCTCATAGCGATAGAGCAGCGCGTTCAGGCAAACAGGGGCATAGTTCTCGGTCGATCCACTGAAGGGACCGAAGCGGAAGCTGACGTCGAAGCCTGACTCGCGCATGGCGCGGTCGCTGCGATAGAAGGAGGGTGTCAGCCGCCAGCCCTGGTACTCCGTGTGAGCACAGACGGCGCTTGCTCCGGAGGCGCATGCCTGGCCATCGGCAGCCTGTGTCAGGTAGTTGGTCTTCACCTCGGGATGGGCCAGCAGCCACTTGATCACGTCGACGTAGTAGGTGCTGTCATCTTCCATCTCCGGCACGGGACCGCTGCCCAGGTCGAAGTAGCGTGCGAGTCCGGTGTCTCCGGCTTTGTGTGCATCGCTCATCCATAACGCATGGTCGCTTTCGAGGAAGGGCATCGCTTTTTCGAGCCATGCTTTTGCGGCATCGGGATCGCGGCGATTCATGGTGCGATAGACCTCGTCGACCATCCGAGCGAGGAAGGGAGGCTGGGAGCGAGTGAGGTAGTAGGTGCGGTTCGCGTTGAGGATGGCGCCGTAGTTCTCGATCTCGAAGAAGAAGTTCTCCACCATGCCGCGCGCCAGGGCCTCATGGCCTTCGCTCAGCAGGCCCAGCAAGATGAAGTAGCTGTCCCATCCGTACATCTCGTTGAAGCGGCCACCGGGCACGACGTAGCGGTGCGGCAGGTAGAGCAGCCCCGGTGTCTTCAGCTCCGACGGCATCAGGTCGCCTTCTTTGGCGATGGCGTGCGGTAGATGTTCGACACGGACATTGCACTTGCTGCGCAGTGCGGCAACGGCGGACGGGATGGCATATCCATGGGGAAGATAGACAACGGAGGCCCCAGCAAGCTTGGGGTCATGCACGGTGGCGCAGTCGGTAATTGATCGCGTCAGCGGCGCCCATCCATTGCGGATGTACTGCTCGACCGTAACGTCTACCTGCGCAGGAGGGGGAGTAGCGGTGGGAGTCTGCGTTGCCTCCTGCTGCTGCGCAACGGCGCACGGAAGACAAAGGAGCAGGAGCAAGGCATAAAAACGCATAGACGGTTCGATGATGATTTAGGGCGGCACGTTACCTGAAAAAGCATTCGCGCGGAGCGCGAACACCCAGGTCCCGAGGGACACCACCCCAGCGAAGTAACTTCGCTGGGGACCCCGGACCTGGGGCACCCGCTTACACCTTGGGAAGCTGCGAGACGTTCCATCCACCACCGACGGCTTTCACCAGCAGAACGCTGGCATCAAGACGGCGGCGTAGGATGTCGATCTCGTTGCGCTGGTTCTGCAGTGCGATCGTCTGCGAGGTGATGACCTGCAGGTAGGTATCCACACCGCCTTCATAGCGAGTCCGGAAGAGCCCCAGGGCCTCCTCTGCGGAAGAGGTCGCATCACGCTGCTGTTGCGCTTCGGTCTCAAGCTGCTTCAGTGCTACGAGATTGTCTTCCACCTGCTGGAAGGCATCGAGTGCTGACTGCCGATAGCTGGCGACGTGGGAGTCATACTGTGCAATCGCGATGTCGGTGCGCGCACGCCGGCGGCCGGCGTCGAAGACGGTCTGCGAGATCAGCGGGCTGACAGCCCAGATGCGGCTGGGCCAGGTGAACCAGTTGAGCATGGAGCTGCCCTGGAAACCGGCAGCGGCGGCGAGGTTCAGCCGCGGATAGAAGGCCGATTTGGCGATGCCAATCTGTTCGTTGGCAGCGGCCATCAGGCGCTCTTCTGTGGCAATATCCGGGCGGCGCTCCAGGAGCTCTGACGGCAGTACAGCCGGGATTCCAGGCAGTGCCGGTGTCTGTTCGGTAAGAGGATTGGCAACCAGCGTGAGCTGCGCAGGCGGCTTACCGGTCAATACTGCGATAGCGTGTTCGAACTGCGCGCGGGCGATCGTTACTTCGGTCGACTGCACCAGCGCCTGCTGTAACTGTGTCCGTGCCTGCGCGACGTCAGACTGCGGAGCGACGCCGCCGTCGGCACGATCGATGGTCAACTGCAGGGCATCGCTGTAGGCGGCGACCGTCTCATCCAGCAACTTTTTCTGGGCATCGGCGCTGCGCAGGTTGAAGTAGTCGATCGCCAGCTCGGCATGCAGACTCAGGCGGGCGGTTTCAAGGTCGGCGGCGAAGGCCTGCGTGGTCTCCTGCGCAGCGGTGATGCTGCGGCGGATGCGGCCCCACAGGTCGACCTCGTAGTTCAGATCGAGAGGCAGAATGAAGTTGCCCTGTCCGTTGTCCGGGGTCAGGTTACCGCGATAGGGAGCGTTGGGCGTAACCCGGGTTGCACCCAGCGTGGGATCGACACTCAGCGTCGGTGACATGTCGGCGCGGTTGAGCTTGATCACTGCACGCGACGCGCGGAAGTTGGCCTCAGCCTGTTTCAGCGTCTGATTGGCAGGGTCGATCTGTTCTTCCAGGGCATTCAACTGCGGATCGCCATACATCTCCCACCACTTGCCGTGGGCCATGGCGTCGTTGGGGGTAGCGGTCTTCCAGGTGTCGCCTTCCTTGAAGGTCGGCGCCGTCGGGACGTCGGGCTTTACGTAATTTGGGCCGACACGGCAGCCGGCAAGCGATACGGCAACGACGGCAAGGGTAAGCAGATTCTTCGTACTCACTTCTGCGCTCCCTTCGTCTGGGCGACCTTTACCTCCATGCCGTTCTCGAGAGAATCCGAGGGGTCCAGGATCACGGCATCATCGCCATTCAGGCCGCTGGTGATTTCCACGGTAGATCCGAAGTCGCGGCCAATGCGGATGGGAACCAGTTGGACGTGATTGTCACGCACGATACCGACACGCAGGCCCTCCGAGCGGAAGAGCAGCGCATTCGAGGGCAGAGTCACCGCGTGTGCTTTGCCTACAAGACGGAAGTGAGCGAAGACGTAGGCTCCCGGCATCAGCTTACCTTGCGGGTTATCGACGTCCACCTCGACGTTCAGGGTGCGAGAGCTCTGGTCGATGGCGTTGGAGTTGCGGACAACTGTGCCGGTGAACTTCTGGTCGGGCGTGGCGTCCTGTGTCAGTTCGACCTTCATGCCGTCCTGAATCTCGCTGGAGTAGATCTCCGGGACAGCGACATAGACACGCAGCTTACCCACGGCGGCGAGGTGGAAGAGCTCCTGTGCGCTTCCGGTAGCTCCCGAGCCGCCGCCGGCCGCGGTGATCAGGGCGCCGACATCGGTATTACGTGCGGTGATGGTGCCGTCGAAGGGAGCGGTAACGCGCTCAAAGCTCTGCAACTGCTGCAGGCGGCGGACATTCGCCTCTGACGCCGCCATCAACGACCGGCGGGCTTCCAGGGTCGACTGCGCCTGATCGGCCTCCTGCTTGGAGACGGCGCGCTTTGAGACCAGCGCCTGCCAGCGGTCGTTGGTGGTTTTGGCCAGGTCCAGGTTGGCCTGGGCCTGCTTCAAATCGGCCTCGGCGGCCTGGAGCTGCTGGTCCAGTTCCGGCGTCTCAATCTGCGCGAGCAACTGTCCCTGCTTCACGTGCTGACCGATATCGGCGTACCACTTGCGCAGATATCCGCCGGTGCGAGCGTAGATGGGCGTATCGGTATAGGCCTGTGCATTGCCGGGCAGGATCAGTTCCTGACCGTCTTTACCGCCGGCTCCGCTGGCGTGCACGACATGTACGGTCTGGATGGCGGAGATGCGGGTCTCTTCTTTCAGCTCGCTTTCGGCATGAACGCGATCATGGATGCCCCAGGCGACAGCGGCCACTAGAGCAACAGCGGCCATGCCCACGGCAATATACATGGGCTTGCGATTGGTCGTCGTTTGTGTGGTTACAGTCTGCTGTGTTGTCTCGCTCATAAGCTCTTTCTCCGTTACGCCGGCAGCGCTTCCGCGCTCTCAGTTACAGGAACGTTCGTCGGCTTCGGCTTGCGTCCGTGGATCAGCGCGAAGACGGTGGGAACAAAGACCAGGGTGGCGACGGTGGCGCACATCAGGCCGCCGATCACGGCGCGGCCGAGAGGCGCATTCTGCTCGCCGCCATCTCCCAGTCCAAGCGCCATGGGCACCATGCCGATGATCATGGCCAGTGCGGTCATCATGACGGGACGGAAACGGGTGAAGCCTGCCTCTACGGCGGCGCGTATGGCATCGCCGTGATCTTCATAGCGCAGCTTGGCAAAGCTGACGACAAGAATACTGTTCGCGGTGGCCACGCCCATGCACATGATGGCGCCCATCAGCGCGGGAACGCTGAGGCGCGTCGCGGTGATGAAGAGGAACAAAACAATGCCGGCCAGGGCCGCGGGCAACGCTGTGATGATGATGAACGGATCGACCCAGCTCTGGAAGTTCACCACGATGAGCAGGTAGACCAGAACGATGGAGAAGGCCAAGCCTCCCAGAAGACCGATGTAGCTGGTCTTCATCGTCTCTACCTGGCCGCGCAGTGTGACGTAGGTGCCACGCGGCAGTGTCTTGCGGTGGTGGTCGAGGATGCGGTCGATGTCGCGGCTTATAGCGCCGAGGTCGCGGCCCTGCACCGAGCCGTAGATGTCGATTACACGGCGGATGTTGTAGTGGCTCATGGTTCCCATCTCGGTGCCGCGCTCGATGGTGGCCACGTTGTTCAAGGTCTCCTGCTGACGTCCGGCCGCGTTGCCAAGCGAGCCGCGGTTCAGCGGGATATTCTGCATCGCCGCCAGCGTGTCCATGTTGTACTGCGGCGTCTGGGCGACCAGCGGGTATTGGTTGCCGGTCTTCCAGTTGAGAAAGAACTGAGGATTCACCTGGAAGCTGCCGCTCAGCGTATTACGCAGGCTGGTGGCGACATCGGTGGAGGTATAGCCGCCCTGCAGCGCCTTGGTGCGATCGACGTTCACCTTCAGCGTGGGGTAGTCGAAGGGTTGCTGAATGCGCAGATCCGTCAGCCCTGGTACGTCTTTGCGCAGCTCCTCCATCAACTGCGAGGCAAGTTCGTGGCTCTGCTTCACATCGCTGCCTTCGAACTGGATATCGATCGGTGCGGGCAGACCGAAGTTCAGAATCTGCGTCGTGATATCGGCGGGCAGGAAGTAGAAGGTCGTGCCCGGGAAGAGCTTCGGCAGATCGCGGCGAAGGTGCGCAATGTATCGATCGGTCGAGTGGTGATCTTCCTTCAGTGAGACCATCACGTCGCCATCGTAGGGGCCGATGGCGCCGTTGGTCAGGTGCTGCGTATTGATCTGACTGTACGGCAGGCCAATGTTGTCGAGGATATTGCCGACCTCGTTGGGGGGAATCTCCTGGCGGATATGGTCTTCCACCTGGTCGGTCAAACGCGCCATATCCTCGATGCGGGTTCCAGTGGCGGCGCGTACATGCAGGATGAACTGGCCGCTATCAGTCGAGGGGAAGAAGTCCTGGCCGAGGAAGGGGATCAGCAGGAACATCAGCAGACACACGCCCAGGAAGCTGGGGATGAAGATCTTGCGGTGTGCAACGAAGGTTTCGAGCAGGCCATGATAGGCGGTGCGGATGCGCTCGAAGATATGTTCGAAGGCGCGCTGAAACAAAACCAGAGGATTGCGCGTCGCGGCCGGTCCGTGATGGCTCTTGGCCTTCAGCAGATACATGGCCAGCGTGGGCACAAGCGTTCTCGACAGAACATAGGAGGCCAGCATGGCGAAGACCACGGCTTCCGCCAGCGGAACGAAGAGGTACCGCGAGACGCCGCTGAGGAAGAACATCGGCAGAAACACGATGCAGATGCAGAGGGTAGAGACCAGCGCCGGAACGCTGATCTGCGCGGCGCCCTCAAGGATAGACTCGTGCAGTCCCTGTCCCTCTTCGAGGAAGCGCTCGATGTTCTCGATGGTGACGGTGGCGTCGTCAACCAGGATGCCGACGGCCAGTGCCAGACCACCAAGGGTCATGGTGTTGATGGTCTCGCCCAGAAGGCCAAGGACAATGACGCTGGTCAGAATCGAGAGCGGGATGGAGACGGCGATGATCAGAGTCGATCGCCAGCTTCCGAGGAAGAGCAGGATCATCAGACCGGTGAGAGCAGCGGCGATTACGGCCTCACGGATTACACCCTGAACAGCGCCGCGTACGAAGATCGACTGATCGCTCAGCGGCGTGATCTTCAATTCCGGTGGAACCAGAGTCTGCACACGGGGCAGCAGCTTCTTGGTGCCGCTCACAACATCGAGCGTGGAGGCATCGCCGCTCTTCAGGACGCTGATGAGAACACCGCGGTGGCCGTCCTGACGCACAACGTTGCTCTGCACCTGGAAGCCGTCGCTGACCGTGGCGATATCGCGCAGGTAGATGGTGGTGCCATTGACCTGCTTGATGGGCAGGGCTGCAATCTCTTCTATCGAGCGCGGCGCTCCGTTAGGAATAACGTCGTACTCCTTGGTGCCGATCTTGATGGTCCCGGCAGGCGTGACAACGTTCTGCTGCGCGAGAGCCGCGAGCATCTCGCCGGGAGCAATGCCTTTGGACTGCATCGCCGCCTGATCCATGGCGATGTTGATCTGGCGCTGCTTTCCGCCGAAGGGCAAAGGAACCACGGCGCCCGGCGTGGTGACCAGCTGGGTACGGATGACATTGGTGGAGTTATCGTTGAGGACCTGTTCGCTCAGGCCCTCGCCGCTGATGCCGAGCTGCAGAATCGGTACGCTCGATGCCGAAAAGTTGATGACCTGTGGCGGCAGGATGCCGGCCGGAAGCTGGCGCAACAGGTACTGCGAGCCTGCGGTCACCTGCGCATTGGCTGTGTCGAGGCTGGCGCCCGGCTGCAAGAAGATCTTGACCACCGCTCCGCCGTTATAGCTGGTGGACTCGACGTGCTGAATGTTGTCGACCAGAGTAGTCAACGCCTTTTCATAGGGCGTTGTGAGACGGCCTTCGATCTCTTCAGGATTCAGACCGGTATAGGTCCAGGCGACCGAGATTACAGGAATATTGATATTCGGGAAGATGTCCGTCGGCGTGCGCAGGATCATCACCGGGCTGAGCAGCAGAACCAGCAGCGCCAGCACAATGAAGGTGTAAGGACGATTCAGAGCAAGCTTGACGATCCACATCGGCGTCTTCCTTCAAGGAGAGTGTCGAGCCGATCACGCGGCAAGAAAACGGCTTACTAATAATGATTGGTCTTCACCCTTAAGAGTCGCACGTTTTGTTCCGAAGGGCTTGATCGGAAAAACCGATAAGATGACTGGTATGGAACTGCGTCATCTGCGCTACTTCGTAGCTGTCGCGGATTATGGCGGTTTTTCCCGCGCCGCCCGCCGTCTGTATGTCTCGCAGTCGGCGCTCAGCGAACAGATTGCCGACCTTGAGTCGGAGCTCGGTGTACAACTATTTGACCGTTCGCGGCTGCGGACGGTACTCACCGCTCCCGGAGAATTATTTCTGAAGGAGGCGCGCAAGCTGCTCTCCGGCGCCGATGCCGCCATCAAGGTGGCGCGCCTGTCAGCCTCGGGTGATCTGGGTGAGATCCGCATCGGGTTCTTTACCGGCGGGGTGGGGCCGAACTTTCCGCGGCTGATCCAGCGCTTCCGGCAGTCACACCCCCGGGTGCATATTGCGCTGCATGAGATGATTCCGGCGCTGCAGTGGAAGGCATTGGCCGAAGGCACGATTGACATTGCGTTTACCCGCCGCCTGGAGGTTCCCTATTCCAACTTCCTGAAGTCCGAGGTACTGCGCAAGGACCTTCTCTATGCGGTGCTGCCGAAGAATCATCCCCTGGCGCGGGGTGTTGTCGATATCCGCGCGCTCTCGCATGAGCGTTTCGTGATGTGCGTGCGTGAAACCTCGCCATCGCTCTTCGACAAGATGATCGAGCTCTGCTCCGAGGCGGGCTTTTCGCCTGAGATTGTGAACACGGCCAATGTGTGGAGCTCCATCGTGCTGCTGGTACAGGCAGGCGAGGGGATTGCGATTCTGGCGGCAAATACGCTGCAGGAACTGCCTAAGACCGGACTTGTCTTCTGTCCGCTGAAGCAGAAGAACGCGTCAATCGATCTGGTCATGGCCTGGTCGCCGGATCGTGAATCGACGGTGCTGCGTCATCTGCAGCAGCTCATCCGCGAAGCGGGCGGAAAAGTCTAGTTGCTGGTTGCTAGTTGATCAGCAAATTCGATAACCCTATTGGGTGCCAAGCCTCGCAACGCGAGGGTGAGTAAGGAACACCTCAAAATTTCAACTGAAAGCAGATGTGGGCTTGTACTTAAGCGGCGTTCAATAGGCGAACGAAGCCGTTGTGATGGGTCTTTGCGCGCTCACTTGTCAGCTTTGTCAGAGGATCTTTCTTGCCGAGTTTCTTCTTTGCCTCTTGCGCCAGAAGCAGCGCATCGTGCCAGTGCCCGCCGCTCTGCTGCAGACGGTTGTAGCGCGCGGCGACGGTGGTAGCCTGCTTGGCCGGAAGGCCGGTTTCGGCGATGTAGCGCRCGACCTTGGCCATTTTGCGAATGGTGTGCAGATCGTCTTCGCGAACGGCTTTTATGCCACGTGTGCGCCGGTCATACCAGGCATCGGCCAGGGGCAGAAGTTGCCTGAGCGGCAGCGCCAGCTCTTCAGCCGGTTTAAGCGCGGTGAAGAGCTCTTCGATTGCTTTCGCAACCTTGGGAATGTGTTGCTCCAGATCCTGCTTCAGATCGTCAGCCCGCTTCTGACGGCGGTCTTCAAGCGCCTTGAGCAGCTTCTGTCGATGATTGTGCTGCGGTAACCGCAACCCCCGTAGCATCTGTTGCAGGACGTCCAGATCGCGCACCTGTCCAGCCAGTTTTCGGATAGATTTCACCGCGCGCCGGAATGCGGCGGCCTTCGTGCGGTAGGAGGGTAGATCTCTTAACTGCATCAGCAGCTCGAGCTGTGCCTCAATGCGCCGTGTGGAGGTGCGGAGCTGGTGTACGGCCTTCTTTCCTGGGTGCGCCACGCACACGGTCAGTGCAGCTTCCAGGGTGGTGGCCTGCTCTCGGAGTGCCTGGATCGGTCGTGCCATCTCCGGTTAGATGAGGGGAACGGGCAGGATGGCTAGAGCATTTTCCCTGTAGTTGTGGAGTAGGCTTCCGCATCTATGGGCGTTTTCCACAATGAAAACGCCGCTGTACCTCTCTTCCGGGATACCCAGCAACAGGGAAAATGCTCTACTCGTTTATTTGCCATCTCCAGATGCTGCAGCGCTCATAACCCTCTACGGCGTAGAGCCCATGTGCGTCGCGGCGGATGGTGGCGCGGTCGGCCTCGTCATCCTCGTCGGAGAGGTGCAGGTCGCCAGTCCACAGCTCGCGCAGGCCGCCATGTTTCAGCAGCACGGCGCGCTGCTCGTCATTGACGTAGAGAATGTCGAGCGCCGTGGGAGCGGTGGCCTGGCGGGCGTCCAGCCGTTTGAGGAGGCGGCGGAGCACCGTGGCGCTGAAGGGATTGAAGAGGTAGAGCAGCAATGGTCCGGCCGGCAGCGGCAGGGTCATGATGTCGCCTTCCACGATGCTGACAGGGGAGACGGCGTAGGGCGTAAAGCGGGCGATGTTCTCCTGTGCGATTCCTGCCAGCAGGGGGTTCAGTTCGACGCCGGTCACGCTGCGGAAGTGCATGCGCGCGGCCAGAAAAGAGGAGCGGCCTTTTCCGGCGCCGACGTCGACAAAGGCGTAGTCGCTGGGCGGCACTGGAGTCCAGGTGTTCTGCCAGCGCTCCATCAGTTGCGCAAAGAGCGAAGGCGCAGTGCCGTGGTAGGCGGTGTTGTGGCGGTCGTGCATGTGGCCGGTCTTGAGCCTCGTGCCGGGGATAAGACCGCCGGTCTCGGTGCCGTACTTTGCGTCGAAGGGATGAACGACCGGAGCTGTCTGCTTACGTGCCACGTATATCAAGGGTGCAGGCGAAGGCTGCTCGGGTGCAAGCGAAGTCTGAATCGGGTGCAAGCGGAGCCCAATCGGATGCAAGATGAAGAGATGGCGACAGAGATACGGGTGCGTCCGGCAGGGACGGCGGACGCGCAGGCAATCGCAGAGATTTACGGTCATTATGTCCGCTCCAGCACAGCAACTTTTGAGTTGGAGCCCCCCACGGTGGAGGAGATCCTCCTGCGGATGAACGCGATCGCGGAGAAGGGCCTGCCCTGGCTGGTGGCGGAGCGGGATGAGCGTGCTGGGCTATGCCTACGCTGGACCGTACCGTCCGCGGGCGGCGTACCGATTCACCCTGGAGAACTCGGTTTATATCCACCATGAGGCTGCAGGACAGGGAATCGGTCGTTTGTTGATGGAGCAGTTGCTGGAGCACTGCACACAGTGGGGCGCCCGGCAGATGGTGGCGGTAATTGGCGGAGGCGACGAAAATGCCGCCTCCGCGCGGCTGCATGAGAAGCTCGGCTTTGTTCGCGCCGGTGTGTTGCAGGGTGTCGGCTGGAAGTTCGACCGCGCGCTGGATAGCCTGCTGATGCAGCGTGCGTTGTGAGAGCAGGAGCTATTTCACCGGAGTCGCACGCTGTTTCAGCCAATCAGTGAACTCGCCTTGACTGATCTGTCCGGCGGCGATCCAGATATACATCAGGTACTTTTCTTCCTTCTCTGAGGCGACGCGGTAGCCATTCAGGAACAGAAAACCTTCGCACGCCAGCAGGGCGGTGCGTTTGTTGCCGTCCACGAACGGATGGTTACGGGCAATGCCAAAGGCATAATCCGCCGCAAGATCGAATAAGGTCGCCTGATCGTCATACGCGAAGGTATTCAGCGGCCGCGCCAGTGCCGATTCCAGCAGACCTTCATCGCGAACTCCAGAAGCACCACCATCGATGGAGAGTTCACGCGCATGAATCTGCAGGACTGCCGGTTTCTTAATCCAAAGAGGTTCCTGCATCACTACTCGGCCAGACGGCGAAGAACATCACGGTTCTCGCGCATCACCGTTTCCATCGCCTCGATCTGCCTTGCGAACTCTTCATCGTACGGCGTGAGCTGGATCCCGTCGGCGGTCTCCGTGAGATACAGAACGTCGCCCTTTTCGACATGCAGACGAGCCAGAGTCTCCTTCGGCAGGATGATTCCCGCCGAATTGCCGATTGCGGTGATCTTGATGGTGGTAGCCATGGATTTTAGTATAACAAAAGTTATAACTTTGGCTGCCTGCGTCGATCCAGCGGCTTACGGCATCGGATGCTGTGGAGGAATTCATGGATCTCAAGCTCAAAGGCAAGCACGCGCTCGTCACCGGAGGCAGCGCCGGCATTGGTCTGGCAATCGTAAAGGGGCTGATCGCCGAAGGGGTGCGGGTTACCGTTCCTAGCCGCGACGAGAAAAAGCTGAAGGCGGCGCTCGGTGAGCTGGGGGCTGCGGTGACGACGCTTGTTGCGGATGCAGGTACGGCTGAGGGAGCCGAGGCCATCATCAAGGCGGTTCCATCGACCGACATCCTGGTGAACAATCTCGGGATCTATGAGCCGAAGAAGTTTGAAGACATCACAGATGCCGAATGGTTCCGGCTCTTCGAGGTGAATGTGATGAGCGGCGTTCGTTTGGCGCGGCACTACTTCCCGCAGATGCTCCAGAAGAACGAGGGCCGCATTCTCTTCATCTCCAGCGAGAGCGGCATCATGACTCCGGGTGAGATGGTGCACTACGGCATGACCAAGTCGGCACAGCTCGCCATCAGCCGCGGCATGGCTGAGGCCACGCGGGGAACCAATGTGACGGTCAACACGGTGATGCCGGGGCCGACACGGAGCGAGGGCATTGTGGAGTTCCTGCAGAAGATGGCCTCGAAGCCCAACGCCACACCCGAAGAGGCGGAGAAGGAGTTCTTCGAGAAGCATCGCCAGAGCTCGCTGCTGCAACGTCTGATTGACGACACCGAGGTGGCCAACCTGGTGGTTTACCTGGCCAGCCCGCTGAGTGCGGCAACGACGGGTGCAGCGGTACGCGCCGAGGGTGGCCTGCTGCGCTCCATTTACTGAGGCAGAGTATCCTGCTGGCATGAGCGAGCAGAAAACAGTTCCTACGCTCTATGAGTGGGCCGGTGGTTCGCCGGCCCTTGAGCGTCTCTTCGTGCGCTTTTACGAGCGCGTGCCGCAGGAGCCGTTGCTGCGCGATGTCTTTGCGCAGATGGATCCGCATCACGCACAGCACGTTGCGGCTTTTGTCGGTGAGGTGCTTGGCGGACCGAAGGTTTACAGCGAAGAGCACGGCGGGCACGCGCATATGATTCGGAAACACATGGGCCGCAACCTTACGGACGAGCAGCGCCGCCGCTGGATGAGCTTGTTGCTCGAGACCGCGGACGAAGTGGGTCTGCCGGACGATCCTGAGTTTCGTTCGGCCTTTGTCGGTTACCTGGAGTGGGGTTCGCGTCTGGCGGTGATCAACTCAAAGCTCGATCCGGCAGCGACTGAAGATACGACTGCACCGATGCCGCAGTGGGGTTGGGGTGCAGTGGGTGGGCCGTACCAGGGTTAGTAGCAAACGCATTGACACGCATTCACACCATCGGTCACTCGCGTCATCCAATGGCTGTCTTTATCGAGCTACTGCGGCAGCACAGCATTGAGACGCTTGCTGATATCCGCTCCATCCCCGCATCCCGGCGTATGCCGTGGTTCTCGCGGGAGCCGCTGGCTGCGGCGCTAATGGAAGCAGGCATTCGCTATGTCTGGATGGGCGACCGGCTCGGCGGGAAACCGCGTGACCCGGCGCTGCACGGTTCCGATGGTGGGGTGGACTACGCGGCAGTCCGCGCCACACCGCGCTTCCAGACCGGGATGGAGCTTCTGGAGAAGACAGCCGGCGCAAGCAACACCGCCATCATGTGCGCCGAGGAGGATCCCATGCACTGCCACCGCTGGCTAATGCTTGGTCCTGCGATGGCTGAACGGCATATGGAAGTCCTGCACATCCGCGGTGATGGACGGGTAGAGAGCACGGTTCCCGTGCAAAACCGGCTCTTTTGAGAAGTCACGTGTGTTGACAAGTTTGCTTAGCCCCATGCACTGGGTGGGATATTTGCGAATCAGCCGTTCAGCGCGAGATGACAGACAAAAGACGGGTTCGAGCGGGCGCTCGAATCTCCCACCCATCGCGTTGCGATGGATGGGGCACCCAGTGCATGGGGCTGCGAGGTTTGCGGTCGGCAGACTTTCGCCGTACCATCGCCTTTAGCAGGCTTCTTGCGTGGACTTTTCGAAACCGAGCTTCATAAACAAAAAGATCGATCTGAACCGCCGTGCCCAAGATGAGGCGGAGCGGCTGGTCTCTGCCGGGGCGACGGATGAGGACTCCGCCTTCGAGCTGAAGCTTCGTCCCAAAAAGCTCAGCGAGTTTATCGGGCAGTCGAAAGCCAAGGAGCAGCTTGCCATCGCGCTGGAGGCGGCGAAGTCGCGTGGCGAGGCACTGGACCACGTTCTGCTCTTCGGGCCTCCGGGATTGGGTAAGACGACGCTGGCGACCATCATTGCCAATGAGCTGGAGGTCGGCTTTCAGCAGACCAGCGGTCCTGCGCTTCAGATCGCCGGAGACCTGACGGCGATCCTGACCAATCTGCGCGAGAAACAGGTGCTCTTTCTGGATGAGATTCACCGGCTGCAGCCGGTGCTGGAAGAGAAGCTTTACACGGCGCTTGAGGACTACAAGCTCGACATCATGATCGGCCAGGGACCTGCGGCGCGGACGCATGTCATGGAGCTGCGGCCGTTTACCTTCGTCGCTGCCACCACCCGGCCGGGGTTGCTTAGCTCGCCGTTGCGGTCACGTTTCGGCATCCTGTTGCGGCTGGAGTTCTACACCGACGACGAGTTGCGCTTCATCGTGCAGCGCTCCGCCGAGGTACTTGGCATTGCCTGCGACGAGGACGGAGCGGCTGAGATCGCGATGCGCTGCCGGGGAACACCGCGTATCGCCAATCGCCTGTTGCGTCGGGTACGTGACTATGCGCAGGTCCGCGGCAACGGGGTCATCGACCGGCCAACCGCCACCAAGGCGCTGGAGATGCTTGAGGTCGACTCCCACGGCTTCGACGAGCTCGACCGCCGCCTGCTGCGCACCATCATCGAAAAGTACGATGGCGGACCGGTAGGGCTGAATACGCTGGCCGCGGCGCTGGCCGAGGAAGAAGATGCATTGGAGGAGGTGTACGAGCCCTTTCTGATTCAGATCGGTTTCCTGAACCGCACCCCGCGAGGCCGCGTGGCGACGCGGCTGGCATACGACCATCTGGGGATTCCCATGCCGGGAAAACTCTCTCTTTTCTAACGGGAAAGTGTCGTAAGGTAGAGGGACCACTCCGTTAGTCTTTTTGAAACGCCGTTGAGTTTTGCCGCTATGCTGCTCAACTACCAGACTCTTTTCATCTGCGATGTGGCCACGGGTGTCGTCTATGCGGGCGCCATGGTTCTGCTTGCGTTGCATCATCCGCAGTTGCGAGCGCACCGTTGGTTTATGGCGGCGGCGCTGATCGGTCTGTTGCGGAATGCGCTTCTGGGAACGCTTGGCGTGCTTCCCCTTGTGCTCAGCATTCTGCTGCCTTCGCTGTGCAATATCATCAGCTTCTTCTGTATCTACATGGGGTTTCGCTGGGCGATTGTGCGTCGACCGCTGCAAAGCAGGCTTTGGCCGACCGTGCTGGCCGCGGAACTGCTGACCTTTTCGACCCTGTTTCTCTCCGGCTTCTCGCACACCTTTGCCTTCAGCATTACTCCTATCTTCGCGCTATGCATCCTCTCCATTCAGGTGCTGCGGCGCAATCAGGATCCTGAGATGCGGACGGTGGTGCGAGCAGGCATTACGGTTCTGGTTGCTCATCTCACTCTGATTGCCATCCGCACGCCGATGGTGCTCTTCCGGTACGACGTCAACACCAGCGGTCATTTCCGCCCGGCGCGGCAGGATCCCTTCTGGCTCGCCACGTTGGCCTGCATGATGTTTGTCTCAGCGTGCTTCTTCGTGGTCTATCTCTGGTTCTTCGAGCGGGAGATGAACCGCGCGCTTCGCCTGCAGGTGCGGACGGATGCCCGCACCGGTGTGTTGAATGTCCGTGCCATGGAAGATGAAGCCGAGCGCGAGGTGCTGCGCGCCGCCCGCAAGCGCACAGCATTGAGCGTGCTGGCGATTGATATCGACTTCTTCAAGCAGGTCAACGACACCCACGGACACGCCGCCGGTGATATCGCGCTGAAGAAGGTTGCTGAGCAGATGCTGTTGCAGATCCGCGGTGGCGATGTGCTGGCGCGTACCGGTGGCGAGGAGTTTACGATCCTGCTGCCGGAAACCGGCCTCACCGCAGCACAGGAGATCGCGGAGCGACTCCGCGCCAGCATTGCCACGCTCGATATCGTCACCGAGGCGGCGGTCGTGCACCTGACAATCAGCGTCGGCATCACAATACACCTGGGCAATGGCGATGCCTGGCCCCTGATGCACCGCCGCGCTGATGTGGCGTTGTACCGTGCGAAACGCGCCGGTCGGAACTGCGTCGCCGTCTGCATGGAAAAGAACTGGGCTCCCACGCCGCTGCCCGGTGTTGTAGAGATTCGCGCAGAGCGGTAAGTTTCCGACTAGAGCATTTTCCCTGTAGGTGTCGTGTAGGGCTTCCATATCTATGGGCGTTTTCCGCAATGAAAACGCCGCTGCACACCCCTTCCGGGATACCCAGCAACAGGGAAAATGCTCTATTTGCTGATCCCCAACAACTGGGTGCCCCATATCTCGGCAACGCCGAGATGTGGGTTTGCAGAATGCTTGGATGACGGTGGCGCTCACCCACATCTGGCGATGCTGCCGCCAGATATGGGGCATCCAGTGTTGAGGTGGTTAGCTTTCCAGTGCTTCGCGTAAGCGGCCGCCGGCTTGTTGCAGCTTGGCGACGGCCGCATCGGTGGAGAGGCCGAGCTTCTGCATCACTACCGCGACCTTTACACTGCCGGCTTCGATCAGCAGTTCGGCGGCAGTTTTCTGATCGACTCCGGTGATCTCCATGATGATGCGGGCGGCGCGATCGACCAGCTTCTCGTTCGTCGGCTGCACGTTCACCATCAGGTTGCCGTAGGTCAGGCCGGTGCGGATCATCAGGCCGGTCGACAGCATGTTCAGCACCAGCTTCGTCGCGGTGCCGGCCTTCATGCGGGTGCTGCCGGTCAGGACCTCCGGGCCGGTGAGAGGAGTGATCTCCATCTCAGCTTCTTTCGCCAGCGGCGAGCCGGGAACACACGACAGGCCAACGGTCAGCGCGCCGATCTCGCGGGCCCAGGCGATAGCGCCCAGAACATAGGGAGTGCGCCCGCTCGCGGCGATCCCGACCAGGGTGTCTCCCGAGGTGAAGTCCGCTGCTTTTAAGTCCGCGGCGCCCTGCTCGCGGGAGTCCTCTGATTTCTCGCTCGACTTACGCAGCGCCGAATCGCCGCCTGCGATCAGGCCCTGCACCAGCGTCGGCGGAACGGAGAAGGTCGGTGGGCATTCCGAGGCGTCGAGCACACCCAGGCGGCCTGAGGTGCCGGCGCCGATATAAAACAGCCGTCCGCCGCCCACGATGCGAGGTACCAAAGCGTCCAACACAGCGGCGATGTGCGGCACCTCGGCTTCCACCGCGGTGATCACGGCCGCGTCCTCGCGGTTGATCAGGCGCAGCATCTCTTCCGTCGGCAGGGAATCGATGGCGGTGGTGCGGGGGTTGCGGCTCTCGGTAGGAATGCTGGCGAGTTGGACAGAATCGATCGGCACGAGACAATTATCTAGTTGCGCCCATGGAGTTGTCAGTTCGGCCGGGGTTGGCGCAAAAGGGGTGTCATGCGGAAGTTCCGTTTCCTTGTTGTCCTGTTTGCGGCAGCCGTCGCCTGCGTAGCGCAGGCGAAGAAGCCTCTGGTGGTTATGGTTTCAGTCGATGGCATGCGGCCCGACTACGTAACCTACGCCGAAGAACACAAGCTGGAGCTGCCCTTTCTGCTGGGCATGATGCACAACGGCGTCTACGCTCACGGCGTCATCGGTGTGCTGCCCACCTACACCTATCCCTCGCACACCACGTTGGTGACCGGCGTCTGGCCGGCGAAGCATGGCGTGCTGAACAATCGCCCGTTTGATCCTCTCGGAAAAGATCCCTCGGCGTGGTGGTGGAGCTTCTCCACCATCAAGGTGCCGACGCTGTGGCAGGCCGGGCACGATGCGGGCGTGAAGACAGCAGCCGTGAACTGGCCGGTGACCCAGGGCGCTCCCATCGACTACAACATTCCGGAGTTCTGGAACCCGTCGCCGCAGGATGACGGCAGTACGCTCGAAAATGCATCGACGCCTGCGGGCATGCTGAAGGATCTCGAAAAGACCCTCGGCCGCTATCCCAGCAAGGTGGTCGATGTCGCCAACGACCATAAGCGGGTCGCCTTTGCGGTCGCCATCCTGAAGCAGTACCACCCGGGTCTACTGGCAGTGCATCTCGCCGGTCTGGATACGGCGCAGCATGATCACGGTCCCTTCTCGGAGGCGGCCAACGCCGCCGTGCAGGAAGAGGACAAGCTGCTCAAGGAGATCTACGACGCTGCCTACGCGCAGGACAAGAACGTCATCTTCTGTGTGCTGAGCGATCACGGCTTTGAGCCCGTGAACTACTACGTCTCGCTCAAGAGGGCGTTTGTCGATGCTGGGCTGATCGCGGTGGACGCGAAGGGCAACGTCACCTCATGGAAAGCGATGCCGTGGGTCTCGGGCGGAACGGCGGCCATCATGCTCAACGACCCCAACGATGCGGAGACGAAGCAGGCGGTATCGGCGTTGCTGCGTAAGTTGGCGATCGATCCGGCCAACGGTATCGGCCACGTCTACAACCGCGAGGAGACGGTGGCGATGGGCGGCTATCCGGAAGCGGCCTTCCTGGTGGCTTTGCGGCCGGGCTGGCAGGCGATTGCGGAGCTGAAGCCGGAAGTGGCGACCGGAGTTTCGAACCTGGGAGCACACGGCTACCTTGCCAGCGATCCGGCCCTGCGGTCGGCATTTTTCATCATGGGACCCGGCCTGAAACCAGGTAAAGACTTAGGGCTCATCGACATGCGGCAGATTGCCCCCACTTTGGCGGGCGTGCTGGGGGCGCAGCTCTCAACGGCCGATGGCAAGGCGATTGACCTGAAATAGTCCCGCAGATGTCCTGGAGCGTTTTTCCTGTAGGTGTAGCGTAGGGTTTCCGCATCTATGGGCGTTTTCCCGCAAATGAAAACGCCGCAGCACGCTCTTCCGGGATGCCCAGCAACCGGGAAAACGCTCTAAAATAATAGAGATTCTTGGAGAAAACACGAACCATGGCAGCAGCAACCCAGCTCAGCCTGCAGCAGCAGGTCGAAGAGGCCGCCCGCGTCGCGGGTCTTACGGTCAGCAATACCACCTCCGGTGCCGATTTCAGCGGCAAGCCCACTGCGAAGTTCACCCTCGCCAACCCCGAGGGCAAGTCTGAGACGCTGGAGATCAGCGCCGACTTCGACTTCGGCCGCGCGGAGACTCAGGCCGAGCTGAAGACCTACTTTGCCGACTCCGCCAAGCGCCTGAAGAATCCGCGGCCTGACACCTACGTCACCATGCACGGCCTGCCGATCAGCTTCTCGAAGTTCGCGTGGCCCTTCCACACCTCCACCTCGGGCGCGGACACGTACATCGTGCACGGCGAGGCCTGGCTGGAAGACGGAGCGCAGCCGGTGCTGCACGCCAAGGTCTCGGCGTCGATGACGCTGACCTTCGCCGAGATCGTTCCGGCGATGGAGCAGCCCTTCGCCGAGAGCTTCATCTACAACGCCGTCCGCAAGACCATGGACCAGGGCCAGTTGGAGTTTGTGAAATCCGGTAACCGCCAGCCGGTACCGGTCACGACCCGCTACTACTCACGCTGGCGCAAGACCTTCGTCTTCAACGACACCGTCGAGCAGCAGCGCCTCGACTTCATCGCGAAGAAGGTCTTCTGGCTCTCGGGCGTGCTCGGCGGCGGCCAGCCGGTATGGGTGCTCGATCCGCGCGATGCGCAGTATCTGAACACCACGGTCGAAGACCTGAAGAAGGTAGCGACTGCCCTGGCGTCGGACGGCGTCATCCAGCTCACGGCTGGAGCCGAGTATGCGACGCCAACCGAGGGCCTGATGCATCATCGTGCAGAGTATGAGAAGGAAATGCAGGACTCGGTGAACTTCACCAAGCCCCAGTTCAACGAGGATATGCGCGCCGGCAAGGCGAACATGTAGCAATAACAAGATTGGAAAGGCCCTGCGACTATTCCGGAGAAGGAGATAGTCGCAGGGCTTTTTGTTTTAGGGGAGCTTTGTTTTTATAGGAATATTCCTATAATCTAGATGGCGTGACGGCGAAATCACCTGTTGAGCAGAAGCCGAGGTCCGCGGTTATTTCGTGGGAGGGAAATAGCAGAGAAGTTCTTCTCGGATGGCCATCGGCGGTAAGGATTGACTTCGGCAACTCTCTTCGCGAAATGCAGGAAGGGCGTCCGGCACGGCTTGATGTTAGACCGATGCCCTCAATTGGTCAGGGCGTCTTTGAGTTGAAGACGGACGACGAAGCGAAATGGTATCGGCTGTTGTATCTGGCTCGAATCGATGACGTCCTCTATGTCCTTGACTGTTTTGAGAAAGACACTCGCAAGACAGAGAAGAAAGACCTCGATCGAGCAGCAACGCGATTGAAACAGGTACGTCAAAGGCTCATGGAGGAGCGACGGGATGCCAAGCACAAAGGTACAAAATAAGCCGACGCACGTAACCAGAGGAGACATCTTCGATGACCTGGGGCTTTCTCCGCAGGAGGCAGCGGAGGCAAAAGTCAAAGCGGATCTCTGGAGAGATTTGATCGCCCAGATCGAGAAACAGAAGCTCACACAGAAGAATCTGATTCAACTTCTCGGCGTGCATCAGCCTGAAGTCAGCAATCTGCTCAACGGCAAGCTTTCCAAGTTTGCGTTTGGAACCCTGATTCGATATGCCGTCAATTTGAATCTGAATGTGAGCGTTAGGCTGACCGCACCAAAAACCATCAAACGGCCAGTTTCACAAACCTGGGCGCAGGAAAAGCGTCAGAGACGTGCCTCCGCTTAGAGAGTAACCGCGGGCGATGGGAACAGTGTGGCGGACCGTGGAAGCGTAGAATCTGTATTCATGACGATCCCTTCCGCTGCCGACCACAAGCGCTACTTCATCGATACTCTCGGCGTCTCGGAGCGGCTGATGGAGCGCTGCCTAGGTGAGGCTCTTTCCGCCGGTGGTGACTATGCCGATCTTTACTTTGAATCGGTGACGTCAACTTCGATTGGCGTTGATGAATCGCTGGTGAAGTCGGCCAGCCAGGGCATTAGCGTTGGTTGCGGCATTCGGGTTTTGAGTGGTGAGCGGACGGGGTTTGCGTATACCGACGATCTCTCGCCGGAGCGGCTGCTACGTGCTGCTCGTACTGCGGCGTTGATTGCCAGCGGACCGGCGAAGCAGCAGGTACAGGGATTCACCTCGCCCACGACGCCGGAGCTTTATCCTGTCGCAGGCGCCAGCACTGATGCTGAGATCGCCGGCAAGCTGGAGCTGATTCTGCGGGCTGATCGTGCCGCTCGCGCTTACGATTCACGGATTACGCAGGTGCGTGCCGGCTACAACGATGAGCTGCGCCGCATTCTCGTCGCTGCCAGCGATGGTACGTTCGCGAGCGACACGCAGCCGCTGGCTCGTTTCAATGTCTTTGTCATTGCGAAGGATGGAACCAATACGGCGCGCGGCAGCAGCGGTGGGGGCGGACGCATCACCATTGATTACTTTGAGACGGTGAAGACGCCCGAACACTTTGCCCACGAAGCGGCGCGTACGGCCATCCTGCAGCTTGGAGCGATTGCCGCTCCTGCAGGCGAGATGCCGGTCGTGCTTGGTCCTGGCTGGCCGGGTGTGCTGCTGCATGAGGCTGTGGGGCATGGACTCGAAGCAGACTTCAATCGCAAGAAGACCTCGGCGTTCGCGGGTCTTATTGGTCAGCAGGTTGCCAGCTCGAAGGTAACGGTGGTCGATAACGGCATCATCCCCAATCGGCGCGGATCGCTGAACGTCGACGACGAGGGCACACCGACGCGCGAGAATGTGTTGATCGAGAACGGCATCCTGAAAGGCTATCTCTCTGACAAGCTCTCGGCGCGGCTGATGGGGATTCCGTCGACCGGCAGCGGACGCCGTGAGAGCTATCAGCACATCACCATGCCTCGCATGACCAACACCTACATGCTCAACGGCGAGGACATGCCCGAGGACATTATCAAGAGCGTCAAGCGCGGTCTCTATGCGGTGAACTTCGGCGGTGGGCAGGTGGATATCACCAACGGCAAGTTCGTCTTCTCGGCGAGCGAGGCCTATCTGATCGAGGACGGCAAGGTGACGGCTCCGGTGAAGGGGGCCACGCTGATCGGTAATGGGCCCGAGGCGTTGAAGTATGTCTCGATGGTGGGGAATGACCTGGCCCTGGATGAGGGGATTGGCACCTGCGGTAAGAGTGGGCAGAGTGTTCCTGTGGGTGTGGGTATGCCGACGGTGAAGCTCGACAAGATGACTGTGGGTGGAACGAATTAAGGCGTTTGAGATTTTGAAACAACCTTAAGTGCCCCAACAAAAAGCGTAGGTGGGTAGGCAGGCGACAGAGTTATAGAGCGGGCCTTCGGCCCTTTAATTCTTCTTGGGCCGGGTACCTGGGGCGTTGCCCCAGGCTGGTATAGAACGCGCCTTCAGCGCTGAAAACCATTCAACCATTCAACCATTCAACTACTTCCCTAGATCCAGCCGCCGTCGATCACGTGGCACTGGTTTGTGATGGCTGCGCTATCGTCCGATGCGAGAAAGAGCACCAGGCGTGCGACTTCCTCCGGCAGGATCATGCGTTTGATGGCCTGCGCTCCCAGGACCGTGGCGGTGTACTCAGGCGTCAGCCACAGGCGTTGTTGTTTTTCTGTCAAAATCGCGCCCGGCATCACACAGTTCACGCGGACGTTATCTTTGCCGGCGAGATGGGCCAGCGTCTTTGTCAGGCCTACGATTGCGGCTTTGGCGGTGGTGTAGACGGGCAGGTCGGTGGAGGGAATGACCCAGGAGATCGAGCCCATGTTGACGATCGATCCGTGCTGCTTTTGCCGCATGCCGGGAAGCGCAGCCTGCGACAGGAAGAACTGGTGCTTCAGGTTCACGGCCATCAGCTCGTCCCAGCGCTCCGGCGTAACTTCGTCCAGGCTATGACGAATGTCGTTGCCGGCATTGTTGACCAGTACGTCGAGCGCTCCCCATTGCGTTTCTACGGCGCGTAGAGCCTGTTGTGCAGCAGTGGTGTCGGTCAGGTCACAGCGCAGAAAGAGAGGAGCTGGAAAGCCATTCTGTTGCAACCGCAAGGCGAGCGCCTCGCCTGCTTCCTGATGTAGATCCAGGAAGGCGACGCGGGCACCCTGCCGGGCGAAGGCCTCCACGATGGCCTCGCCGATGCCGGTGGCTCCGCCGCTGACCAGCACGACGCGGTCACGCAGGCTGGGGTAGGTCGCAAATTGCGAGGTGTGCTCCATTCCTTCTCCTCTGTCGAGGAGAAGTCTCGCACATCAGGGAGTGGCAGCAGATATCCTTGAAGGCGGAATGACAATGACAACGGAAGAACTCTCGCAGCAACTGGATCTGAACTCTCTCGCACAGCAGGTGGTGGAGCGCGCCCTGCAGGCCGGCGCCACGGACGCCGAGGCTGTGGTCTACGAGGGCGATGAGTTTTCTACCAGCGTCCGTCTGGGCCAGGTCGAGACGCTGCAGGAGTCGGGTTCACGTGCCGTTGGTCTAAGGGTCTTTATCGGGCAGCGGACGGCGAACACGTCTTCGTCGGATCTGTCGGAAGCATCGATCCGCCGCCTGGTGGAAGGTGCAGTCGGACTGGCGAAGATTACCAGTGAAGATCCCTTCGCCGGACTTCCGGAGCCGGATGAGTTTGGTTCGTTGTCCGGCGATCTGGGCCTGTACTTCGACGATGTCTACTCGCTTCCGGTGGAGCAGCGCATCGAGATGGCGCGCCGGTGCGAGGCTGCGGCGATGGCGGCGGATACGCGCATCCAGAACTCCTCAGGAGCGGACTTCGACGCCGCTACCTCGCGCAAGATCGTCGTTAACTCGCGCGGCTTCAGTGGCGAGTATCGCCGCAGCTACTGCGGGTTCTCTGTCTCTCCCATCGCGCAGGACACGACGGGAACCATGCAGCGCGACTACTGGTACTCCGCGGCACGGCGTATTGGAGCTCTGGAGTCACCCGAAGAGGTCGGAAAAGAAGCGGCCCGCCGCGCCCTGCGCCGCCTGGGAGCGCGTCGTGTGCCGACGCAGAAAGCTCCGGTCGTCTTCTCGCCGGAGATCGCGCGCAGCCTGATGTCGAATATCTTCGATGCTGCGAACGGGGACGCGATCTATCGCCACGCCAGCTTCTTCGCCGGCCAACTCGGCGAGCAGGTTGCCGGAGAGAACGTCACCATCGTCGATGACGGGACGCTGGTCTTCAACGGTGCGGCGGGGTTCGGTACCTCGCCTTTCGATGGAGAGGGCCTGCCGACGCGCCGCACCGTTATTGTCGAGAACGGCGTGCTGAAGAGCTACGTCCTCAACAGCTACACCGGCCGCAAGCTGGGGCTGCGGTCGACGGGCAATGCTTCGCGCGGCCTGGCGGGCACGCCTGGTATCGGTGCGGGGAACTTCTTCCTGCAGCCCGGCAGCATCACGCCGCAGCAGTTGATCGGCGATGTGAAGAGCGGCCTGTACGTAACGGAGACGATGGGCTTCGGGGTGAACCTGGTGACGGGCGATTATTCGCAGGGCGCCAGCGGTCTGT
Source organism: Terriglobus sp. 2YAB30_2 (assembly GCF_052114765.1). Classification (NCBI taxonomy): domain Bacteria; kingdom Pseudomonadati; phylum Acidobacteriota; class Terriglobia; order Terriglobales; family Acidobacteriaceae; genus Terriglobus; species Terriglobus sp. 2YAB30_2. The sequence continues at coordinate 152,323 of NZ_JBFRFJ010000004.1, forward strand.
GGATCGAGAATGGCGAGCTGGCGTATCCGGTGGAAGAGATCACCATCGCCGGCAATCTGAAGGACATGTACCGCAATATTGTGGCGATCGGGAATGATCTGAACTTCCGGTCATCGAGTGCGAGCCCGACGATTCGGATTGAAGGAATTACGATTGCGGGAAGTTAGAACGTATCACCAGTATCCGGTGAGCCCATAATCGGGTGCCCCAGGTACGCGAAGCTTACCTGGGAGTATCGAGCGCAAGCTCGATCCGTTCTTTGATTACTCGTGGCTTCTTCGCCCACCCTAACTTCGTGAGGGTGGGGCACCCGGTTTGGGATGTCTCGGTAGAGAAGCGGGTCCTTCGCCTCCCTGCCCCAGCCAGCGAAGCTGGCCGGGGACCCCGTTCGGCTCAGGATGACAAACAAAAAGATATTGATAGGTAGCGTAGAAGATTCCTTCCCATCAGCAGGGAACCGTGTCATCATCGCGGCATTATGTACAAACGTTCGATCGTCCTCGCACTTCTGATGTTGTTCTGCTTTGCACCTCTCGCCGACGCCATGATGGCTCGGACTCACCGTACCAATGTTCGTGCGCACCGTCGCCATAAGGCGGCCCGCCGCCATTACCATCGCGGTTAGAAGCTCTCCATCCAATGGGCGTTTTCTGCAACGAAAACGCCGCTGTACGCCCTAAATCCTTCCACAGAATGCACGCTTGACGGACCGCTGGAACGGGCCTAAGCTCGTTTCATGGATGGCGAAGAAAAAGCGAAAGAACTCTTCCCCATTCTGCCGGGAGCTACCGGTATGGTCCGTATGGCGGCGCAGGCCGAACATGTAGATGACGGCCACGATGTCGAGTTCTGCGGGATGAAGGTTAGCGGCATCCTCAACCGCTCCGTTTCCAAGCGGATGCATTGGATGGCCTGGAGCATTAACCCTTACCGCGGATGCGAGTTTGGTTGCCGCTACTGCTATGCGCGGTATACCCATGAGTTTCTGGCGCCGAAGGATGGACCTGCGGAAGGCCAGCCGGACTTTCACGATCCGGAGGTCTTCGAACGGAAGATCTTCGTCAAGGAGAACGCAGCCTGGCTGTTGGAGCAGGAGTTGCGCCGGCTGGAGAGACAGGGACACATCACGGACGAGATCGCGCTCGGTACGGCGACCGATCCATGGCAGCCGATCGAGCGGCGGCAGAAGGTGACGCGGAGCCTGCTGGAGGTTCTGGCGCGCCGTAGCGGAATCCGTCTCGGCATCGTGACCAAGTCCACGCTTATCCTCCGTGACCTCGATCTGCTGCAGGAGATCGCCCGCAAGAGCGTTCTGGTGGTGCACCTCACCGTCACCACACCGGACGTGGAGCTGGCGCGGAAGCTGGAGCCGCGCGCTCCGCGTCCCGACTTGCGGCTGGCGACCGTGCAGAAGCTCCGTCAGGCGGGCATCATCGTGGGCGTTCTGAACTCACCGCTGCTGCCCGGTATTACCGACACCATGACAGCGATCGATCGCATGGCGAAGCTGGCCGCTGACCACGGAGCCTGTTTCTTTGCCGCCAACCCGCTGTTCCTGAAACCGTGTTCGCGACCTACCTACCTGAGCTTCATCCGCGAACACTTTCCCGACCTGGGGCCGGAATACGCCCGCCGGTTCCAGGATCGGGACTTTGCCGACAAAGCCTACGCTGCACGCCTGAGCGCGATGGTAACGGCGATCTGCCGCAAGCACGGCCTGAATAAGCGTGCGATGGACTCCCTGCTCTCGCAGGAGACCGCACAGAAGATGCCTGCGGCGGCTGTGAGGGGACCGGCGCAGCAACGGCTCTTTGGTTGAATAGTTGAATTGTTGAATAGTTGAATAGTGTCTCGGGACGTCGGTGTTCCAGCCCGCGAACTCTGCGGCTGCCACAGGGGCTAAGGGAACTATTCAACCATTCAACTATTCAACCAACCAACTAGCTTTTCCGGGGATGCGCTTCCTGGTGCTTCTGTGCCGCTGACAGGCGGACATGCGCCCGGCCGGCATCGATGGCGGCGTGAGGCGATGCCTCTTTCTTCGGAGGTTCCCAGAGGCGGAAGCCGCCGGCAAAGGCGTTCACGTTTTCGCCGAGCAGGACGCCCTCGGGCAGTTCGTCCAGCAGCTTGGCATTGCCTCCGCCGAGCACCACGTATTCGCAGAGCAGGGCAGCGCGCAGGCGCTCGATGATGTCGTGGACAGACCGCTGCCAGCGCTTGCGGCCGCGGCGTTCCAGGCCCTCTTTGCCGACATACTCTTCGTAGGTTTTGCCCTTGCGATAGGGCAGGTGTGCCAGCTCCATGGGAGCGATGGCGCCGTCCAGAATCATTGCGGAGCCCAGGCCGGTGCCCAGGCCGAGAAAGAGCATGCGGCCGCCCTTGTAGCTGCCCAGGGCCTGCATGGCTGCATCGTTCAGGATGCGGACCGGCTTCCCGAAGGCCGCTTCATAATCAAAGTCCACCCAGCCGGAGCCGAGATTATGCGGTTCGTCGGCCGGGCGGTTGCCGACCACCGGACCAGGAAAACCAATGGAGACGCAGTCGTACTGCCAGGATTCGGTAGCTGCCAGTACCTCTTCTGCCATGTAAGTGGCAGTCGCGTCCGGTCCGGAAGCGATCTTGATGGCGGTCTTTTTTCCGGTGGCCAGGACTTTGATATGGGTGCCGCCGACATCGATCACCAGGACTTTACGCATGTAGATGTGCTCCAATCACATTTCAACATTACCCAAAACCGTTACCGTCGCGGATTTGCAGAAAAACTTCTGCTGCAATGCGGCGTTTCGGATGGGATAGTAACAGTAATTGATGCCTTGGAAATCTCTGCTGAACTGGAAGGCGCAGGTCTGTAGTCCGGGAGCCTGATGCGGCAAGAATTGTTCGATCTGATCATGGTCCCGCTGATGACCTTCTTTTTTGCCGCGCTGCAAAAGGGAAGGCCGCAGCGTCGCTACCGGCTATGGCTCGCCGGCTGGCTGCTGGAGCTTACCAGCATGGCCATCTGGGAGTGGGAGCAGATCTCCCATATCAGCACCCCCGTCATTGAGACGGTACGGATATGGGCCATCGTCTTTGCGGGAATCGCTTTCCTACTCTCCTTCGGGCAGAAGGACCTTACGTTCCGGCAGTTGTGCAGCTTTGGCCTTGCGCTGAGTGTTCCTGCGTGCCTTGGAATTCTCCTGATCAATAACGGGACGGCACGCAAGTGGATGATCGTTGTTCTGATCGTCGGCGGGGAGGTGCTGGCGGACTGGTCGCTGCGGCGTAGCTATGGCTTGCAATCGAAGGTGCGGCTGCTGGTGCTCGATATCCTGGCGGTGGTCTCCGGCGCGGTCATGCTCCGGCTGGTAGCCACCAATCAGATGGAGGTGATCTACGCCGTCATTCTGGCGGAGATCTTCACTGCCTGCGGTCTGATGTTCCTGACGCTGCCGTCACGCAACCTCGCGGGCCAGTGGATCGCATCGCAGGGCTTCTTCTTCTGGGCGCTGCAATATCCGCTGTACTGGTGGATGGGGGACAGACCCGGCTGGGAATCGTCCTTCATTACGCTCACCAATCTGTGGTATCTGCCCAAGTATCTTGTTGCCTTCGGCATGATTCTGCGGGTCATGGAGGAGGATCAGGAGCGGGTTCGTACACTTACCGAGGAATACCGTCTGCTCTACGAGGGGAATCCTCATCCGATGCTCGTCTTTTCTCCAGAAGACGGGCGATTCCTCTCGGCCAACGAGGCTGCGCTTCGGGTCTACGGCTATGGCATGGAAGAGTTCCTCGGGTTGTCGGTTCCGGAGATCTTCCCGCCGGAGGATGCAGCGGCACGCGCGGAGATGTTGCGGTATGAACGAAGGTTCGAAAGGTATCAGACGCTCACCCGCCGAAAGGATGGAAGCAGCTTTCACGCGGAGATGACGATGTATCCGGTTACCTTCCAGGGCCAGTGGGCGCGGTTTCTGCTGGTGGTCGACACGACTGAGCACGTGGAACTCAACCGGGAGCTGGTGCGCCAGGCACAACACGATCACCTGACTGGTCTGCCGAACAGGACGCTGTTGGAAGACCGCATGAGCCAGTGGCTTGCCATCGCGCAGCGCAGCGACAAACCGGCGGCGCTAATGACGCTCGATCTCGACCGCTTCAAACATATCAACGACACCTACGGCCATSTGGTYGGCGATGAGTGCCTGAAACAGGCAGCAGCGCGGATGCAGTCGCGTATTCGGCAGAGCGATACACTGGCGCGCACCGGTGGCGAGGAGTTCACCCTGATCGTCAACCACATCTCGTCAGAGGATGGCGCCAGGAGCCTGGCAGAAAGCCTGCTACGGCTATTTGACCGGCCATTGCATATCAACGGTCTGATTATCCCCATCACCATCAGTATCGGTGTCGCTATCTATCCGGCAGACGCTCACGATCTGGACACGCTGCGTCAACTCTCAGACGATGCCCTCTACCAGGCCAAGCGGACAGGACGGAACCGCGTGGTCTTCGCCGGGCACATGCCTGCTACGGATGTTCGGCAGCTGACTTCAGATTAGTCAGGCCGCGCTCAAAGTCCGGACCAACCATCTTGTCCATGCTGGTAAAGACCATCATGAGCTTCGTCATGAAGCTGGAGGGGCCGTCCATGGTCCAGCGGACTGTCGTGGGGCCGGCAGGCGAACCGGAGTAGTAGAACATTGCCGTGTTCTTGCCTTCGAAGGGCTTGATGAAGTCCAGACGGATGCCGGTCTTTTCCGGCGTGGCGGAGAGGATCTCCATCTCGCCTTCGCCGACCTTACTGTTGCCCTTCCAGTGATAGATGGCGCCCGTTCCCGAGTCTGGTCCGGAGTAAGTTACCTGCATCGCTGGGTCGAGCTTTGCCCACGGAGACCATGCGTCCCAGTGATGGAAGTCGGTGACGAAGGCGGCGATCTTTTCCGGCGGAGCTGCAATGGTGGCGGAACGCTCGACGTGGAAGGTGGCCGGCTTGGTAGCGGCCAGAACCAGAATGATGACTACGGCGAGAACAAAGACAGCTGCAATCAGCTTCAACATGCGAAGCCTCCCGGATTGAGATTATTATTGCGCCGCTGCGGGCTTATCGTCAGCCTTCGGCTTGTCGTCTTCTGCCTTCTTGGCCGTGAAGGTGCCGGGATAGCCGAGAGGCTGTACATCGATGGTGCCAGCCAGTGAGCCGTCTTCCGCGATGGTGCCGACCCAGGTCAGAATGAGCGCCTGGCCTTCATACTCGCCGCCATGCTTGAAGGTAAGCTTCGTGTCCTCCAGCGTCCCAGTCACGTCGTACGACTTGTTGCTGAGCGAGCATTTCCCGGTGATCTTATTGTCTTTGTCGATCGAGAACGTGCAGCTCTCATTGACCGGATAGCCGTTGACGTCGCCATAGATCTTCCAACTGCCTGCAACAGGAGTGGTGGTGGCGGCAAAGGCGGTGGCCGTTAGCGAGAGTACAAGCGCGGCGAAGCGTTTCATCGATGGTCTCCTCGGGGATGGGTGCAGCCAATATTACATGACGCAGATTGACAAGCCACCAGAAAAGCGCAGAGACTCGCAATCGAAGGTTTCCCACAAGGAGAAAAGAGAGATGCGGATGAATCGGCGGCAGTTTATGGGCGGCGCGGCGGCGGTTGCGGCGGCAGGTGTGATGGGACGGATGGCATGGGCCGATCCGCTCGGCCTGCCTCTCGGTATCCAGCTTTACACCGTGCGCGATCCCATGATGAAAGACACCGTGGGCACCGTGAAGCAGATTGCCGGGATGGGCTACAAGGAAGTTGAGACGGCTGGTTACGGCACCATTAAAACAGCGGCCGAGTTCCGCAAGGTGCTGGATGACGCCGGTCTGAAGTGCCCCAGCGCTCACCTGCAGTGGGACATCAACAATCTGCAGAAGTCATTCGATGACGCCAAGGCGCTGGGTTGCAAGTACGCAACGGCGTCCGTTCCAAAGCAACTGATCCAGGAGAAGATGACCAAGTCACCGGCTGAGATGTCAGACGCCGAACGCGCCGCATGGCGCGCGAAGATGGTCGCTCCGCTGACGGGCGATGACTTCAAGAAGCTGGCTGAGGTCATGAACAAGGTGGGTGAAGAGGCCAAGAAGAACGGCCTGGTCTTCGCAGCACACAATCACACCATGGAATTTGCCCTGGTGGATGGCGTTCCAGGCTACGACTATCTGCTCAAGAACACCAACCCGGCCAATGTGAAGTTCGAGATCGACTGCGGCTGGATCACCGTCGCCGGATACAAGCCGGGCGACTACGTGAAGAAGTTCCCCGGTCGCATCAAGATGCTGCACATCAAGGACTTCTCAAGTTGGGAGAGCGGTAAGACCGGCGAGAGCGCCAAGGGTACGGAGATCGGCAAGGGCAAGGTGGACTATAAGGCGATCTTCGCCAGCGTAAAGGGCACCGGAGTCGAGCATATCTTCGTCGAGCAGGAAGCTCCTTACACGCTGCCTCCGCTTGAGGCGGCAAAGGCCGACTTCGACTATCTGCATTCGCTGTCGTAAGCGGAGATTGACTCAAGTACAAAGCGCGGGCTCAAGAGCCCGCGCTTTTGTTGTTAGGAAGGGCTAGAGGGATCGACATGTTTGATAGAGCCCATGCACTGGATGCCCATCCATCGCAACGCAATGGGTGGGATATTGGGAGCCCGAGCGAATTTGTTTATCAGAGTGGTGCCCCCGGGCATATGAGCCCGGCTTTTCCCTCGCAGGCAGAATTTCTTCTACGGTGTGTTCATAGATTCGCTTTGCATTGGGAGTTATAGAGCGGGCTTTCAGCCCTTTGATCGTTTCACATGCCCCGAAACCTGGGGCCTTGCCCCAGGCTGGGTATAGAACGCGCCTTCAGCGCTCAGAGTACTGGTTCGACCGAATTTATCGATACGCCCAAGAGCATGTCCTATGCAACCCGCGTGCCGCATTTCGGGCAGAACTGGGCGCCCTGCTCCAACTGCGCACCGCACTGGCTGCAGACACGGCCGTTGGCGTGATAGGGATTATGGTTGTTAGCGGGCGGGGTTGCAGGCGCCGGTGTGCCATTCAGAATCATCTGCTGTATCTGTAGAGCCAGCAGAGCGTTGTACTCTCGCACACGTCCCGGCATGAAGAAGCACTCAACCAGTGCAACCAGGCCAGGAATCCCGGTCCAGAAGAAACAAGCGTACAGGATACCCATGCTGTTGCGCTTCAGGTAGAAGTGATGTGCGCCGAAGCTTCCCAGGAAGAAGGCGAACAGGATGCCTGCGACCTCATCCTTACGCTGATTCTGATATTCGGAGTAGAAGTACGCGCGCTGCGCGTCTGTCATGCCTGCTGTGTAAGGATCGCCTGTCATCCGATACCTCTTTCTCTCGCAGCCAGATACGCAGCCGGTGAAGTTGCGGTTCCGTAGATATATAGCAGAATGTCGGTCTGGTTTTGTCGGAATTTACAGCTTCCGGAAAGAGGCGCATGATGCTTGGCAAGGCAACGTGAGGGCGTTGCCGCGATCTCTAATCGAATCGAATGGAGGTTTCTTATGCAGATTTCGAACGGTCAATGCGGGCTTTGTTCTCACTTCGGTGAGACGCATAGAGACAACAAACTTATCTCCATTGTCACCAGCCACCAGGCGGAAGCAACGGTAGTGGACGACTGCGGTCATCCGAAGCATTCCGGCCTGCACCTGAAGGTCACTCCGATCAGCGGTTGCGACGGGTTTACTCCGGCGGCCGCAGCTTAGTCTCCCTCATCCCACCCATTTCACATGGAGGCTGCGCATGGCGCAGCCTCTTTCGTTTTGGCGTGGACGGAGATACGCTAGGGCGTGTCATCCAATTGCTGTGGTCAGCGCCGGGAGCAGATTTTTCTGAGCTCTAGGAGTGAGGAGAGAACTGTAGCTGGTCTACTGGAACGACGAATGACGAAGAGATTGGGAAAATCTGCCCGGCCCTTGGGTTGCGGTGCAAATTCGTCCATACTTCGTTGTCGGCCTCGACAGTGGGAACAACCACAGCCTTCGACCTCCGCCTCGTCTGGACGAATTTTCGCTCGCAACGCTGACGACAGCAATTGGATGACACGCCCTGAAGTGAACCCAATTCTGCTTCCACGGAGTAGGTCCCCAATGAAACTGCGCATTGCAGCTCTCTTTTCTGCTTTCGTCCTTACCGTCTCTTCGCTGGCGCAGACATCAGCGATTAAAGCGCCCACCATGGCCTACGAAGAGTACCGTCTGCCCAACGGTCTGCAGGTTCTTCTTACCGAAGATAAGTCCCTGCCTCTGGTCAGCGTGAACGTCTGGTATCACGTCGGCGCGGTGAATGAACGCCCAGGCCGCACCGGTTTCGCGCATCTCTTCGAACACATGATGTTTGAAGGATCGAGGAATGTGGGTGAGAAGAATCACTTCAAGTATCTCGAGGCGGCAGGCGCATCCGACATCAACGGAAGCACGAACTTCGACCGTACGAACTACTTCGAGACGGTGCCCTCGAATCAGCTTGAGCTCGCCTTGTGGCTGGAGAGCGACCGCATGGGTTTTCTGCTGGATACGCTGGATCGCGCCAAGCTGACCAATCAGCGGGATGTAGTGCGGAATGAGCGCCGCCAGTCGCGTGAGAACCAGCCTTACGGTGTTGTGGAAGAAGAGGTCTACGGCAACCTGTTCCCGGAACCGCATCCCTACCACGGTGTCGTGATCGGTTCGCACAAGGACATCGAGGCGGCACGCCTGGTTGATGTCCGCGACTTCTTCAAGACCTACTATGCGCCGAATAATGCCACGCTGGTCGTCGCCGGCAGCTTCGATAAGGCTCAGGCAAAGGCTCTGGTGGAGAAGTACTTTGGTCCCTTGCAGAAGGGTGAGACCGTACCGAAGCTCGATGTCGTGACGCCGTCGATCACGGAAGAGAAGCGGCTCACGGTGACCGATACCGTGCAACTGGAGAAGGTCTACCTTGCATGGCTCTCGCCCAAGGCGTTTGCTCCGGGCGATGCCGAGATGGACATCACAGCCGATGTTCTGGGCGGTGGGCGTTCCAGCCGTCTGTATAAGAAGCTGGTCTACGAGCAGCAGATCGCACAGGCAGCGCAGTGCTACAACGAGTCAGCTCAGGTGGCTTCGATCTTCAATTGCGAGATCACAGCACGTCCCGGTACCAAAGCTGCAGATCTGGAGAAGGCCGCGAACGCGGTGATCGATGAGTTTCTGAAGAATGGTGCGACGCCGGAAGAGCTGGAGCGTGCCCGCACCAAATCCATCGCCAGCCTGATTCGTCCCCTGGAGCGCATTGGTGTTGTTGCAGACAAGCTGAATTACTACAACCATTTCACCGGCGACCCCGGATATCTTCCGAAAGATATCGCCCGCTATCAGAATGCGGATGGTGCTTCTGTGATGAAGTATGCGCAGGATCTGCTGGCGAGCAATCATCGTGTCGTTGTCTATGGTGTGCCCGGTGAGAAGGTGATTCATGACGTTGCGCGCAGTCCGGAGAATACGGATGCCGACGTCAAGATCGAAAAGGAGTATACCGCCGAGTTTGATGCGGCGCAGGCATGGCGCAAGACTGCGCCCAAGCCCGGACCGACGCCGTCCTTTGCTCTCCCGGTGCCGCAGACCTTTACGCTCGCGAATGGCCTGAAGGTCTATGTGGCGGAGAACCATAAGCTGCCGCTCTTTGCTGCGAACCTGGTTTCACTCAGTGGAGCTTCGCAGGATCCAACGGATAAGCCCGGCGTTGCCGGCTTCGCTGCGGCGATGCTGACCGAGGGGACGAAGACTCGCTCGGCGACGGCGATTGCGGATCAGACGGGAGACCTTGCGCTCTCACTCAACGGAACCGCTACCTCTGACGCGATGAGTGTCTCTGTGGGCGGACTGACGACGAAGCTGGACAACGCCGTCGACCTCTTTGCGGATGTGGCGTTGCATCCTGCCTTCGATGGAGGTGAGGTGGAGCGTGTGCGCAAGCGCCGCCTGACGCAGTTGCTGCAGCAGCGCGATCAGCCGCCGATCGTGGCGCAGCAGGTCGGCGCTGCCGCCCTGTTTGGTCCCACAAGCGCCTATGGGCACAACTCGCTCGGCAAGCCGGATTCGGTGAAGGAGATTTCTTCCACCGATCTGTCGGGCTTCTACACGAAGAACGTCGGTCCAAAGAACTCCGCCCTGGTATTGTCCGGCGACATCACGTTGGCCAAGGCGCGTGCGCTGGCAACCAAGTACTTCGGCGGATGGACGGGTACGGCCTCTGTGCCGACACCTCCAACCGCTCCCGCTGTGGCAACCAAGCGCGTGATCCTGGTGGACAAACCCGGAGCTCCGCAGACCGCTCTCTATGCCTTCCAGCTTGGCCTGCCTCGTTCCACTCCGGACTATGTGCCGGTCGTGGTGATGAACACCATGCTGGGCGACCTGTTCTCCAGCCGCATTAACATGAACCTGCGCGAGGAGCACGGCTACACCTACGGGGCAAGCTCGCGCTTTACCTTCCGCCGCGGCAATGGGCCGTTCCTGGCTGGTGCTTCTGTTCGTACGGATGTCACTGCGCCGGCTGCCAAAGAGCTGATGCGTGAGCTGACGCGCATCCGCACCGAGCCGTTGAGCGATAGCGAGCTGAAGATGGCGCGCGACAGCTATGCCCGTTCGCTGCCTGGCGACTTCGAAACCAACGCTGGTGTGGTTGGGGCCATGGGCAATATCTTCACCTATGGTCTACCGCTTACGTACTATCGTGCTCTGCCTGCGAAGGTCGATGCAGTGACGTTGAAGCAGTCTGCAGAGGCAGCGACCTCCTACATCCATCCAGACCAGATGATTCTGGTTGCCGTTGGCGACAAGGCCAAGATCGAAGCCGGTCTGAAAGATCTGAATCTGGCGCCGATTGAGGAGTGGACCGTCGACGCAACACCGAAGCAGTAGAGCATTTTCCCTGTGGGTGTAGTGTAGGGCTTCCGCACCCTATGGGCGTTTTCCGCAATGAAAACGCCGCTGTACGCTCTTCCGGGATACCCAGCAACGGGGAAAACGCTCTAGTTCGTCAATCGACCGGATATGGGCCACGCTTCGGCGTGGCCCTTTCCTTGCCCGTCGGGCATAGATCAAGCAGCGGGCACTTGCGGCAGCGCAGCTCATTCTTCGTGCACAGTGTCTGTCCATGCAGTTTGAAGAGTGAGTGATCTTCGTCCAGCATCTCCGGCGTCCATTCCTCAGGCACCAGCGCCATCAGGTCTGCCTCCACCTGGCGCGCATCGGCTTTGGGAGAACTTAGGCCCAACCTCTGCGCAATGCGTTGGTGATGGCCGTCGATACACAGCGCGCGGCGACGTAATGTGGTGAAGTTGACGACGGCCGCGGAGGTCTTCACGCCGACACCTGGAAGCTGCTCGATCCAGGCGCGGATCTTCTCCGTGCGATATCGCCCGAGCGGCTCCAACCGCAGCACGCCGATGCGGTCGCTGATCTGCTGGAGCGTTTCCTTCAACTGGTGCGATTTCTTCTCGTAGTGCGTTACCGGCCGAATGACCTCTTCAATCTCCTCGATGGAGGCATCGCGCAGCCGTGTCCAGTCACCCTGCCAGCCATCGAAGCGGTTGCGCAGGTCGCGGATGATCTGCAGCGACACTTCTGTCTTGGTACGGGCCGAGAGCAGTGAATAGATCAACTGTGTCAGCGGGTCCCACACATCGCGCGGAGCGGGCTTGCCATAGAAGGCAAGCAGCCGCTGATGAAGCTCCGGCAGGATGTTCGGCGGTGTGGGTTCGAAGAGCGAAGACATTTGAACAATACAAAGGCCGCGAGCGAATCGCGGCCTTTGTCTCTATGCTAACGCGGCAGCGTTAGATCTCTTTCACGCCATCGACGAAGGCACGCAGCTTGCGGCTGCGGCTGGGATGACGCAGCTTGCGCAGCGCCTTGGCTTCGATCTGGCGGATGCGCTCGCGGGTGACCTGGAAGCTCTGGCCGACTTCTTCGAGCGTGTGCTCGGAGCCGTCTTCGAGGCCGAAGCGCATCTTGATCACGCGCTCTTCGCGCGGGGTCAGCGTGCGCAGTACCTGCGAGGTGTACTCCTTCAGGTTCACCGAGATCACGGCGTCGGACGGAGAGACGGCCATGCGGTCTTCAATGAAGTCGCCAAGGTGCGAATCTTCCTCTTCACCGATCGGCGTCTCCAGCGAGATGGGCTCCTGCGCGATCTTCAGGACCTTGCGGACCTTCGCGACCGGGATATCCATACGCTTCGCGATCTCTTCCGAGCTGGGCTCGCGGCCAAGCTCCTGCACCAGCTGACGGCTGGTGCGGATCAGCTTGTTGATGGTCTCGATCATGTGCACCGGGATACGGATCGTACGGGCCTGGTCCGCGATGGCGCGCGTGATGGCCTGACGGATCCACCAGGTGGCGTAGGTGGAGAACTTGTAACCGCGGCGGTACTCGAATTTATCGACGGCCTTCATCAGGCCGATGTTGCCTTCCTGAATCAGGTCGAGGAACTGCAGGCCGCGRTTGGTGTACTTCTTCGCGATGGAGACCACGAGACGAAGGTTGGCCTCGATCAGCTCACGCTTGGCCTTCTCCGCGTCCATGTCGCCCTGGATCATCTCGCGCTGCGTGCGCTTCAGCTCCTCGATGGTGAGGCCGGCTTCGCTCTCCAGGCGCTCCAGGTCGGTGCGGCAGTTCTTCTGCTGGCGGCGGTATTCCTTCTTCAGCTCTTCGGAACGCGATGCCTCGAACTTCTGGTCCAGCGACTTGATCTGGCGCTCCAACGTACGCATGGAGTCGACGGTCTTGTTGACCTTGTCGAGCAGGCGCTTCTTCTCAGAGTTGGTGTACTTCAGCTCGCGCACGATGCGCGTCGCCTTCACACGCTCGCGCCCGACCAGCCAGCGGTGCTTGCGCTGATCCTTGTGCGACTTCAGCTTGCCATCGGCCAGCTTGGCCGTGTACTCCTCGGCCTTCTTCTGGTGATTGGAGATAGCGTCGATCTTCTTGACGGTCGCCTTGACGCGCGACATCAGAATCTCTTCGGTCAGCTCTTCTTCGTCGAAGGTGACAACTTCCTTGATGTTGCGTACGCCGCGCTTCAGGTCGTCGCCTAGAGCGAGAATCTCGCGAATGACGATCGGCGAGCGCGAGATGGCCTTCATGACGCGCAACTGGCCGCGCTCAATGCGCTTCGCGATCTCAACTTCGCCCTCACGGGTAAGCAGCGGAACCGTACCCATCTCGCGCAGATACATGCGCACCGGGTCGTTGGTCTTCTCAAGCTGTCCCGGAGTCAGGTCAAGCTCAACGTCCTCATCCTCAGCGTCCAGATCGTAGGCATCGCGCTTGTCGAACTTCGCGTCAGGCGACAGGACATCGATACCCTGCGTATTGATCGTCGTCAGCAGGTCATCCAGATCATCTGGATTGGTCATATCACCTGGAATCAGGTCGTTCGCCTCGCCGTAGGTGAGGTAGCCCTTCTCTTTACCGGCATCGATCAGCTTATCCAGACTGTCCTGGTCTAGCGCTGTCTCTCCGAAATTATCCATTTCCTCGTTAGCCACAATGCATCCCTTCCCACGATCGAGTCGCGGGGTAAAAATATTTTCGTGTCTGGCGATTCTCGTCGACACGTATCCCGGGGTTGTTACGGGGGCTGGAAAACGGAGTAGCGGTCTAGACCGCCTGGGCCACAGCTCCTCTATTCCGCAGTGGGCGAGGGCATAGTATGGGCGCAGAATCCCAGCGAACCACAGGATACCACATTCTTTAGACGCGCTAAAGCCCTCTCAGGACTCATTTCCGTGCCCCTCCGTACGCCGGTCAAGTACTTGCAGAAGGGATGCGGCGAAGCTCCGGACGGTCGCCTCTGGAAGGCTATGAAAATGTTTCGCGCTAGAGCATTCTCCCAGTGCGGAGCTTTGGCTGTATGCGCCGTTTTCTTTCGAAGAAAAGGGCATTCGCAAATTTATCCAAAGCTACGGTATTCGGAGAAATGCTCTATTTCCACTCGATGGAGGATTCATCCGTATGGATCAGCTCGACGTAGGGTCCGGCGGTGTCCGTCAGCAGCTTTGCCGGAGCTCCGTTTACGGTTACCGACCGCACTTTGCCGAACCTCCAGCGGACGCTCACCCTGGCGGCTTTCCCCTTGATCTTCAGCGAGCCGGCGTCGCGGGTCAGCGTGCGGCCTTCGAAGTCCTCCGTCGTTTGGGCTGCCGATCCTGTAAATGGTTGAATCAGCTCATAGATACGGCGATCGTCCAGGCCCTTTGCCGTCTTGTTGCCGGATTCCTCCGAAGGCACCAGCGTCATGACGTCTTCGGGGATCTTCGCGATCACCGCTCCGGCGCGGACGTAGAGGGGCAGCACATCCATCGGCGCATCGACGACGACCGTCCTGGCGCCGGTGGCCTGCGCTCCGGTCCAGTAATTCACCCAGTCGCCCGCGGGCAGATAGACCGGCCGTTGCGTTCCTTCATGGAGCACCGGAGCCACCAGGAAGTCATCGCCGAAGAGGTATTCGTCCCGGGTTTCGCGGGCCTGCTTGTCGTCCTGGTAGTTCAGCACCAGGGCGCGCATCAGCGGCATGCCGGTTTTGTGGGCCTGCTGCGCCGCAGCGTAGCGGTAGGGGAAGAGGCTCATGTGCAGTACGGCGTACTTGCGGTAGTTTTTCAGCGCCTCGTCGCCGTAGTTCCAGGGGCCACGGTTTTTGGTGTTCAGAACCTCCATGGCGGGGGAGAAGGCAGCGACCTGCGTCCAGCGCATGAAGTTCGCCGGATCAGGCTCGGCGCCGCCGAAGTAACCGCCCAGATCGGCGGTCCACATGGCCATACCACTTAGCCCGGCGCCCAGACCCGCAGTCACGATGGTCGGCAGGCCGTCCTCTTCGGAGAAGTTGCCTTCGTTATCACCGCCCCAGAGCATGGCGATGTTGTGATCGCCAACGGTGGCGCTACGGGCGAAGAGAACACCGTTGCCCTTCATGTCCTTCTGGACCAGCTCTTCCATCGCGTTGTTGTAGAGCACGGCAAAGCGGTTACGCATCAGCCGCTGATCGGTACCGTCGGCAAACTTCACGGGACCGATGAAGTTGCCTTCTGCGTCGTCATCCTTGAAGCCATCAGCGCCAAGCTTGATGACCTTGCGGACCTGGTTCTGCCACCACTCCTTTGCAGCCGGACTGGTGAAGTCGATGATGGAGCCTTCGCCTTTCCACCACGTCCCTACATAGGGTGTGCCGTCTTCATTCTTGACGAAGTAGCCACCGGCTGCAGCTTCCTTGTAGTTGGAGCTCTCAACATCGAGCTTGTCGGCAAAGCCGGCTTCACCTGGCGTCTTGGTCTTGTTATTGATCCAGGGCGTGTGCCACAGCACCAGTTTGAAGCCGTTGTCATGGACGTACTTGATGGTGCCGCCGATGTCTGAGAACTGCTTCGGATTGAACTCGTAGCTGTTGTATCCGGTAGACCACGGTGAGTCGATCAGTTCGACGCTGGCAGGCAGACCGAGTGCGCGGGTCTTGTCTACGTCTTCGCGCACATCGCCATCGTTGCGGTGGTAATCGCGGCCAACCCACGGAGCAAAGGCCCAGTACGGTGGAAGGATGGTGCGTCCCACAAGTGCGGTGAAGCGATCGAGAATCTTTGGAAACTCCGGGCCTGTGAACAGCACAATGCGCAACCGCTCGGCGGGAACAGAGATGTTCACCTCATAGCGGTCAGCAGCGTTCATGTCGAAGACAGCTTCGGCGGTGGTGTCGACCCATAGACCATAACCAGTAGTGGACAGATAGAAGGGAATCGGCTTATACGTACCTGCGCCCTTGCTGTACGCGTTGTCCTGCGACAGATTGCGAATGACTTCATGCGTGTGGTTCAGCGTGTTGTAGTGTTCGCCGAGACCGTAGTAGCCGGCAGCGCCATCGTGAACCTGAAACTCCCAGTCGCCGACTGCATATGCAGTAGAGGTGATCTCATAGACGCCCTCACTCAACTGCTTCAGATGAAGCTTTGATGCAGCGACTGGCGATCCCTCGAAGGTGAATTCATGCAGGACCAGATCCTTGATCTCGATCGCTGTCGGCCCTGGCCGCAGGCTGGGAATCGTCAGAGCGATGGAGTCAGTGCCGCGGCGCTCAAGGCCATTCACAGGAGCTTCGCCGACACGCTGGTCGGCAACGCGCTGGTTCTGCCCAAGCGCGGCTGCGGAAAGCACAAAGATAGGAAGAAGTCTGCGAAGAGAGGTCACGCGAAGTCACTCCAGGAGCCGTTAAAGCAGAACGGCCTGCATGCTTTTTGTTTAGCGATGCAGGCCATTCTATCTGGTTCGAAACAACGCGCGATGGATGAGTCGGTTATCGGCCATAGAAGCCGTAGCCGCCGCCACGATTCATAATGTGATCCCAGCCAATGCGATAACCGCGCTCAAAGCCCATACGATATGCGTTGCGATCGCGCGGGCTCACCGGAGGACGGCGATATTCATCGCGATTGTTCGGAGTCGGCCTGCGGTGGTTCTCAAAGTCTTTCTGTGCACCATAAATGCCGTCATGGAATCCCTGACGTTGAATCTCCTGAAACTCATGAGGAGGTGCGTCCCATCCATATGCCGGGCCATATCCAGATCCATATCCAGGAGGTGGAGGCGGTGGGCCCTGTGCAATTGCTGGAGCGGCAAAGGTAGCCGTCATCATCACAGCCGCGAGAGTAAGTCCTGCAAAGCGTTTGTTCATCATTTTCTTTTCCTCCACCCGATGTACATCGAGGGCACTTGTGAATACCCGTGTTGGGATGGAGAGTTGCTGCGCGAAAGTTGGATTGAAGTTCATACATAGCGCATCGCCTCTTTGGGGAGACGATGAAGCGTGCATAAAACTCATAAAACTGCTATACAACATTGTTTGCCCCACTGGGTTAACCCGGCTACACTCGGAAATATGTCCACTGTCCAGTCTGCTGAAGGAGTTCAAGCGACCGGCGGCTTCAGCCGAATGCTGTTGGCAATATATGGTCTGCTGACCGTCGCAACATTGTCTGTTGTTCTCTGGTTCTGCCACGGAAGCTTTACCTATGCTCTGGACGATCCTTATATTCACCTGGCATTGGCCCAGCGTCTGCTGCACGGCAGCTACACCATTAACTTCGGAGAGTCCGCTTCCCCGGCGTCGAGCATCCTGTGGCCATATCTTCTGGTTCCGTTCAGCACGAGTGCCGTTCGTGTCTGGATTCCGTTGCTCTATAACATTGTCGCGGGTGCGGGATGCTGTTTCCTGCTCGGGCGTTTCTTTGACCGCTGGGATGTCCTTGTGCGGAAAGATGGAAAATCGCCATTTCTCTATCGCCTGACGGTCGCGTTTTTCATCGTGCTTGCGCTCAACCTCATTGGGTTGAGTTTTATCGGCATGGAGCACACCCTGCAGCTCCTTCTGGCAATTGCCTGCGCATACGGTGTGATGGAGGCCTATGCCGGAAGGTCTATACCGAATTTTGTGCTGGTTGCTGCCGTGCTTGCCCCGGCAATCCGGTACGAGAACCTGGCATTCACGTTAGCGATTTCACTGATTTGCTGGTTCCAGCAGAAGCGCGCTTCGGCAATTGCGATCTTCATTCTCGGCGCCGCTCCCCTGGTGCTGTTCGGTCTATACCTGAGATCCAAGGGGCTCCCATTTCTACCCACATCGGTGTTGGTTAAAGGCGCTACAGCCACAGCAACCACCAACATGAATCGCTCGATGACGAGCAACATTATGCAGATCATCAAGGGCAACCTGGAGAGCCTGATCCATCGCGGGCGCTTCCTCCTCAGCCTGGTGATTCTTGCCGCGGCGTACTTCCGTATCCGTCACGACCGTACAAAGCGAAATGCGATTCTTGCTGGTACGGCGGCGATTGTTCTTCTTCTTCTTCTCGGGCCACAAGGCTGGTTCTACCGCTACGACGCCGCCGTGAGCGGTTTCTGCCTGCTGCTTTGCATGAGTCTCATTGCTCAGTGGCGCCGCACCGCATGGATTCTGATTCTGCCGATTATCTGGTGTGTGACCTATGCTGAGGTTGTCGGACGCGTTCCTTATGCGGCCCGCTCCGTCTATCTCCAGCAGATGCAGATGCATCGTTTCGAAGAGATGTTTTATCACGAGCCTGTGGCGGTCAATGACCTGGGCTGTGTCGCCTTCGATCACGACCCGAATATCTACATCCTCGATCTGGTTGGACTAGGCTCGTTTGAGACGGCGACCCATGACAAGACTGCTGCGTTTCTTCGTTCAGTCACCAGAGAACACAATGTGAAACTCCTGATGATCTATACGAAGTGGTACCCCGATATCCCGAAAGAGTGGATCGTTGCAGGCCACATTCGTAATCTGCTGATTGCTCACCGGACAACTGCCGAGACCGCTGTTGATGTGGTTGCAACCACACCCGAAGAGGCTGAGATCGTACGAGACAAGCTAGAGCAATTCTCGCGCGTGGTTCCCGAGGGCGTCCGTATCGAGATCGTGCGATAGAGCATTTCTCCTGTAGATGTCGCTGTTTGCGCCGTTCTCCGCAAAGAAAACGGCATTCGCAGATTTTTCCAAAGCTACAGGTATCAGGAGAAATGCTTCAGTGTGGTGAGTCATTGATTAACCACACTTATTTAGGGGCAAGCGTTTTTACCATGACAGGAGATCTGGCGAATTAATGACTCACCACACCTAGATGCAAGCCCTCAGCGGCTAAAGCCGCAGCCTCCTTCTAGCTCCCTTCGGCACGGCTAAAGCCGTGCCCTTAAGCACGACATCGCGCTGCGCGCGACCGGATACAGGGGGATCGTGCTCAGCTCCGTCTTTCCGTTGCGCGTAGCGCAACCATTTCGCACCGAAGGCGCGAATGCCCTGCTTAAGGGGACGGCTTTCAGCCGTCCCGTATCAGACCTTAAGAAGAAACGCGGCTTTAGCCGCTGAGGTACACGCTTAAAGCGTTTCCCTATTGTTGGTTTCGGCGAATTATTCAGTAGGGCATTTCTCCTGTAGGTATAGTGCAGGGCCTGTAAGGGAGATACCCATGCAAAGACATAAGGCTCGGAATATTTCCGAGCCTTATGTTTAACGACCTTTCTGATGTTGTGTTATGCCTTGCCTGCAAGCTGACGGAGTACGTACTGCAGAATGCCACCGTGCTGGTAGTAGAGGATCTCCTGCGGTGTATCGATGCGGACTTGAGCCTGGATGTTCTTGACGGAACCATCCGCAGCCTTGGCATGCACCGTGATCACCTTGCCGCCGGCGAACTTCGAGTCGAGCATCGCCTTCAGTCCCGGGATGTCATAGACCTCCTCGCCAGTCAGGCCGAGCGACTCGACACACTGTCCGTGAAGGAACTGCAGCGGAAGAATGCCCATGCCTACCAGGTTCGAGCGGTGGATACGCTCGTAGCTCTCGGCGAGTACGAAGCGTACGCCCAGCAGGCGCGTGCCCTTGGCAGCCCAGTCACGCGAGGAGCCGGAACCATACTCTTTACCTGCGAGGATAGCCAGCGGCGTACTGCGTTCCGCATAGGTGACGGAGGCGTCGTAGATGGACATCTGCTCGCCCTCGGGCAGAAGACGAGTGACGCCGCCTTCGGTTCCGGGAGCCAGTTTGTTCTTCAGGCGAACGTTGGCAAAAGTGCCGCGCACCATCACCTCGTGATTGCCGCGGCGTGAGCCGTAGCTGTTGAAGTCGGCCGGCTTCACACCGTTGCTGGTGAGGTACTTTCCTGCAGGGCTGTTCAGCTTGATGGAGCCTGCAGGAGAGATGTGGTCGGTAGTGATGGAATCGCCCAGGACAGCCAGCACGCGGGCTCCGGCGATATCGGTCACCGGTTCCGGCGTTGCGGGCATGTTGTCGAAGTATGGCGCCTGGCGGATGTAGGTGGAGTCACCCTCCCATCCATAGGTGTCGCCCGAGGGGAACTTCAGGTTCTGCCAGTTGATGTCACCCTGGGAGACGGTTGAGTACTCCTTGTGGAACATGCTGCTGTCGATGGAGCTGGCGACTGTGGCAGCGACTTCTTCCTGCGACGGCCAGATGTCTGTCAGGTAGATCGGCAGGCCATCCTTGCCCTTGCCCAGCGGCTCGTTGTCGAAATCGAAGTCGATGCGGCCGGCCAGTGCGTAAGCAACCACCAGCGGCGGCGACATCAGGTAGTTGGCGCGGACGTCGGAGTTGATGCGGCCTTCGAAGTTACGGTTTCCGGAGAGTACAGAGACCGCTACCAGACCGTGATCTTCAATCGCCTTGGTGACATCGGTCGGCAGCGCACCTGAGTTTCCGATGCAGGTGGTGCAGCCGTAACCGACGGTGTTGAAGCGCAGCTTGTCCAGATACTGGGTCAGGCCCGCCTTCTCGTAGTAGTCGGTGACGACGCGCGATCCGGGAGCGAGCGAGGTCTTCACCCATGGCGGTGTGGAAAGGCCCTGCTCAACTGCTTTCTTCGCCAGCAGGCCTGCGGCCAGCATCACGCTCGGGTTGGAGGTGTTGGTGCAGGACGTGATGGCCGCAATGACAATCGATCCGTGATGGAGGTACTTGTCGACGTCCACTCCCAGGCGATCCTTGATGCTCGCAATCGGCTCGGTCGCTTTTTCGCTCTTGACCTCTTCGTCGGCGGCGAGATGACCGCCCTCGCCCTGCCAGCGAACGAGCTGGCGGTCGCCGTTCTTGTTGGAGTTGGGGCCGAAGAGTGAGGGGAGCTGCGACTTGAAGCTCTCGGCAGTGCGAGAGAGCGCAACGCGATCCTGCGGACGCTTGGGGCCGGCGACGGAGGGTTCCACCATACCGAGATCGAGGTGCATCACGGAGGAGTAGGTAGCCTCCTTCGCGTTGGCAGTGTGGAACATGCCCTGGGCCTTGTAATAGGCCTCGACCAGGGCGATCTGATCCTCGCTACGGCCGGTCAGGCGCAGGTAGTTCAGGGTCTCTGCATCGACGGGGAAGATACCGCAGGTCGCGCCATACTCAGGCGCCATGTTGGCGATGGTGGCGCGGTCAGCCAGCGGCAGACCGCTGATGCCGGGTCCGAAGAACTCGACGAACTTGCCGACGACGCCGTGCTTGCGCAGCATCTCGGTGACGGTAAGAACCAGGTCGGTGGCGGTGGCGCCCTGCTTCAGCTTGCCGGTCAGGCGGAAGCCGACGACCTGCGGCACCAGCATGGAGACGGGCTGGCCCAGCATGGCAGCCTCGGCTTCAATACCGCCCACGCCCCAGCCCAGAACGCCCAGGCCGTTGACCATGGTGGTGTGCGAGTCGGTGCCGACCAGGGTGTCGGGATAGGCGACGTTGTCGTCCGTGGTGAAGACGACCCGGGCCAGGTACTCCAGGTTCACCTGGTGGCAGATACCCATACCCGGAGGCACGGCGGAAAAGTTGCGGAAGGCGGTCTGACCCCACTTCAGGAAGGCATAGCGCTCGCGATTGCGCTGGAACTCGAGCAGCGAGTTCAGCTCATAGGCGTTGGCGGTGCCGTACTCATCCACCTGAACGGAGTGGTCGATGACCAGCTCGGCCGGCTGCAGCGGGTTGATCTTCTGCGGATCACCGCCCAGGGCCTTCATGGCATCGCGCATCGCGGCGAGATCCACGACGGCGGGCACGCCGGTGAAGTCCTGCATGAGGACGCGGGCGGGCATATAGGCGATCTCGCGGCTGGGTTCGGCGGAGCAGTCCCAGTTAACGAGGAAGTTAATATCGTCGGCGGTGACGGAGACTCCGTCTTCGCGGCGGAGCAGGTTCTCAAGCAGGATCTTCAGCGAGAACGGAAGCCGGGTGAGCTGGACGGTGTGCAGTGCGTCAAGACGGTAGTAGGTGTAGCTCTTGCCGCCTGCGGTCAGTGTGGCTTTTGCGCCAAAGCTATTGACGGTGCTCATGGTATCGGGTCCTCAAGTGGCGCCTCGAAAGGGCGCGGGTTTCCGCAGATCGCACGGTCCAAGGGGGCGATCTGCAAGCGTAGGAAGCGTAACAAATCTACAGGAAAAGGAGGGTTACAGGAGGATGCGGCCGCGGTCGTGTTTTCCGCGGCGGAACCGCTTCAGGATGAAGGGGCTGCACATGGCGATTATTGTAGCTCCGGCAACTTTCAGAAGGGAATGACCCTCGGGGATATGGAACATCCAGTGGGGCACGAAGGTATGGTCATCTCAAGCTGGCAATGCGTTTGCTAAGAAATCGTTGTTCTTCTTTTGAACACACCAGACCGAGTGCCCGTTCATAGGCGGCGGCAGCTTCCGCGCGCCGGTCGAGCCGACGCAGCAGTTCCCCTTTGCCGCATAGAAGTGGCCATAGCATTTCAGATCGCCGCGCTCTTCGATCTCAGCCAGCAACCTGAGTCCCGCCTCTTCTCCATAGGCCATGGCAACGGCGGCTGCGCGGTTGAGCTCGATGATCGGTGTGGGCTGTTGACGATAGAGCAGGGTATAGAGCGCTGCAATCTGTGGCCAGTCGGTCGCCGAGGCTGTCTGTGCCTGCGCATGCAGGGCAGCAATGGCTGACTGCAGCGCATAGGGGCCTGGAGGCCCTTGCCGCAGGGCTTCTTCGACGAGCACCAGACCTTCGTCGATCTGTGTGCGGTTCCAGAGACCGCGGTCCTGCTCCTCCAGAAGGATGATGTCCCCTTCGGCGGAGAGACGGGCCGCCGCGCGGGAGTCCTGTAATAAGAGCAGTGCCAGTAGCCCGGTCAGTTCGGCCTCGGCGGGCATCAGCCGATGTAGCAGCCGGGCCAGGCGGATGGCCTCCGCGGCGAATTCCCGGTTGTTGTGGGTGTAGCCCTCGTTGAAGACCAGGTAGACGGTCAGCGCTACGGCGGAAATCCGCTGCGGTAGATCCTCATGCGACGGAACCCGGTAGGGGATGCCGGCGTCGCGGATCTTCAGTTTGGCGCGGACGATGCGCTGTTGCATGGTGGTGACCGGCGCTAGAAATGCGCGGGCGATTTGCTCCGTCTCTAAGGAGCACAGCGTGCGCAGTGTCAGGGCGACCTGGGCCTCCTGCGAGAGCGCCGGGTGGCAGCAGGTAAAGATAAGGCGGAGCAGATCGTCTTCGATCGGCTGCTCTGCCCGAAGCATCGCGGCCTCCTGCGCCGGCACATCATGCTCGCAAGGTTGCAGGAAGTGCATCAGTTCGGTCTGTTTGTCCGCAAAGCTCGCACGGCGGCGGATCAGGTCGAGCGCCTTGTGCCGTGCGGTCGAGATCAGCCAGGCCCGGGGATTGGCAGGCAGGCCATCGATCGGCCATTGCCGGAGGGCGATGGTGAAGGCTTCCTGGGTAACCTCTTCGGCCAGATCGAAGCTGCCGAGCAGGCGGATCAGCGTGGCCAGGACCCGGGCAGCCTCTTCGCGATAGATGGTCTCGAAGTCGGCCTGCCCGGTTTCCGTCGGTAGCGGCATAGTGGCTTAGTTCTGGTCCTTACGCTCGACCAGGGGACGGACCTCGATCGATCCGGTACGGGCGGAGGGAATGCGGGCGGCGATGGCGACGGCCTCGTCCAGATCGGACGCTTCCACCATATAAAAACCGCCGAGCTGCTCCTTCGTCTCCGCAAACGGACCGTCCGTGACCGTCTGCTTGCCATCCTTAATCCGAACGGTGGTGGCCTGCGCTACCGGATGAAGCTGACGGCCGGCGAGAAGATGGCCGGAATTTTTCAGCGACTGCGTCAGACCACCGTATTCGGAATACATATCAACAAGTTGAGCCGGGGGCAGGGCGTTGAGCTTGGCTTCGTTGTCATAGATCAGCAGCAGATATTGCATGGGTTCCAGGCCTCCATTTGCCTGTCTGCGGGTTAATCGAACGCGCCGCACGTGGATCGACAGGTATGACGCAAAGATGGAGAGGAAATTTCGAAGTTTTTCCCCACTTCACAAGAAGTGGTGCAAATTCTTTGCTTTTAACGTTTCTGTAACAATCCCGTAGCCTTCGACATTGGCGGGATTGGTACTATCCATGTGGCGGCTTGTCCAAGGCGAGCGCGTCGGAGTGTATTTGTGACGGTAGCCGTCAAAGAAGGCGTTGGTCAATCCGCTGCTTTACAGGCCAAACTCAAACGCTCCCCAGGCAAAAAGAGCTTCGTTGTCTTCGGCGCCATTATTTTGGCGGGAGTTGTGTACGCCGGGGTTCATGTTGCCAACGACCTGAGCCGCGTTCACAATATCAGCGGATGGCCCTACATCCTGCTCGGTATCGCCCTCCTCGTCGCTCTCGGTTTTGAGTTCGTCAACGGCTTTCACGACACTGCCAATGCCGTAGCCACCGTCATCTATACTCATTCGCTTGATCCGCATGTTGCCGTGATCTGGTCTGGTATCTGGAACCTGATCGGCGTTCTCACCTCCTCGGGCGGCGTCGCTTTTGCGGTCCTCTCACTGCTTCCTATTGAGATCATTCTGAAAGCCGGTTCCGGCGCGGGATTTGCCGCGGTCTTTGCTCTGCTGCTTGCGGCGATCACCTGGAACCTGGGCACCTGGGCGCTTGGCCTTCCGGCCTCCAGCTCGCACACTCTGATCGGATCGATGATTGGCGTCGGTATCGCCAACCAGTTGATGAACGGCTCCAACGGAGCCAGCGGCGTGGATTGGGGCCAGGTGGCCAATGTCTTCCGTGCGCTCTTCATCTCCCCGATCGTCGGCTTCTCGTTCGCGGCGTTGATGCTCATCATTCTGAAGCAGGTGGTGAAGGACCAGCAGCTCTACGAGGCGCCGGTCGGCAATGACCCGCCTCCGTTCTGGATCCGCGTCCTGCTTATCCTTACCTGCACCGGCGTCAGCTTCGGGCACGGATCGAACGACGGTCAGAAGGGCATGGGACTTATCATGCTGATTCTGATCGGTACGGTTCCCACGGCGTATGCGCTGAACCATGCTCTCGGCTTCTCGCAGACGCAGGACTTCGTTGCTGTCAGCGAGTCGGCCGCGCGCGTCTTCCAGCACTATGCCCCGCAAGGCATCGAGGTGAATGATGCCAGGACAGTGCTGACCGCATACATCCGCTCCAAGGAACTGGTGCCCGACGTCATTCCGGCGGCGCGGCGTATGGCGGATGAGATCACTCACCAGGTCGCCCCGCACCATCAGCTCGCCGACGTTCCGGATGACCAGCAGCGCAACGTCCGCAACGATATGTATGTCGAGGGCGAGACCATCCGCCTGCTGTCCAAGTCGAACGAGGAAAAGGGTGTTCCGCCCTTCACCGCCGCCGATAAGGAGACGCTGAAGAACTACGAAGACCACCTCGATCACGCGACCAAGTTTATTCCTGTCTGGGTGAAGGTTGCTGTTGCTCTGGCTCTCGGGTTAGGAACCATGGTTGGATGGCGCCGCATCGTTATTACGGTGGGTGAGCGCATCGGTAAGGAACATCTCACCTACGCGCAGGGTGCTTCGGCAGAGATTGTCGCCGCGGCGACCATCATCGCAGCGGATCGCTTCCATCTGCCGGTGAGTACGACCCACGTGCTGAGCTCAGGCGTGGCCGGAACCATGCTGGCCAATGGCAGCGGCCTGCGTATGCAGACGATCCGCAATATCCTGCTGGCGTGGCTCTTCACCCTGCCGGCGGCGGCCTTTATTGCGGGCAGTATTTACTACGGACTTCGTCTCTTCGTGAAGTAAACCCCGGCAACACCGTTTGCAACAAAAAGATGCGGCAACGTGTGCGAGCCAGGGTGTGTCTATCTATGGGTACCAGCCGGGCGGTGAGAAAGATCCGGTATGAAGAGGTGACCTATGGGTGGGAACGGAAATACTCTCAGAATCAGTGTGATGGCGGCGTTCTTGGCATTGCCGCTGGCCGGTTGCCGGGGTAGCGTGCAGGCGGCGCTGCAGGAGCCGGGTGCGGGGAATCCTGCCGACTCCAACATGGCCCAGYCCATCCAGGGAAACAGCCAGCAGAATGAGGCGGTGAGTCAGGCGCAGAGCTACCAGAACGGTCAGCCGACTGCGCAGACCTATCAGCCTGCCCAGACGGCACAGCCCGCGTATCAGAATCCCAATGCGCAATACCCAAACCAGGATCCGAATGCGCAATATCAGGATCCCAATCAAGGGCAGTACGCCAACGACCAGGGTCAGAACGACGACGATAGCTATCAGCAGGGCGCGGATGCGCTCGATGAGGCTGTCGCCGACAATCCGCCGCCTGCGCTGCCGGAGTATGAGCAGCCCGAGGCTCCCGGACCGGACTACATCTGGACGCCTGGTTACTGGTACTACGCTGATACCGGCTACTACTGGGTGCCGGGTGCGTGGGTATACCCGCCATATACTGGCGCGCTCTGGACCCCCGGCTACTGGGGCTGGCATGGCGGCCACTACCGCTTCTACCGCGGCTACTGGGGACCGCACATCGGTTTCTACGGCGGCATTAATTATGGCTTCGGCTACATCGGTTTCGGCTATCAGGGCGGTTACTGGAATGGACCGCACTTTTACTACAACCGTGTGTGCAACCGTGTTCCTCCGCGGGTGACCTACGTCTACCAGCGCAATGTTACGGTGATCAACAACACGTACATCAACAACACACGTGTGGCGTACTACGGTGGGCGTGGCGGTATCAACCGTCCGCCGGCTCAGCAGGAGCGCTTCGCCTATCGCGAGCAGCATGTGCGCCCGATGACGCAGCAGGTCGCCGTACAGCACGAGGCGATGCAGAACCGCAATGCGTTCTTCGCGGCGAATCGTGGACGTCCGCAGGTTGTCGCCGTGAATCGTCCGCTGCAGGCCGATCATGGCTTCCAGCGTCCGGCTCCGAATGCAGTGAACCCGCAGTGGGCGGCCCGTCAGCAGATGGTGCAGCAACGCCAGCAACAACAGCAACAGCCTAACCAGCAACCGCAGAGTCAGGCGGTCCGTGGCGGCTTCGGACGGAACCCCGGCCTGGTGGCTCCGGGACAGAATCCGAATGGGCAGCAGCAGAACATCAATCGCGGCGGCTTCGATCAGCAGCGTCAGCAGGAGCAGCAGCGAGTGCAGGAACAACAGCGCCAGCAGCAGATGATGCAACAGCGTCAACAGACGCAACAGCAGCAGCCCAACCAGCAATCGCAGAATCAGGCGGTGCGCGGCGGCCTCGGGCGGAATCCTGGCCTGGTGGCTCCGGGACAGAATCCGAACGGGCAGCAGCAGAACATCAACCGCGGCGGCCCTGACCAGCAGCGTATACAGGACCAGCAGCGTGTTCAGGAGCAGCAGCGTCAGCAGCAGATGATGCAACAGCGTCAACAGACACAGCAGGAGCAGATGCAGCAGCGTCAGCAACAACAGATGCAGGAACAGCAGCAGCGTCAGGCCGATCAGCAACGCCAGATGCAGCAACGTCAGCAGGTGGATCAGCAGCGTCAGCAACAACCGCAGCAGCAACGCCAGCAGGAGATGCAGAACCAGCAGCGTGTGCAGGAACAACAGCGTCAGCAGCAGATGATGCAGCAGCGGCAGGCTGACCAGCAGCGGCAGATGCAGCAACAACAGCAAATGCAGCAACAACAACGCCAGCAGGAGCAGCAACGCCAGCAACAGATGCAACAGCAGCAGCGTCAGCAGATGGACCAACAGCGCCAGCAGCAGATGCAGCAAATGCGGCAAGAGCAACAGCAGCAACGCCAGCAACAACCGCAGCAGCGAATGGAAACCCCGCGCCCACAACAGGGAGGCGGACATCCTGACCAACCGCGTGGTGGCGAACACGGCCACGGACGGTAGTTGTTGGATAATGCAAGCAGAGAATGGGGAGGCTAAGGGGCCTCCCCATTCTTTTAGTTATGCTGACATAACAAGAACCTGCCGTCCGTTCGCATCGCAAGGTGCGAATGTTTGCTTAAGAGGACGGCTTCAGCCGTCCCGCACCAATAGCCAATAGAGCGGGGCTTTTAGCCCCTGAGGGCCGATGGGCCGGTCTATCCGCAACTCTGAATAAAGTTGGGAGCTGCCGGCAGGCTATAGAGCTTGTTTCGTTGTGACGAGTCCGCTTACGACGAGCAATATAGTGGCCGCGATGAAAAATCCCGCAATTGGTGCTATCGCGTAAGAGTTTGTCCAGAGCATCGTGCTGCGGTCGAGGTAGTGGGGTAAGAGGCCGCTCATGAAGTCGGCTACATGCAGATGAAAGGGGCTGAGGCTGGGAAGGCGAGCTGCTGCGAGATAAAAGATGTAAGCGAGGTAGGCGACGGCAAGCGAGACGTATTCACTGGGGAAGAGTACGGATGCGAGCAATGAGATGGCGTAGGTGAAGATACCGCCCACGGCCCAGAGCGGGATGAAGCGCAGGGAGTAGTTCAACGGAAGCTGCTGGCCGACCAGATGCGATGCGCCAGTGATGACGAGCGACGGGATCATCGCGAGAGCAAGTACCTGCAGCAGGCCGAGTGCAGCACGTGAGGCGATCAGGCTGAGGCGGCTGGCGGGAAGCGCGAGCGTGAAGCCCAGCGTGTTCTGCTTGCGTTCGCGCTGGAGCCCGCCGAGTCCCAGGAGGAGGCAACTGAGTTGCAGTATGCCGCGTGTGGCACCACCGAAGATGGTCCAGTGAATGTATTGCGTGTAATTGTGGATGCGCGGTTGTGCATGCACGACGATCGGATAGAGGCGACTCTGAAAGAGTGTGTAAATCAGGCACATCAGAGTGATGGCGGCGCTGCTGATCAGGAATCGAAGGCTGCTTTCGCGCCAGGCTTTGTACCAGAGCATAGGTACTCTCCTTAGAAATCGAGCGGCTGGATACGCCGCGCGGCAAGAAGGATGAAGGTTGCACTGACGGCAAGCATAGCGGCCAGTGTAAGCCAGGGAAGCGGAGCGGCGAGCAGATGCTGGGCTTCATTGAAGAAGGGCATGTCCTCGCCATTGATGACATGGAAGATATTGAGCATTGGTATGCGTGCGAGCCAGGGAAGATTGAGCAGCACCCCGTAAAGCATGAGCGAGGGAATAGCAAGCAGTACGGCAATGTAGTCGCCTTCGAACCGGTGAGCGAGGAGGAAGGTGAAGCCATAGAAGACTGCTCCGCAACCGGCCCAGAGAGCGAAGAAGCCGCAGGTCTGCGCGACGGGGTAGTACTCGCCGATGTAACGCGAAGCCATCGGCAGGGCGAAGACGGGTACAGCGGCAATCATGAGTACGCCGCAATAGCCCATGACGGCGCGGGTGATGACGACGTGTCGCCTGCTGACGGGCAGTGAGAGGGTGAAGCCCGAGGTGCCGTGCCCACGCTCCTGCAGCAGACCGCCGGAACCCAGGATGACAGAGAGGATAAGGAAGATATCGCGGCCGATGCTGTTGTAGACCGACTTCCAGATGTAGGCAATGTAAGTCATGGGTGCATCGGTGCTGGCGCGCATGGCCTGCTGATAGAAAACGATGAGCACGCAGGCGGCGGCCATCGCGGCAGAGCCGACGAGAGTGACGGTGCGGATCTCGCGGAGGGATTTATACCAGAGCATCTTCGCGCTCCAGATGGCGCTGCTGGTCCTGCCGGTTCCGTTCCTGCACAGTCTCAAGGAATATCTCGCGCAGATTGACGGGTGAGACGGCAATATCGACAGCACCATGCTCACGGCCCATCTGTGCGATGGCGTCGGCGTTGCTGCTGGCAAGAATGGTGATCTGGCGGCCTTCGCTGCGCATCTTCTGTACGCCGAGGATGGACTGAAGCTGTGGTGCGGGATTGGGGAAGCCGAGCGAGATGCGGCGATAGTTCTCACGAATCTGCTCAAGCGACATATCAAGCACGGCAGTGCCGCGGTCGATCATGAGGATGTCATCGGCGATACGCTCGACCTCGGAGAGCTGATGCGAGGAGAAGAAGACGGCAGTGCCATTTGCGGGTGCGCTGACAAGCGTCTGCAGGAGTTCTTCGATCGAGACAGGGTCGAGGCCCTCGGTGGGCTCGTCAAGGATGAGGAGCGCCGGATGACGTGAGAGTGCAAGCAGCAATGCCAGCTTGGTGCGCATGCCTTTGGAGAGCGCTTTGACCTTGCGGTTGGAGGGAAGGCGGTATTCGGCAAGGAGCCGCCGTTCGGTATCGGCTTGCCAGTCGCGATAGAAGGAGCGGGTGAAGCGAATAAGCTCGGCGACGGTCATATAGCCATAAAGGCCCTTGTCTTCGCCGACGTAGGCGATGCGGCGGCGGATCTCAATGCTCTGTTTGGGTTCATCGATGCGGTAGCCGAGAACGGAGCCGCAGCCGGAGGAGGGCTGAATCATGCCGAGGAGCATCTTGATGGTGGAGCTTTTGCCCGCTCCGTTGCGGCCCAGAAAGCCGGTGATGCGCTCGGCGCGGACGCTGAGGTTGAGATGGTCGACTGCACGGAAACTGCCATAGTTCTTGGTGAGTTCGCTGGTCTGGATGACACGCTCGGGAATCATGGCTTCCTCGCGGTGACGGTGGAGTGGATGAGCTGGGCCTCGAAGAGACGCCGAATCTCATCGGCGGAGAAATCGTCGTCGAGCATCTCTTCAACGAGACCACGGACGCGAGTCTGTGCCTTGAGCAGCTTGGCGGCGCGTAGCTTACCACTGCGCGGCGCGGAGATGTAAGCGCCGGAGCCATGGCGCAGTTCGAGCAGGCCTTCGTGCTGCAGCTCCATGTAGGCTTTGGCGACGGTGTTGTGGCTGATGACAAGCTCTTCGGCGAGCGTACGGATACTGGGCATGAGGTCGCCGTCCTGTAGAACGCCGGTCTCGACAGCATGACGCACCTGCTCCATGAGCTGGAGATAGAGAGGATGACCGGAGGCCGGGTTGAGGCGAAAGATCATGCCGCAAACTGTACCACAGTATTGGTACAGAGTGTCAATCTGAGTCTTAATAAAAGGAATCAGAGACAGCGGTAACGTGATGTTGGCTTCTCGTTTGAGTCGGAAACGTGTAGCCCGATACACTCATCTTCGCTACAGATTCCGCCTTTGAGCGCTCTATGAACCTCTTCACCCCCCAGACGCCGGCTCTTTCCGCCTCGAAGTTCTCCTGCGAGATCCACATGCTAAAGCTGCCCTCGTACGACCGCTGTATTGAAGTCATCGCCGAGGCGGGCTACCAGGGGGTGGAGCTTATCGGATACTTCCAGAAGTGGACACCCGAGGAACAGCGGCGCATTCTGGCGAAGATGCGATCCCTCGACGTAGTAATCGATATGTTGAGCGGACTTCAGGCGAGTTTTGCGATTCCGGGGCAATCTGAAGAATTTGCGACGAGTGTGACAGAACACTGCCGCATTGCCAAGGGGCTCGAATGCCCTCAGATCAACATCAAATCCGGCAAGAAGCTACCGGGCGTCAATCCGCAGGTGCAATATACCGCCGCTGTCGAAAATCTGCTGCGTGCCTCCGACATTGCAGACAAGCAGGGAATCAATATCGTGATTGAGCCAATTGATCTGATTGAGAACCCCACCATCTTCCTTACGTCAGTGAAGGAGGGCTTTGAGATTGTGCGCGCGGTAAACCGTCCCAACGTGAAAGTGTTGTACGACTTCTATCACGAGCAGCGCGGTGGCGGAAACCTGATCGAGAAGCTCGAAGCAAATATCGAGTGGGTGGGGCTGGTTCACGTCGCGGATGTTCCGGGTAGGAATGAACCGGGAACCGGTGAAATCGACTACACCAACATCTATCGCAGCTTAGGGAAGCTGAATTACAACCGCGTCATCGGGATGGAATACGCACCTACTACGGATCCGGTGGCCTCCTTACGGAAGGCGAGACTTGATGCACAGAAGGCGCTAGCTGAGGGGCGCGGCGCTAAGATGTGATTCGTGCCTGCATGCGAGCTCAATTGCCCGCGGTGCACTTTACTATTCACCCCAGATGTTTCCGGAACCAAATCACCAGTTTCTCCGTGACCTGCGGCCAGACGGCGTGCATGTCGTGCGGTGCTTCGGGAAATACTTCCAGTACTGATCCCTCTGGCAGCCGATGAATTCCCTCGTGTGAGGTGGCTGCAAGCATGCGCTCCTCATCGTCGCCTCCGCCGTGAATCAGCAGAACCGGCACAGTGATAGGGCTCAACAACTCTTCCGAAGAGAACGTACTGAAGCTATCCATTAACGCCTGTGACGCGAGCACAACAGGCCTGCGCTCTGACTTTGACGGCACGGGCATGATGCCGGTGCGACGCAGTTTATTGACCGCTGTCTGCGGAAAGAACTCGTCGAAGTTGTAATGCACCGGTCCCGTAGCCGCTCCGGTCGTAGCAAGCGCCTTGATCTCCGGCGTGAACGACCACAGCGAGATGGTTCCTCCGAGCGAGTGCCCATAGAGCCCAATGTGCGTGAATCCCCTCTGCTGCAGGAAACGGATCGCGGAGCGAAGGTCGTCGCGCAGGCCTTCAGGTGTGAGCGTGTCATCGTCCGACTCTCCACAGCCGGCAAAGTCGTATCGCAGTGTGGAGATGCTTGCAGCATTCAGTGCAGCAGCCAATGCAGGCAGGCGTCCGCGTCCATTACGGTCGCTGGCGAAGCCATGCGAAAGGATGACGATATGGGTGGGGCTGGCAACGGCCAGGTCACCGACGAGAGTGAGGGTGCGCCCGTTTGCAAACGTGATACGCGTTTCCAACATGACTCTAGCTTAGCGGCAGTGCTTCATGCCTGGGGACTAGAGCAATTCTCCTAATACTGTAGTGTTGGATAAATCTGCGAATGCCGTTTTCTCCGAAGGAAAACGGCGCAAATAGTCAAAGCTTCGCTCTACACCTTTAGGAGAAATGCTCTAGCGAACAAATGTCTGCCACAACAGCAGCGCATTCAAACTCACGATGATCGTCACGATCAACCAGCCGGTGTACTTCGTCCGTTTCCGGTTGGCGAAGCTGTTCATCACATCGGGGCGGCTGGTGAGCAGAAGCAGCGGCACCAGAGCGAAGGGAAGGGCAAAGCTCAGGACCACCTGCGAGAGGATCAGGATCTTCAGCGGATCGAGGCCGAGACCGATGACCACCAACGCCGGAATGATCGTCAGAAAACGGCGCAGGAAGATGGAGAACTTGACGTTGAGAAAACCTTCCAGCACCACCTGGCCGGCCATGACACCGACCGTTGAGGAGGAGAGACCGGAGCACAGCAGGGCCACGGCAAAGACCGTCGCCGAGATGCCGCCGAGCAACGGGCCCAGCGTATGGTGCGCATCTTCGATGCTGGCTACCGGCGCCAGGCCGCGAGCGGCAAAGCTGGCGAAGGCTCCGGCGGCCATGATGATCATTGCTGAGTTGATCAGCCAGGCGCCGTTCATGGCGACGAAGACGTCTACCAGCTCGAAGCGGAGATAGCGTGACCGGAAGAGCCTTCCCGGAAGGCCGGAACGATGGGTGGCCTGCTTGATGCGGGGCTGCACCAGGGCGGAGTGCAGATAGACCACATGCGGCATTACGGTAGCGCCCAGCATGCCCACGGCGACGTAGATGCTGCCGTGCAGATCTGTGCGATCAAAGGATGGAACCAGCGCGTGGAAGGCTGCGAGCTTCCAGTCCGGGTGCACCAGGAAGATCTCGATGGCGTAGCAGATACCGATCACACCGACGAAGGCCATGATGCCCCACTCCAGGAAGCGGAAGCCGGCAAGGTCGAGCGCAAGGATCAAGAAGACGCAGACCGTGGTGAGCATCGCTGCGGCAAACATCACACCGGTGCGCGACCATCCATGCTCCAGCAGCGCGGGTCCAAAGAGCAGATAGAAGCCCAGTGCCGCTCCCAGAAACTCCGCCAGATCGGTAGCCAGGGCGGCGATCTCCGCCGCCACCCACAGGAAGATGTTGGTGCCGCGCGAGTAGGTTTTGCGGCAGTTCTGGGGGAGGGTAAGACCGGTCACGATGCCCAGCTTGGCCGACAGGTACTGGATAAGGATGGCCATGACATTCGACCACAGAAGGACCCACAGCAGGCGATAGCCGTAGCGGGTTCCGCCGTCGATGTTGGTGGCGAAGTTGCCGGGATCGATGTAGGCCACCGAGGCCACGAATGCCGGACCAAAGTACGTCCACAGCTCGCTGCGCTTCAGCTCCGGCAGCAGGCGGAAACGCCCATGCGGGGCCGTCTCAGTTGCAGGCGTCTCCGGGTTGGTCTGAGTCTCGATCACGAATCCTTAGGCAAACCTAATTTAGGCTTGCCTAATTCTAGCACCGAGACGTTTTTGTTTGTCATCCGCGAAATATTGCTTTTCCATTTTCCTGATACAGGAATTTAAGATGGCTTGATAGAGTTCGGAAGCCCATACCTTGGGTGCCCCATCCATCGCATCGCGATGGATGGGACATTCGCGCTATGCACGAATCAGGCGGGAGGACATGGGAAAAGGCGTGGGCTCTCAGCCCGCGGTCTATCGGCTCAATAAAAGGCTTTAAACCTGGGCTTCTTATTCTTTTTCAGCGGGCTGGAGCCCGCTGAACACTCCAGCCAGCAAGGCTAGCCGGGGACTCCCGCCGAATTATCTTTGAAGAATTCTTAGGGCTGCACAGCCTGATGCACTGCCAGTAGCTGCTCCAGCACCTGCTTCAAGTGATTCAGATGCAATGCATTGGCTCCGTCGCTCTTGGCGTTCGGCGGGTCGTCATGGACCTCCAGGAAAACGCCGTCAACACCTGCGGCCACGGCTGAGCGCGCGAGTACGGGAATGAACTCCGGCTGACCACCGCTGACGCCGTTGGCGGCTGAGGGCGTCTGCACGGAATGCGTTCCATCGAAGACCACGGGGGCAAAGCCGCGCATGATTGGCAGCGAGCGCATATCGACGACGAGGTTGTTGTAGCCGAAGCTGGCGCCGCGCTCGGTCAGGAAGACGCGTTCATTGCCGCTCTCGCGGATCTTTTCCGCGGCGTGCCGCATGTCCTGCGGGGCGACGAACTGGCCCTTCTTCACGTTGATGGCCCGGCCGGTCTCGGCTGCTGCAATCAGCAGGTCAGTCTGCCGGCAGAGGAAAGCGGGAATCTGCAGCACATCTACCGACTCGGCTACCGGAGCACAGTCCTGTGGTGTATGTACATCCGTCAGCACGGGCAAACCGTGTGCTTCGCGCACGGCCTTCAGGATGCGGCAGCCTTCTGCCAGGCCGGGGCCGCGAAAACTCTTGATGGAGGTGCGGTTGGCCTTGTCGTAGCTGGCCTTGAAGATATAAGGAACGCCGAGGTCGGAGGTAATGCGCTGAATCGCATCCGCCATCTTGCGGACGTGGGCCTCGCTCTCGATGACACATGGGCCTGCGATCAGAAAGAGCTTGCCGCCGCCGACTCGAACTCCGGAGAGATCAAAGGAACTCATACTTCTTAGGATTGGAACACAAGTATCGTCAGCACTTGGCGCCGACGAAGACGGAGAGTGGGTGATCAGCGTCCCAGGGCGGACTGTTTGAAAGCTGAGGGAGACTTGCCGTAGGTCTCGCGGAAGGCAGCACTGAAGTGGCTATGGCTGGAGAAGCCAAGGTCCAGGCTGAGCTGGGTAAGATCCTCATACTCTTCCAGAAGATCGAGCGCGCGTGCGAGCCGCAGCCGTAGTTGATAACGATAAAGAGGAATGCCCTCCACCTGCTGAAAGACCTGTGTGAGATAAACCGGCGAACAGCGAACTTCAGCGGCAACCTCCGCGAGCGTCCACCGGCGTCCAAGGTCGCTGGCGACAACCAGCTTGGCGCGGTCAACCAGACGCTGATGACCCGCACTCCCGCCGGCGACGTGGGCGGTACGAGGTCCCAGCGTATGTTGCACCAGCTCCAGCGCGAGTGTCTCCGCTTCCAACGGCGCTGCGACTCCTTGGCGCAGCCGGTGCCGCAGCGTGGCGAGCAGAGATTGGGTGTGGGTATCGACGCGAAGCCGTTGTGTCTTATACGTGGGCTCAGAGCGGTCAACCAGGAGCGACACGGGGGAAAGCTCTGCCAACAACGACGGAGATAGAAACAAGGACAGACTGGCGTCTCCACCTTCGACGGGGTGGCTGACGCGATAGCCCTGACCTCGATTGAAGAGCAGCACCTGATTCGCTTCGGCAACGGACTGGTCCTGTCCGACGTGGCGAACGTAGATGCCGCGATAGGGAAAGACAAGCTCGGTTGCGGCCGCGTGTTCCTCCGGGCTGTGTCCCTTGCAGATACCGGCGCAATAGATGTCGCGCACCGAGATACTGGGGGAGTGCAGCAGAAGATCGACGGAAAGCTCCGGCGTTACCGGTTTGTTGTGGCTCTTCGATCGCACGGCTCTGGAGGTCTGGCACCAAGAAGCATACCACCGGCCGATGCACGTTTTTCTCCGATATACGGTCGCGACGAGGGCGGGCATATTACTTGGGAAGAGTACGCTCGAGGCTCTGAAGATAGAGCCCAACAGAGGGTCCATGTGTCCGGAGCAGCGTGTCTGCTTCGTTCCGCCTGCCGGAGGCCAGAGCTGCCTTGACGGCGAGCGCGACGGAGCGATCGGTCTCGCGATTGTGAAGATTCTGCAACGCAAGCACCCACGCGTGTTCGGCGTCATGACCCTGGCCGAGATAGAACTCGGCGGCATGATCGGCGAACGCGAGTGGCGCATGCATCAGCAACAGGTCAAAGCGCTGCCGGGCGTGATCGATCTCCTGCCGGCCCTGTTCCAGAAGACCGCTTCGTAGATGCAGCGATCCCAGCAAGGCATAGGCTTCCGGTTCATCCGTGGCTTTGATAACGCCGGTTAGCCGCGCGATAGCAGACTGTGTCTCACCGCGAGCTGCTTCAATCTCGGCAAGGTTGATGTTGGCCGCTGCGAATTCGGGAAGATAACTGAGCGCCTGCCGATAGAAGCCTTCTGCCCGCGCCAGATCCTGACCCTGATCTGCCCACATCAAGCCGCGCGCAAAACAGATCCAGGCATAGGGGAAGGGAAGGGTGGTATGGAGATCGGCCAGAGCTGCGGCATACAGTTGGTCTGCTTCGCGCAAGCGCCCGAGCATCGCGTAGGCAGCGGCAAGCATGGTGCGCGAGGCGATGCCTGGATGTTGTTTGACCTCGGCTTCGAGGGATGGCCTTACCTTGGCTGCATTGCCGGTCGCGATGAGGATGGAAGCTCGCAGTGGCACGGTCTGGCCGCGGTCGGCTCCTTCGGTCTCCGCGTCCTCAACATCGTGAAGCGCGTCGCTGAACCGGTGCAGCGCGGCCCGCGTGCGAGCTCTCTGCAACAACGCCTTGGCGCTCGCCGGCTGCTGCTCGGTGAGAGCAGAAGCCCGCTCCAGCGCATCGTAATCTGCCAGATAACGCGCTCTGGCAAGCAGCAGATCTTCCACGCCGGGAAGATTTCCAATCTGCGCGATCTGGGCGTCAAGGTTCGCTATTGCGATCACGCCTGCGGTGGTTTCCCGTGCAATGTCCGCGCGCCCTTCGCCGATGGCGGATGTTTGCAGGCTGAGACCGATCACAACGCCGATAAGAGAAAATCCGAGTCTATTCATGGTTTCGCCAAAAAGGGGAAGGTACTGGGGGAGTGTTGTTGGTCGTCGTGCAGCAGGCCATCGTCGACGCCGTTCATCCGGTCGAGAGTGAGGAGCGAGCGGAAGATATTGTTTGCGTCGTAGTTTGGAGTTCTGCCGCCACAGTCATCCGATACAGCGTCAGACCGATGAAGAGCGTTGAATTCGACTGCAAGAAACTGTGTGCATATACCGGATGCGCTGTTAACCCAGATACGATCGTCCGCAAGCAGGACCGCAAGCGGCTTATAGCGCTGTGCCGGAGCGGCATGGGCATTAGCCAGCCACTGGTTTCCGCACTCTCCATCGAAGCTGTCATACAGGCCGAGTGTTGTTGCAATGTCCCGCGTGAACTGCGACCATCCTGAGCGCGAGACACGGTTATAGGCTTCTTTCCGGCGATCGCTTATTGCCTCCGGCGCCAGCGGACTGCCGACGAGCGCGTTCTTGATCAGGGGACGGGCGGTGCGCTCGATCTGTTCGCCAAACGCGGGAACACCTGTGTGTTTGCTTTTTCCTGCGCGCGGCATCCTGTGCACCGATCCCCAGACGGCCAGCAGCTTGCCTCCACGCGCGATGGTATCGACATCGATGGAAACGACCAGTGATGAGGTCTTCCATCCAGCGAGGAAGTTTGATGCCGGACCACCATTGGTATGGCGCCAGGTATCGAGGATGGTGTGTGAGGTTGATGTGTCGAAGCGGGGACAGCCTGCACCATCCACAGGGGCTCCGTGCTGCAGTGCGGCTTTCGCAACGTCGTATGCGGCCCGCGTTCCTTTCACATTGTTGAAGAACGGGTCGTCCCGCAGGCCTGCAAAGACCGTGAAGCTGTGGGCGTCACTTTCAATGCCGGTCTCCACATTCGCATTGCCCCTGACATGATCGGTTCTGACATGATCTGGCTTGTCTGTCCAGCATTCGACGTTGTTGGCAACGTCGAATGTACAGATGACGATGGCGCTTGCAGAAGTCGCTCCAAAGCGGTTCCCGCTGTCGATGTGAAAGACATACTGTAGCCTGTCGGAGAACTTGTGGGCCACGATGTCCATCACCAGGTTCAGTCGTTTGCCGTCAGGTGACATCCAGGCATAGAGGTCACCGATATCCGCCGCAGGATCCTTGATAACGGTTGGTGTATCCAGATGGTCGGAGGCAAGCGCGGTTGCGACGAAGAAGAAACTCGCGACCCCTGCGGCAAACGAGAGCAGGTAAGAGGCTGTATATCTGTAGAGATTCATTCACAGGCTCCAGACAAACTCGGCTTCTTCGACGATGAGAGAGGGCATCTCTTCGGGAAAGAAGAGCTTCGCTCCCGGCACGAGACGGTAACCAAGCGAGTTTCCAACAGTGGCATGGAAGTACTGGGGACTCTGCTGCGAGAAGATAGTGTCGCCTGTGCCCCACAGGACCCGTGTTGCGACGGAGGATGTCTTGAGTTTGGCGCTGATGCCGGCCAGCGGATTGGGAGCGAGTGCGGCGGCGTAGGCGTTCGTCAGCTTCTTGCGTTTCTCAGAGCTGACGAGAGGAGTGAGATAGGTGTCGATGGCTTCGTCGCCCGGATGTTGGGGATTCGCGTAGCACATGCCTCCGAGTCCGATCTCAGAGCGAGCAAGCGGTTTGTCCGCAACCCACGGGGCAAGCCACTCGTCGGCAAACCTTCCCTTGCGGCCGAGCTCAATCACGGGAGCTACCGCCTGAGGGGGACTGTCGGGCTCGGTATCGCAGTTGGTCAGTAAAAGACTTTTGACCCGGTGCGGGTAGCGAACACTGAAGAGTTGGGCGACGGCGCCTCCGCTGTCGTTGGCGACGATATCGACATCCGCAATGGAAAGCTTATCGAGTAACTCCGCGAGCATCGCGACCTGAGCCTGGGGCGTAACCTCCTGACCTTCGGCAACTTCGGTGTAGCCGAGGCCGAGGAAGTCAGGAGCGATGCAGCGGTGTGTCTTTGCGAGCTGCGGAAGGACGCCGCGCCATTGAAAGCTGTTCAGCGGGAAGCCATGCAGAAAGAGGGCGGCAGGTCCCTTTCCAAGGTCGAGATGAGAGATACGGCCCTGCGATGTGGTGAGGAACCGGCGTGCCGCATGAAAGTCAGAGGCACTGAGCTCGCTCAAGTTTTTCGAGATCTGGCCGAAGAAGAAAGGGCATGCGGTTGCATAGGCCGCTGCGGCGCTGCTGAGGCGAA
Source organism: Terriglobus sp. 2YAB30_2 (assembly GCF_052114765.1). Taxonomy (NCBI): domain Bacteria; kingdom Pseudomonadati; phylum Acidobacteriota; class Terriglobia; order Terriglobales; family Acidobacteriaceae; genus Terriglobus; species Terriglobus sp. 2YAB30_2. The sequence goes on from NZ_JBFRFJ010000004.1 coordinate 191,906, forward strand.
GAAAATCTCTACGGTGCATGGATGACATCTCCCTTGTCGTTGAAGAACTGAACCTTAGTAGGCCATTGCAGTAAAGGGAGGCGCTGTCAGAATCTTTAGCGATTTTGTCGTCGGCGCCGAAGTCCGTTGATGCAGAAAAAGGAGTGATCGCGCCTCCTTGTTGCCGTGGTGCGGGCCCTTGTTAGAGCATTTTCCTGTTGCTGGGTATCCCGGGGGCAGCGTGCAGTGGCGTTTTCATTGGGGAAAACGCCCATAGATGCACAAGCCCTGCGCTACACCTACAGGAAAAAGGCTCTATTCCTCTGAGGAGAACGAGCGATGAACTCGGGGCCACGACATAAAAAGACGGTGGTGGAGATTCCCTCCGCAATTCTCGAAGGGTGGCGGCAACGGCATCTGCCGGTTCGAGTGATCGATGTTCGGTCTGCGTGTGAATTTGCAGCCGGGCATCTGCCTGGGGCGGTGAATCAACCACTGGAGACGCTGGGGCCGATCCCAGTAGAACCCGGGGAGCGTATCGTACTGGTTTGCCAGGGCGAAGCGCGTGCCCGGATGGCCGCGCACCGCCTTGCGGAGTTTGGCATCGAGTCCTACGTGCTGCGCGGCGGTACGGCAGGGTGGTATACCGAAGGGCGGCCTCTGCACTATCAAGCGCCGGCAGGCTGGTCGTTCGAGAGGACGCTTCGTCTTGTCTCCGGAGTGGTTGTGTTGCTTACGACGCTTGCCGCCGCTTTTATGAGCCCCAAATGGCTCCTGGCGACCGCCTGCGTCGGCATATGCCTTGTCTTCACGGCGTTGAGGGATCGTTAGAGCATTTTCCCTGTAGCTGGGTATCCCGGAAGGGGTGCCGCGGTGCCTGTGCCGCCTTCTATGCGGTGGCCTATCTCCGCTGAAAAGCTGACCTCCCCGGCCCGGCTGGGGGAGATACGTATCGTCGTTCATACGCCCTCGGAGCTGACCCCGGAGCATCAGGCCGGCGTCGATGACAGCGTGCACCACTGTGTTCTGCACAACACACTCACCCATCCGCCAAAAGTAACAGTGGAAGCAGGTACGGTGGCCGTAGTATCTGTATAACGTTCGGTGTGAGGTGGCCTCGTTACTAAGCAACCACCCCTAACGCATCTGGCATCTGACCGTTTGCCTGGTTTTCATTTAAATTCTGGTAGTGAGCAACAAGCGCTCAACACCTGAGTGAGGGTGATGCGTGAAACGAGTTGTCAGCAAGTCAGCTAAGACTGATCTTGCAGCTTCTGTACTTACTGCTGAACTCCCTGCCGCGGACCGATCCCAGTTTGACATTGCGATCGTTCTGGACGCCTTGCGCCGTATGCGCGATGGCGACTTCTCGGTGCGCCTCCCCAATCACTGGACGGGAGTTGAAGGTAAGGTCGCAGATTCCTTCAACGACATCGTCTCAGCCAACCAGCAGATGGCCGGCGAGTTGAAACGCGTCGGCCAGGTTGTCGGTAAAGAGGGCCGAACCCGCGAGCGGTCGTGCTTTCAGGAACGTCGTGGCTCCTGGGGAGAGATGGAGGCCAGCGTCAATACGCTGGTCGAGGATCTGCTCCGTCCGACGGTCGAAGTAACCCGAGCGATCGGCGCTGTGGCCCAGGGCAACCTGACGCAGACCGTGCGGCTTGACGTGGACGGTCGACCCCTGGAAGGCGAGTTCCTGCGCTCCGCCAACATCGTTAATACGATGATTCAGCAGCTCAGCGTCTTTACGTCCGAGGTGACGCGTGTTGCCCGTGAGGTAGGTACCGACGGTAAGCTGGGCGGCCAGGCGCAGGTACCCGGGGTGGCCGGAACCTGGAAAGACCTTACGGACTCAGTAAATTCGATGGCCAGTAACCTTACCGGCCAGGTGCGCAACATCGCCGAGGTGGCAACGGCCGTAGCCAGCGGTGACCTCTCCCGCAAGATCACGGTAGACGTGCGCGGTGAGATTCTGCAGTTGAAAGAGGCCATCAATACGATGGTCGATCAGTTGCGCTCCTTCGCCTCCGAAGTGACGCGGGTCGCACGCGAAGTAGGTACCGACGGTAAGCTGGGCGGCCAGGCGGTGGTGCCTGGTGTGGCCGGAACCTGGAAGGATCTTACCGACTCAGTAAACGCCATGGCCGGTAACCTGACGGCCCAGGTGCGTAATATCGCCGAGGTAACAACGGCCGTAGCCCGTGGCGACCTCTCCCGCAAGATCACGGTAGACGTGAAGGGCGAGATTCTCGAACTCAAAGACACCATTAACACCATGGTGGACCAGCTCAACGCCTTCGCCGGCGAAGTAACGCGTGTTGCCCGCGAGGTCGGTACCGAAGGCAAACTCGGCGGCCAGGCGCAGGTGCCTGGTGTGGGCGGAACCTGGAAGGACCTTACCGACAACGTAAACTTCATGGCCTCGAACCTGACGGGTCAGGTGCGTAATATCGCCGAGGTCGCAACAGCTATCGCCAACGGTGACCTCTCCCGCAAGATCACGGTAGACGTGCGCGGCGAGATCCTGCAGCTCAAAGAGACGCTGAACACCATGGTGGACCAGCTCAACCGGTTCGCCGGCGAAGTAACGCGTGTGGCGCGCGAAGTCGGTACCGACGGTAAGCTGGGCGGCCAGGCCGAGGTGCCTGGTGTGGCCGGAACCTGGAAGGATCTTACCGACTCGGTAAACTCCATGGCCGGCAACCTGACGGCCCAGGTCCGTAACATCGCTGAAGTGACTACGGCTGTGGCGGGCGGAGATCTCTCGCGCAAGATCACAGTGGACGTGAAGGGCGAGATCCTCGAGCTGAAGAACACCATCAACACGATGGTGGATCAGCTCAACGCCTTCGCCGGCGAAGTAACACGTGTTGCCCGCGAAGTGGGTACAGAAGGTAAGCTGGGCGGACAGGCGGCTGTGCCTGGTGTTGCCGGAACCTGGAAGGACCTTACCGACAACGTAAACTTCATGGCCTCGAACCTTACGGGCCAGGTCCGTAACATCGCCGAAGTTGCTACTGCCGTGGCCCGTGGCGACCTCTCCCGCAAGATCACGGTAGACGTACGCGGTGAGATTCTGCAGTTGAAAGAAACGCTGAACACCATGGTGGATCAGCTCCGCTCCTTCGCTTCCGAAGTGACGCGTGTCGCCCGCGAAGTAGGTACGGACGGCAAGCTGGGCGGACAGGCCGAGGTGCCTGGTGTGGCCGGAACGTGGAAGGATCTTACCGACTCGGTAAACTCCATGGCCTCCAACTTGACGGGCCAGGTGCGTAACATCGCCGAAGTATCAACAGCCATCGCGAACGGCGACTTGTCGAAGAAGATTACGGTGGACGTGCGCGGCGAGATCTTGCTGCTGAAAGAGACCATCAACACGATGGTGGATCAGCTCAACGCCTTCGCCGGTGAAGTAACGCGTGTGGCCCGCGAAGTCGGTACCGAAGGCCGTCTTGGCGGCCAGGCCAATGTGCCCGGTGTTGCGGGAACGTGGAAGGATCTTACTGACTCAGTGAACTCCATGGCCGGTAATCTTACCGGCCAGGTGCGTAACATCGCCGAAGTGACGACGGCCGTCGCTCGTGGCGACCTCTCACGCAAGATCACGGTAGACGTGAAGGGCGAAATCCTCGAGCTGAAGAACACCATCAACACGATGGTGGATCAGCTCAACGCCTTTGCTGCCGAAGTTACGCGTGTGGCGCGTGAAGTGGGTACGGACGGTAAGCTTGGCGGTCAGGCTGAGGTGCCTGGTGTCGCCGGAACGTGGAAAGATCTTACCGACAACGTCAACTTCATGGCCTCGAACCTTACGGGTCAGGTGCGTAACATCGCCGAAGTGGCGACAGCCATTGCGACGGGCGACCTCTCGAAGAAGATCACCGTAGACGTACGCGGCGAAATTCTGCAGCTCAAAGAAACGCTGAACACCATGGTCGAGCAGCTCCGCTCGTTCGCTGCCGAAGTTACGCGTGTTGCGCGTGAGGTCGGTACCGAAGGCCGTCTTGGCGGTCAGGCGAACGTGCCCGGTGTTGCCGGTACCTGGAAGGATCTTACGGACTCGGTCAACGCCATGGCCGGTAATCTTACCGGTCAGGTGCGTAATATCGCCGAAGTGACGACGGCCGTCGCCCGCGGCGACCTCTCCCGCAAGATCACGGTGGATGTGAAGGGCGAAATCCTCGAGCTGAAGAACACCATCAACACCATGGTGGATCAGCTCAACGCCTTCGCCGGCGAAGTAACGCGTGTGGCGCGTGAAGTCGGTACCGACGGTAAGCTGGGCGGCCAGGCCGAGGTGCAGGGTGTCGCCGGTACGTGGAAAGACCTTACCGACAACGTCAACGTCATGGCCTACAACCTCACCGAACAGGTGCGCGGCATTGTGAAGGTAGTGACGGCCGTCGCCAACGGTGACCTGACGCAGAAGCTGACGGTAAACGCCAAGGGCGAAGTGGCCGCGCTGGCCGAGACCATCAACAACATGACCGGCACACTGGCCATCTTTGCCGACCAGGTGACCACGGTCGCGCGTGAAGTCGGTGTAGAAGGCCGTCTCGGTGGACAGGCGAATGTGCCCGGAGCTTCCGGAACGTGGAAAGATCTCACCGGCAATGTGAACCTGCTGGCCGACAACCTGACCAACCAGGTGCGTGCTATCGCAGAGGTTGCCACCGCCGTGACCAAAGGTGACCTTACCCGGTCGATTCAGGTGGAGGCGCGTGGTGAGGTGGCCGAGCTGAAGGACAACATCAACACGATGATTGATAACCTTCGTCTCACCACCGACCGTAACAACGAACAGGACTGGCTGAAGACGAACCTTGCCCGCTTTACCGGCATGCTTCAGGGCCAGCGCGATCTGGCAACCGTGGGCCGCTTGCTGCTCTCTGAGCTGGTTCCGCTGGTGGCCGCGCAGCAGGGACTCATCTATCAGATGGATGAGGAAGATGCGCGGACGATGGTGCTGCTCTCGGCCTACTCCGGCACGCCGGAAGCACATCAGGAACGCATCCTTCTTGGCGAGGGACTCATTGGGCAGTGCGCGCTCGAGAAGCGCCGTCTGCTGATTCACGATCTTCCACCGGGAACGTTGCCGATCCGCTCCGGACTGTTTGAAGCCGTACCGCGCAATGTCATCGTTCTTCCGGTGCTCTTTGAAGGCCGTGTGAAGGCCGTCATCGAGCTCGGCACGCTGCACTATTTCACTGCTTCGCACATGGCCTTCCTCGAACAGCTCACCGCCAGCATCGGTATCGTGCTGAACAGTATCGAGGCGACCATGCAGACAGAAGGTCTGTTGAAACAGTCGCAGCAGCTTGCAACCGAGCTGCAGACGCAGCAGACCGAGTTGCAGACTACGAATGAGCAGCTCGCGCAGAAGGCACAACAGCTTGCCGAACAGAATGCGGAAGTGGAACGCAAGAACCAGGAGATCGAGCAGGCTCGCCGCGCTTTGGAAGACAAGGCCAAGGAGCTGGCGCTTACTTCGAAGTACAAGTCAGAGTTCCTGGCAAACATGTCGCACGAGCTGCGCACGCCGCTGAACAGTATTCTGGTCCTCGGCCAGCAATTGACCGACAACCCGGACGGCAATCTCACACCGAAGCAGGTGGAGTTTGCACGGACGATTCACGGCGCCGGAACGGATCTGCTGAACCTGATCAGCGATATCCTCGACCTCTCGAAGATCGAGTCCGGAACGGTCTCCGTCGAAGCCGAAGAGCTCTTCTTTGGCACCTTGCTCGAAGCCCTCGCTCGGCCCTTCCGACATGAAGCGGAGAACCGTCGACTCAGCTTCGAGATCGACGCTGATTCCCGTCTGCCGCGCAGCCTGGTTACCGACTCCAAGCGCCTGCAGCAGGTGTTGAAGAACCTGCTCTCCAATGCGTTCAAGTTCACGGAGAAGGGAAGCGTGAAGCTCAAGGTCTCCCCGGTTGCCTCGGGATGGAGCGACGGACATCCCATCCTGAACGGCGCCGGCAACGTCATCGCCTTTGAGGTGACCGACACCGGTATCGGTATTCCGCAGGAGAAGCAACGTATTATCTTCGAGGCCTTCCAGCAGGCGGATGCCGGCACCAGCCGTAAGTACGGCGGCACCGGACTCGGCCTGGCCATCAGCCGTGAGCTCGCAAGCCTGCTCGGCGGCGAGATTCAGCTTCGCAGCATCCCCCGTGAGGGCAGCACCTTCACCCTCTATATCCCGCAGACCTATGTCGGGCCGACGGCGACTGTTGTCTCTTATCCTGAGCGCACGCCGGCTACCCACTACGCCATCAATCTCACTCTTCCCGCCGCGGCCGCGGAGCAGATTGTCGATCGCGTGGAAGACGACCGCGGGAACGTCGAGCCAGGCGATCCCACGCTGCTTATCGTGGAGGACGACCCCCACTTTGCCCGTATCCTCTGCGATATGGCGCGCGATAAGGGCTTCAAGGTGCTGGTGGCAATGCGCGGATCAGAGGCCCTGGCCTTCGCCCGCGAGTTTCGTCCCACCGCTGTCTCTCTCGACGTCTTCCTCCCCGATATGCTGGGCTGGGCCGTCCTGAATCATCTGAAGCAGGACCCACTCACCCGTCACATTCCTGTCCAGATGCTTACCCAGGACGAGGACTGGCACCATGGCCTTTCGCGTGGCGCATTTTCCTATGTCACCAAGCCCACGACCGCCGAAGGTCTGGCGCATGCCATCGCACGTATCAAGGAGTTTTCGACGCCCCGCAGGAAGAAGCTGCTGATCGTCGAAGACAACCCGGCTGAGCAGACCAGCATCTGTGCACTGCTGGGGCACGACGACATCGATGTGGAGATCACCGACAGTGGAGCCTCCGCCCTTGCCGCTCTCGAACGGGACAACTTCGATTGCGTTGTCCTTGACCTTCGCCTTCCGGATATGACCGGTTTCGAGGTCCTTGAAAAGATCCATGAGATCGAGAGACTGCACGAGCTTCCCGTCGTGGTCTTCACCGGAAAGGATTTGTCTCCAGAAGAGGATGCCCGCCTGCATACGCTCGCCCGCAGCGTTGTTGTGAAAGACGTCGAGTCTCCCGAGCGCCTTCTGGACGAGACCGCCCTTTTCCTGCATCGTGTCGTCAGCGATCTGCCGGTGGAGAAGCAGCGGATGCTCGACCGCCTGCATCAGTCCGATGAGGCGCTGGTCGGGACTAAGGTGCTGGTGGTGGATGACGATGTCCGGAATATCTTCGCGCTCAGCAGCGTGCTCGAACGGCGCGGGATGGTGGTGCTTACCGCCGGAACCGGGCGTGAAGCTATCGAAACACTCGCAAAAACACCTGATATATCCATCGTGCTGATGGATATCATGATGCCGGAGATGGATGGTTATGAGACCATGCAGGTGATCCGGCAGAATCCTGAGTTTCACCGGCTGCCCATCATCGCTTTGACCGCCAAGGCTATGAAGGGAGATCGCGAGAAGTGCCTCGAAGCCGGAGCTTCTGATTACATGGCAAAGCCGGTTAATACGGACCAGCTGCTTTCCGGACTAAGAACGTGGCTTCATCGCTGATATGAACGTGGCAGCTCAAATCGACGCTCCAAAAACTATCCCGGACGTACCGCTTCCGGCAGAGGGCCAAGTGCAGGTTCAGCCGCAGACAGGAAAGACCCCGGTCACCATTCTGATGGTGGACGACCAGCCCGGAAAGCTGCTCAGCTATGAGGTCATCCTGCGCGATCTGGGGGAGGCGCTGGTCAAAGCGACGTCTGCGCGCGAAGCCCTGGACTGCCTTCTGAAGCTCGACGTGGCCGTGGTTCTTCTGGACGTCAGCATGCCAGAGATGGACGGCTTCGAATTGGCCGATATGATGCGGCAGCATCCGCGGTTCCAGATGACGCCCATCATCTTCGTCTCCGCCGTACACCTTACTGATGTCGATCGCATTCGCGCCTACCAGAGCGGTGCTGTGGACTACATCTCGGTGCCGGTGGTGCCAGATGTTCTGCGGGCAAAGGTCAGTGTCTTCGCCGAGCTGCACCGCACCACGCGCCAACTGCAGCAGTTGAACCGCGAGCTGGAGGCTCGCGTTGCCGAACGCAGCGAGGCACTACGTTCACTCAATGCGCAGCTACAGGAACGCGTCGCCGAGCTGGAATCTATCATGAAGGTTCTGCCGGTCGGTGTTGCCGTAGCCCAGAGCCCCGAGGGCGACGAAATCACCACCAACGCGGCCCTGCGTGAGATTCTCAGTCTGGATAGCGCCGACAAGCCGATCGATCAGGCCTTCGCAACCGCGGGCTATACCGCCTACCAGCATGGAAGGCAATTGGATGCAGAGGAGATGCCGGTGCAGACCTCGTTGCGCACCATGCAGCCCACCGGACTCACGGAGCTGGAGCTTCGCCGCAATGGTGGCCTCGCGAAATCACTTCTGGCGAGCGCGTCTCCGCTTTTCGATGAAGCCGGGCAGGTTCGCGGCGCTGTCGGCGCATTCTTCGATATCACCGAGCAGAAACGCATGGAAGAGACACTCCGGGAACGCGCGGAACTGCTGGAGCTGGCCTCCGAGGCCATTATGGTGCGCGACTGGTGGGGTAGCATCCATTTCTGGAATGCGGGCGCTGAAGCTCTCTATGGCTGGAGCCGTGAGGAAGCCATCGGACAGAACGCACATGCCCTTCTTGCTACCAGGTGGCCCGTCAGTCTTGAAAACATGCGGGAGGCGCTCCGGGTGCACAGCCGATGGGATGGCGATCTGGTGCACCGCTGTAAGGATGGCCGTGAAGTCGTCGTCGCCAGTCGTCAGGCGCTGACGATGAGCGGTGGAATGGTGCTCGAGATTAATCGCGATATCACCGCACAACTCCAGGCGGAAGAGGCGTTGCGGCGCAACGATCGTTTGGCAGCCATGGGCAAACTCGCAGGTATCGTGGCTCACGAGATCAATAATCCTCTCGCTGCGATTACGAATGCCTTCTTCCTGCTGCAGAACCATCCTTCGCTTGATCAGGAGGCACGCTACTATGCCCAACTCGCCGAGCAGGAACTGGCGCGTGTCTCGCACATCACCAAGCAGACGCTCAGCTTCTACCGCGAGTCACAGATCGCCGTGCCGTTACAGCTTAGTGATCTGCTGAAAGACGTTCTCGAGTTGCAGCACGCCAACCTGGTCTCGAATAACATCCGGCTGGAGACGCAGTACAAGGTTGCGGGTGAGGTGCACGGCTTCCCAGGAGAGCTCAAGCAGGTGTTCATGAACTTGATTGCCAACGCAATCCAGGCGATGCCCCAGGGAGGGCGTCTCCGCATCCGGGTGAGGAATGCCATCCGCCGCGGCGAATACCTGCCGGGAATCGTGGTCAGCATTACGGATAGCGGTTGTGGCATACGACCGGAAGATGCACGGCGTCTCTTCGAACCCTTCTACACCACCAAATCAACCAAGGGCACCGGTCTCGGCCTGTGGATCAGCCGCGGCATCGTCGAAAAACATGATGGCGCGCTTACCTTCCGAAGCCACTTCGGAGCCAAGGGAACGGCCACCTGTTTCCAGATCTTCCTCTCAACACACAAGACGTCCTGATGTTCGTGATGTGAGGGCAGAGCTAGAGCATTTCTCCCGTTCCTAGGTATCCCGAAAGGGCGTGCAGTGGCGTTTTCATTTGCGGAAAACGCCCATAGATGTGGAAACCCTGCACTACACCTACAGGAGAAATGCTCTACCAGCCCATCTGCGTCATGCGCTTCAGGATGATTCCGCTGTAGTTGTTCATGCGTTCGGGCCTGCGTTTCAGCGGAGCAGGAAGAATCGCGGCCAGCCGTGCCGCCTGCGCCCGGTTAATACCGCGAGCTGAAGTTCTGTAGTCCGTGCGGCAGACTGCGTCGGCGCCGTAAATTCCTGGCCCCCACTCCACCAGGTTGAGATAGAGCTCCAGAATGCGCTGCTTCCCAAGCGCCAGCTCAGCCACCGGTACCAGCGTTGCCTCTGCAACCTTGCGGATGACAGAGCGGCCTGTTCCGAAGAACAGATTCTTCACCAGTTGCTGCGTAATGGTGGAGGCTCCGCGCGTGCGCTCGCCCTCCATGTCGTCTTTGGCTGCTTTCTGAATCTCGCTCCAATCAAAGCCATGATGCTGGTAGAAGCGTGCATCCTCCGCAGCAACGACGGCATGCTGCAGGTCGGGCGAGATCTGGCTAAGGGGAACGAACCTGTAACGTTTGTTGTAGGTCCCGCTATGCGTCCATGACTGGATGCGGCGCTGCATATGGACGGCGGTGGTCGGTGGGTCGATCCACCGCAGCGTTATCAGAGATAACGCCGCAAACAACCAGAGAAGTATGAGGCCGAGACCAAGCCATCGAAGAAGGCGCAGGACAGAAGGTCTGCGAGTCCGGAGCCTGGGCTGCATGTCTGACGTGAGAGCCACTGTCAGAATCATAGCGTCCGCCGTCAAAATGCAGCGGGATTGCTGGCCGTCATGCAGAGTAGAATCTGGCCCATGATGTTCTGGTTGAAAGCTGTTACATATTGCGCAACGATTGCATCTGCGATGTTCTTTGGATTTTGGGAACTTCGATTGAAGCAGTATCTAAGAGTCACCCTATTCATTGCATTGATAACGATTTTCCCAAAGCTGGAATTCGCACAGAGTTCGAGTGGCGCTTATACGCGCAACTTTGCGAAAGTGAAAATCCGCTCAGGAAAAGTAACTTCTGTTCCTGTCCGGGCAGGAGCGGGAAGCGACTTTCGACGGGTAGACAGGCTGCGATCCGGACAGGAGATCTATATTTGCGACGAACGTGGCGAGTGGTTCAAGGCCTCTTACAGCGAACCTAGCGGCCCATGCGGTCCCACGTCGGAAAATGGACTCAATATGCAGAAGGTAAAGGCATGCCGGTCTGGATGGGTTCAGAAGAAATGGATTGATGTTATCTCTGGGTAAACGGTGGCATCCGCGACGATCGATCACCAGAAGTAAAATTGCGAGCAATTTGTAGTGCGCTGCAGCGCGGAGCGTTGGGAGTACTTTAGAGCAACGGATTCGGAGCCATCGGAGCCCATGATATTCGTCACGTCCCGAATCACTCACCTATGTGTTCTGTTAACCGAAATAATCTTGTTATCTGCGGATCTCCCGTCTGTTCAGCCAGCCGTGAGAATGGTGTTCCTTCGGAGTTATTGGCGCGCCGAAGTGCCGGGAATCGCCTGAGAAGGCGTGCAATCCATATCGCATCCCCTCTCTCAATGGCGAAGGCGAGATCGTCCAGTTCGATGGCGAGGAAGCCGCCCATCTCGCGGAGATACTCGATGGCCCAGCCCGCAGGTGTGGCTCCGAACTCGCTGTCGCGCGCGTTGATCTCTGCTCCCTGGTGAATCAGAAACTCCGCAATCACACGGTGACCGGCAAACGCGGCATGATGCAGGACGGTGGCGCCGCGTTCGTCTCGCTGGTGCAGGAGCTCCAGATGTTGGCTGACGAGGGTTTTGACCTCCTCCTCATCTCCGCGCTTGGCTGCTTCCAGCAGATCGTCAAAGGTTCCCATATGTCCTCCTCATCTCCGCGACGGCGACAGCATGGTACTGCGATGACACAGGCTACGCCAAACTCGCCTTGAACCTCTGCCAGTCATCTCTGCTCTGCGCAGCGTATGCATGCGCGAACTCCAGCATGGCTTCGCGGAAGCGTCTGCCTTTGCCGATGTATCCCTGAATCAATCCCGGATCGCCTGAACGTGCATGGCCACGGGCCAGCAGCTCTCCGCAGACCTCAGCATACTGCTGCAGTGCGGCTTCATCCAGATGCGTGACGTCGAGCGTGGCCTTGTGATCGTTGAGCTGCCGAACAAGGTAATCGCGGCCTTCGAAGCGCGTGTACCCCAGCATTGGGTCGCTCTGTAGTTGCATGGCGCGATGTCCGTTCACCACGCGCTGTCCCTGGTTGGGCGCGATGACAGTCTTGGCTGCAAGGTAAGGGGCGTAGACGGAGGTGGCCTCTTCTTTGATCTGTAGGAAAAGCGGATCGTCAGCTCCGTTGCCCTCCATGTAAATCACATAATCGCGCATACCGACGGAGCCGGTGCCGACGACCTTGAAGGCAACGTCGAGCGGTTTGTAGCGGGCAAGGAAGTGCTGGCGCTCCGGCTGCAGCGACTCGCGATAACGGCGAAGCGAGGCGAGCACAGCACGTTTCCGCTCTCCTTTGACGCGATGCAATACCGGCGGCAGGGTGCGAAAGACGCGGCCGCGCGCGGTTTCTTCCGTCAGGTGCTCGCGCGTGTGCAGGGGTGTGGAGCGCTCGGCCTTACGCAGAATCTCAGAGATGGACGATACCGCCTGCAGCCGATGCACCTGGAAACGTGCGGCCTCCAGCACCGGCAGACGAGCGAGGTGTTCCATTAGCCCGCAATAGCTGGCAAGAAAGATATCGGCGGCAGAATGGCATCCGGTCTTGTGGACTCCGGCATCGTCTCCTGCCAGCAGAATGCTGGTGGTCATGCGCTTGATGTCCCATTCAAAGGGGCCGCGGATGGTCTCATCGAAGTCGTTGATGTCGAAGATAAGGCGTCCATCGTCGCCCTCATAGGCGCCGAGGTTCTGCACATGAGCGTCGCCGCAGAGCTGGCACGCGATGGGAGTGTGGGGCGCAAGCGAGAGATCGAAGGCCATGATTGGAGCAGCGCCCCGGAAGAACGCAAAGGCGGAGGCAGCCATGCGTTCGTTCTTGAGCGGGAGCAAGGCAGGGACACGTCCACGCATTGCCTTCGCCAGCAGTTTGCGCGGATCGGCGGTGCGCTGTGCGGCATCCCAGTGACCGAGTTCGGTACGGGCAACGGACTTGCGATGTTGTGCCCCGCGTTGCACAGCAACGGTTGCGTCTCTCTTCATGGTGGTTGCTAGTCTAGAGCGTTTTCCCTGTTGCTGGGTATCCCGGGAGGAGCATGCCGCGGCGTTTTCATCGCGGAAAACGCCATAGATGCGGAAGCCCTACATTGCACCCACAGGGAAAATGCTCTAGCGAAGTGCCGATAATGACGAAAGACTATTCGAGATTTCGCTCGAATACCCATGTCCCAGAAGCGGGACATGGGGCACCCCGGATTACGGCAGTTCTCTTTATGGCTTGCCCCATCCGCCTCCGCCCGGTGTCTCCACGCGGATGCGGTCACCGGCCTTCGCCTGGATACTGCATTTGGCCGGCAGCTCTTCTTCTGTTTCTCCACTCCGCAGATAGGAGACGCCACGCTCTCCGTCCGCACCTCCCTGCAAACCATACGGCGCAAACTTGCGGCGTTCGGTCAGCAGCGTAATGGTGCTGGGCGAAAGCAGCTCGATCTCACGCACAATGCCATCGCCGCCGCGATACTGCCCCTCGCCGCCGGAGTGATCGCGATAGCCGTACTGGATGACGCGGAAGGGATAGGCATACTCCAGCGCCTCGACCGGTGTATTCAACGAGTTGGTCATGTGGGTGTGAATGCCGGAGATGCCATCCGCCGTGGGACGCGCACCCATGCCTCCCGCGATGGTCTCGTAGTAGGCGAAGGGTTTGCCGGTGCGATGATCCACGCCACCGATGGTGAGGTTGTTCATTGTTCCGGAGCTTGCGGCGGGAATGCGGTCGGGCATTGCCTTGGCAAGGGCGCGCAGCAGCACATCCACAATGCGCTGCGAGGTCTCCACATTGCCGCCGGCAACAGGGGCTGGAAGTACCGCATCGACGATGCTGCCGCGCTCTGTCTCAACGATGACCGGGCGCATCAGGCCGGCGGTGGCCGGAGCATCTTCTGGCAGCAGGCAGCGCAGCACGTAGTACACCGCTGAATAAGTGATGGCATAGACGGCGTTGATGCTGCTCCTCACCTGCGGATGGCAATCTTTAAAGCTGACCTTCGCCGTCTGCGCTTCGCTGTCGAGCGTGATGGTGACGCGGATGGGCAGCGGTATCTCGTCGAAGCCATCGCTGTCCATAAAGTCTTCGGCGGCATAGCTGCCACTCACGCACTGTGCGAACTGTGCCCGCATCAGGCGTTCGGAATAGTTGAGCAACGCGACGGTGAGACGCCGAAGACGTTCAGCGCCGTGTTTTGCGATCAGTTCCAACAGACGCAGCTCGCCCACACGGCATGCGCCGATCTGAGAGAGCAGATCGCCTTCGCGTTCTTCGGGAGTGCGTACGTTATGCAGCACAAGTTGCAGGATCGCGCGGTTGATCTCGCCGCCATCCACAATACGAACGGGAGGAATTCGCAAGCCCTCCTGGTAGATCTCGCGGCACAGGCCCATGGAGCCGGGATACAGCCCGCCCACATCCGCATGGTGCGCTCGCACGGCGACATACATGACCGGCGACTCCGTATCGGTTTCTGAGAAGACGCCAAGCACCAGCGTGATATCCGGAAGGTGCGTTCCGCCTGCGTACGGATCGTTTAGCATGGCGATATCGCCGGGACGCAGTGTCATGCTCTCCATCACTGCTTTGACGGACATGGGCATCGATCCCAGATGCACCGGCATATGGTCGCCCATCGCAATAACCTGACCCATGCTGTCGAAGACCGCACAGGAGTAGTCGCGGCGCTCTTTGATATTCGGTGAGAAGGAGGTGCGGCGCAGCGCAGCACCCATCTCTTCGGCGACGGAGTGAGTCGCGCTTTTGAAGACCGCGAGCTCAATCGGATCGATAGCCGCCGCGGCTTGAGGTTCTGAGAGTTGCACCGTACTCATGCGACGTATACCTCGATCACTAAGTTGCCAAAGGCGTCGACCTCGGCGATGCATCCAGGTGGAACCACGGTGGTCGAGCTGTACTCCGCGATCAGGGCAGGGCCTGCGAATCGATCGCCCGATCTGAGCTGTTCACGCTGATAGACCTTGCTCTCTCTCCATGCTCCATCAAAGTAGATCGGACGTGTTCTGAGTACCGCCTGCGACCCGTCGCCTGCAATCAGCTCTGACTTCGGCAGGTCCACTGGGGTGGTGCGCACCGTGACACGGACGCGTACGTTCACCACCTCGACTGGAGTTTCCGCACTGGCATAGCCATAACGTTTGCGATGGAGAGAATGAAATTCCTCAAGATGGCTTGTGCCGTAGGGCACATTCAGCTCATACCCCTGACCGACGTAACGCAGGTCAATAGAGTGTTCGGCCTCGCCGAAGAGCCCTTGCCGCTGCAACTCTTCAGTAGCTCGCGTTTCGAGCTCCTGCAACTGGGCTGCAAGTGTTTCCGCATCGGATGCAGGCAGCATGACGGTACGGCTGTAGTCGCGGACGGTATCGGCAAGAAGGATTCCCAGCGCGGACAGTACTCCCGGAAGCCGAGGCACCAGCACACGCGGAATCTGCAGCGAGCGCGCCATCGAACAGGCATGCAGCGGACCAGCGCCGCCAAAGCTAACCAGCGTAAACTCACGCGGATCGTAGCCGCGCTCGATAGAGATGACACGGATAGCCTTCTCCATCGCTGTTTCGGCCAGCAGTACGATACCTGCGGCAAACTGCTCGACACTGCCAAGGGAACCACGCGCCTCTTCCATCAACTGCAGCGTGCGTGTGTCATCCAGACGGATCTTGCCGCCGAGAAAGAGATCGGGATCAAGCCGTCCCAACGTGACATTGGCGTCGGTAACGGTCGGCAGTGTTCCGCGTCCATAGCAGATCGGCCCTGGAACGGAGCCGGCGGACTCCGGCCCGACATGCAACGCTCCACCTGCATCGAAGCGTGCGATGGAGCCACCGCCTGCGCCTACGGTATGGATGTCGAGCATGGGCACGCTCACCGGTATCTCCGAGACGACGGCGTCGCTGGTGGTGCGTGGTCCGCCTTCCGCGGCATCGATCAGCGAGACATCCGTGGATGTTCCACCCATATCGAAGCCGATGATCTTATCGAAGCCGGCCAGGCGAGCCAGCCGGTAGGCTCCTATCACGCCGCCCGCCGGGCCTGACAGCACCGTACGTACCGGCTCCTCGGCCGCAATCGACGCGGCGATGATGCCGCCCGAGGACTGCATCACCTGAACACTTCCACCGGGAAACGCAGTCTCGATCTCTGTTCCCAGACGGCGAAGATAGGTACTAACCTTTGGCGCCAGATAGGCATTGGTGACGACGGTGCTGCCGCGCTCATACTCCCGGAACTCGGGCAGAATCCGATGAGAGATCGAGATTGGCAGCCCCAGTGGCTGCAGCGCCTCGACCACCATGATCTCGTTGGCAGGATTTGCAAAAGAGAAGAGCAGCGAGACGGCGATCGCTTCTGCTCCGCTGGTTCGAATTGTCTCTGCAAGTTGCCGCAGCGATTCTTCCGATGGAGTGCGCAGTACAAGGCCTTCAGCAGTTACACGTTCGTCCACTCCAAAACGAAGCTCTTTGGGAACGACAGGAGGCAGTGGAGAGCGGAACCAGTCGTAGAGGCTGGTGCGCGCCTGGCGGCCTATCGCGATGGTGTCCTCAAAGCCGGCGGTGGTGACGAACGCGACCCGCGCACCTTTGCGCTCCAACATTGCATTCGTGCCGACGGTCGTGCCGTGACGCACCTCCGGAACCGCAGGACTTTCTGCTACCTGCTTTACCGCATCCAGTACCGCACGGCCGGGATCGGCCGGAGTCGAAAACAACTTCAAGACCCGAACTTCGCCGTCCACCAGATACACGCAGTCGGTAAAGGTGCCGCCACTATCGATCGCTACTCGCAAAGACACTGCTCCATTTAGAAGGAATCATATGCCTGCACTCCTGGAAGGTGCATCATGCCCGGCTGCGGACAGGCTGTATATCCTTTCGCGGATCGCCGCGGAAGCCTCCCTGCGGAATACGGATCAGCGATGTTCTCTCCATCGTACGGATAACGTGCTCGGTTGCCCGGTCGCGTGCCTGCTCCGGTTTACGCGCGCGGATGGCGCGCACCATCGCCTGATGTTCATTCACCAGCTCCTTGCCGTAACTCGCCATGGAGATCACCAGGTAGAAGTAACGGATCAATCGCGTCTGCAGGTTTACCGTCATCTCGACCATGATGTCGTTGCCGGTTGCCTGCGCAATTTCGATATGGAAGTTGCGGTTCCATTCCAGAAAGGTCTCGTAACTCTTCTTCTCGCCGGCGTGGTAGATGTAGTTGGCCCAGCGCTCGATCATTGCAATCTGCTCGTCGCTGGCGCGCTCGGCGGCCATGGCGGCAGCGGCCGGGTCGAGCACAAGCTGCATCTCATTCAGGCTGCGGTACTCATCGATGGTCAGCGGAGAGATGGTGTATCCCCGGAAGGGAACAATCTGCAGCAGGCCTTCCTCCTGCAGCCGCCGGCAGGCCTCGCGTACAGGAGTGCGGCTGGCGTTGTAGCGGGCGCATAACTCCGCTTCCGACACCGAGGCTCCCGGCTCCAGATCGCAACTGATGATGTCGTTGCGCATCTCGCTGTAGATCCGTATGGCTTCCGTCACGAGCGAATTATTGCACGCAACCTGTATACAATCCAGAAATTTTTAGATCTGCGAAAGGCACTAATTCTCGTGCAAACTGAACAACGCCACAATTTGCAGGGATTTTTTGAGGAAACCGAGACATGTGCTGCCCATAAATTATTTCTTGACAAAAACAGATTTCGTTTTTATAAGCAAGGAACCCGCAGTTAAAACTCTGTGAAAGGGCGCGGCTGCCTCCTGGCTGAGCCCGGAGGATGCGATGCGCCCATTGTCTGGCACCAAGGTCTTCTTCTGTCTACTCCTCCTGTCTTCGGCCGCCACGCTTGCGGCCCAAAGTACTCTTGGTGACATCACAGGAACGGTGCATGATGTGACCGGAGCAGACATTGCTAACGCCTCTGTCACGCTGGTCAACACCGACTCCGGCATCAAGTCCAGCCAGACCAGCGGAGGCGATGGCGGTTATCGCTTTCAGCAGGTGGCGCCCGGTCACTACCGGCTGGAGATCGCGGCTGCTGGGTTCAGCAAGACGGGTATCAGCAACCTCACCATGAACCTGGATGCCCACCTCACACAGGATGTAACTCTGAGCGTGGGGAGCACCGGCGAAGTCGTGGAGGTTAACGGCTACTCTCCACAGATCAATACCGAGAGCAACAGCGTCGGTGGTGTGGTGACTCAGGACGAGATCGACAAGCTGCCCGTCAACACACGCCAATACCTGAATCTCGCGCTGCTTGTTCCGGGCACCAGTCAGGATGCATCGCGCTCGTTCTATAACAACGTGCAGATCGGTGGCGGTTCCGGCTACTACACCAACGGTTTCGTGATCGATGGCGTTTCCAATGTCTTCGCTGAGATGGGTGAGCCTCGTCAGAACTTCCCCCAGGGCGGCGTGCAGGAGTTCAAGGTCAACATCACGCAGTATCCGGCAGAGTATGGCCTCTCAATGGGAGGCCTTATCTCCGTCGTTACCAAGAGCGGAACGAATGCTTTTCATGGTGAAGCCTTCGAGCTGTGGCGTAACAAGGCGATCAACGCGCCGAAGTTCAACCAGACCGTCAACCCCGATTTCAATCGCAATCAGTTCGGAGGTGATATCGGCGGCCCCATCCTGAAAGACCGCACGCACTTCTATCTGGCCTTTGAGCGCACGCAGACCTCTGAGGTCTACACCGTCGCTGCTAGCCCGACCTACTACAGCGCCAACAACGGAGCGTTCACAAAGCCCAGTCACGACCAGATGTTCACAGCGCGCGTCGATCATAAGCTGACGGAGAAGCAGGCTCTGTTCGCCCGTTACGCGCAGGAGTGGAACTTGCTTAGCTACCAGGGTTGCGGCGGCGCCACCGTCCGTAACTGTTACAACGGCGAGATTCCACGCCAGTCGCTCGTCGTCGGCCATACCTACACGCTCTCGCCGCGGCTGTTGAACGATCTTCGTTTCCAGTACGCATACGCCTCCTACCAGCTCGGCCCGCCGAATGCCCCTATCCCAACCAATCCTGGTAGCTACTCGCAGCAGGTGCTCAACAGCCTGCAGACGGCGTACACCTTCCCCGGCTTCAGCTATGGTTTCGGCTATGCCGACACCGGTGTGGAGCGCCGCTTCCAGCTTCTCGACAGCGTCTCTTATGTTCTTGGCAAGCACACCTTCAAGGCGGGCTTCGACGTCAGCTACATTCCGTTCACCGACGGTGCGGCCAGCAACTACAACGGCACCTGGACCTTCGGTACGGACCAGGTCTTCGATCCGAATAACGCATCCACCATCGCTGCGCTGAAGAATCCTACTTCGTACACGCAGACGATTCCGTTCATCTCGACGAAGATTCCCACCACGCCGCTCGGTCTCTACGGCGAAGACGAGTGGAAGGTTTCGCGCAAAATCACTGTCAATCTCGGCCTTCGCTGGGAACGCCAGTTCGGATCGTTCAATGAGCGGCTGAACTATACGACCGCTCAGTCTCAGATTCCATTCATCAATAACAACAAGGCTCGCGGCGACAGCAACAACTTCGCTCCGCGTATCGGCCTGGTGTGGGATATTACCGGCAAGTCGCGCGATGTGATCCGCGCTGGCTACGGCATCTACTACAACAACATTCAGACGCTGCAGAACTTCTCTGAAGCCCGCAACCTGGCAAGCTGCAGCATCTCCATCGTCAACCCTTCGTATCCGAATCCGTTCGGTGCGGGTAAGACGGCGGCGGACTACTGCTCGACGAACAAGCCGACCGTGACCTTCATGGCGCCGAACTTCCAGAACCCTTACGCGCAGCAGTATTCGGCAGGTTACTCGCGGCAGATCTCCAACAATCTCTCGGTCAACCTCGATGGCCTGTACAGCTACAGCCTGCACGACTACCGCACTATCGACCTGAACTTTCCCACCAGCGGCACCACCCGCCCGACGACGGGATGGAACATCATCAACATGCGTGCGCCGATCGCTGCCTCGAAGTACAAGGCGCTCTTTGTCCGCGTCGACAAGCGGCTGTCGCGTCGTCACATGTACACCGTCTCCTACACGCTGCAGAGCACGCGTGATAACAACCCGCAGGCGACGGCTACCAACCCACTGAATCTGGGGCTCGACTGGGGCCCTGGCAACGCAGACCGTCGCCATGCCCTGGTGGCCAGCTTCGGATATCAGCTTCCCTGGGGCATTATGAGCAGCGGCATCCTCACGCTTCGCTCGGCCACCCCGTTCAGTGCTTATGCCGCGACGGTGAATGCCGACTCGGTAACGCAATATGTGCCCGGCACCACCCGCAACCAGGTCAACCGCGATGTGGACTTCTCGTTGATCAACACCTACCGCGCGTCGCGCGGCCTGGCGGCGGTCGACCCATCCACCGTGCAGAACAGTGCGTACAAGTCTTTCGATCTGCGGCTGCTGAAGAACTTCCGCATCCACGACCGCTTCAGCCTCGAGGTCTATGGTCAGGCCTTCAACCTCTTCGGCGCGAATAACTACCTCTACAACAGCATTACAACCTCGGCGGCATCGGCCACCTTCGGCCGCGCTACTGACTCAGGCAATCGTCAACAGGGTGAGCTGGCGGCCCGCTTCACCTTCTAACGTCGTCGTGACCCGGGTCCCGCTGCGCGGCGGGACCCTTTTTCTGCGAGGGCAGGCATGGCAGTTGGATGGAAGTCTGTGTCATTGGTTATCACGCTGGGCTCGGCTATTGCCGTGGCCCAGCATCGTTCTGTGGATACGTCGAAGCTTGCTGCCTACGGCAAGTCTTTGCCAAAGGTGACAGTCCCCAGCTTCGGGCTTGAACAGGCCACCTATCTGGCGGCATGGCCGCTCTCGTGTGTCGATCATCCTCAGGCAGCGCCCGAAGGCGCACAGTATCTGTGGCTCTACGGAGAACGCCCGAAACTGCCGTTCGACTACGACAAAACCCGCGCCTTTTATGGCTGTTATGATTGGCACTCCGCCGTGAACAGTACCTGGATGATGGTCGCGTTGTCCAAGGACTATCCCGATCTTCCCCTGCGCCGCCTTATGCAGGAGAAGCTCACGGAACATCTCGGAGAGAAGAACATCGCCGGCGAGCTGGAGTTCTTCAAGACCGCAAAGAACTTTGAGAAACCCTACGGCTATGCCTGGCTCTTGAAGCTGCACGCCGAGCTCAGCATGTGGAACGATCCTGAAGCGGCCAAGCTCACGGCGAATATCAAGCCGCTGCAGGAGTTCTTTTCCACCAAGCTGATTGAGTACTACGATCATCTGCCCGTCGCCTCCCGCGCGGGCGTGCATCCGAATACCGCGATGTCGATGGTGCTGGTACTCGATGCGCTGAGCGCTGTGCCCAATGACAAATTGAAGGACGCTGTGGCGCGCAACGCCAACCGGCTTTTTGCTACGGACCGCGACTGCCCCACTGCCTTTGAGCCCGGCGGCACCGAGTTCCTCTCGCCCTGCCTGGCAGAAGCTCAGCTGATGAGCCGTATTCTTCCGCGGGAACAGTTTCCGCAGTGGCTGGCCGATTTCCTTCCGCCGCTGGAGTCGCCGCAGTTCCAGACGCTGGCAAAAAGTGTCGACGTCTCCAGGATCACCGATAAGGAAGAGTTCGCCGGCAAGTCGCACCTCATCGGTCTTGCCTTCGATCGTGCCTACGCCATGACCGAGATCGCCGATGCGCTTCCAGCGAAAGACGCGCGCATCGCCCTGCTGCAGCAGCTTGCGGCCATTAACGCTGCCGGCGGTTTGAAGGGCCTTCCCGATGCGGGCTATCTGGGTTCACACTGGCTGGGTACGTATGCCGTACTTTATCTGCGCGCGGCGCGTCATGCGCCACCGCAGCCTTCGGGCCCCACCAATGCTCTTCCTCCCGTGGACTCCACCAAACCTGTGAACGGAGACAGATCTCGATGAAACGTCTTGCACTGCCGATCGCATGCACGCTTGTGCTCGCAGCCGCGTCGCCGCTGCACAGTCAGAAGAAGAAGCCTGTTGCTCCAGCGGCGGCATCGAAGCCCACCCCAGCGGCGGATGCCGCGGCTCCCGCACCCGCGGTGGAGAAGGAGACCTTCCTCGAGAACCCATGGCAGCCCGGTATGCTGCTGCAGGACACCAACGGTGACAAGATTGCGGATGCTGTGTGCGGACACATTATCGTCCCAACGAATCCAAATGCGGCCGAGAACGCTGCTGCCGCCAATCTGTCAGCCCGTGTAGGTTATGAGACCTCCGCACTGACGCTGCCYGTGGTGATTCATGGGGCTCCACAGGCTGTGACAGGATGTACCGGCAGCGCACCGAATATCTGGATTGGCGAGAGCGCAGTTCCTGCGGCAGCGTCCGCGGCTGTTCGTGCCGTGGCCGGTACGCTGGGCTTCGGCGAAGGAGCCGTGGTCGCGGTCGACGGCGGTATTGCGGTCGTCGGTCCGGATCCCGTAGGTCTGCTGAATGCTGCCAATGCGTATGCGCAGCGCGCGCCGTTCCTATGGTCTGTTCCGGGGGACAAGATCGGCCTACCCGCAAAGAACATCAATGCCGCACTCGTAAAAGGGAAGAGCACCGCTAAGACGGAACTGCAGGCACTGGTCTTTGCCGGTAACAATGGCGGCATTCGCCGCGCGGTGTTGAAGCTGGACGGAACGATCGATGTTGCCACACTGCAGAAGCTATTGAAACCGGAAGAAGGAGCTGGAACACCCGTATCCTTCGGCGCCGTACGTGAGGTGCAGATTATGCTTGGCGATACACCGCTGACGTTTGCTGGTTCGGCGGCGGCTCGCGCCGGTGCGCTACCTGCGATGCCGGAAGGCAACGGTGATGCCCGCGTCCTCGATCTCGCTCGGCTTTACACCATCAAAGGCCTGCTGACCGGCAACGCCAAGAAGCCTATTCCTGCCGGTACCGCCGCAAAGCTCTACGTTCCCGCAGGTCCGCAGGGAATCGCGATGGCGAATCTGGCAGCACGCATCGGTCTTGAAACGGTCGGGATTACGCTTCCGCTGGCTGTGCCTGAAACCGGTGTTACGCCCTCGCAGTTGCAGGGAACTCCGGTGATGGCGGAAGGATCGCCCGCGGCCGACCACCTGCGCGACCTGCTCGCCGCCAAGCCGAACATCGACCTCGACAAGATGCAACCGGGCGCAGGCAAGGCTCTTCCGACACTTGCTGCCGGCGAGGGCGAGCTGCGCATCGTGGATCATGCCGCCGGTAAGAGCGATGCTCTGCTGATACGCGGCGACAGTGCGGGCGCTACGGCCGCACTCGATTATGCTGCAAACCATCTGCCCTATCTTTGGGAGCCGAACAAACGCTACGCCTCTGTCGAAGAGGTGCGTGACGACCTGCGGCATTTCTTCGGACAGAAGTCCGATGTGGGGCAGGCCGCGGCGGCGCTCTACCATCTCGATCAGTGGTCGGCGAAGCTTGCGAAAGATCACCCCACCGGACTTACCAGCATTCGCGCCGATGTCGATGTCGATGAGGTTGACCCCAAACTGAACAGCTTCATTCGCGGCATGCTTGCCGAGCGTCTGCATACGACGAACATTGAAGTCGTTACCGGCAGCAAACACGCTGGTGTGAAGTGCTGCGACGGCGATGTTCCCATGCACCTGCAGTCTGAGGTTGCGCCCTTCAAGCAGACCACGCCTACCTTCGCCGAAGATCTCACCTTTGAGTGGGAGGGCAAGCGTATGCTGGCGACGGCGCAGAAACTCGCTGCGCAAGCGCATGCGGGCGAGCCTGTGTTGGTGCAGGCAGGCGTCAGCGAAAGTCCCGGGCAACGCAAGCTTCTCGCCACACAACTCAAGTCTGCGCTCGAGGCCGCAGGTGTGAAGAATGCGCGTGTGGAAGTCCTCTCATCCTACAAGCAGGGATATAGCTGGCTGGTCGACTCGGTTGAGCCGGAACTTGCCACGAAGCACGCAGACAAGCTCATCATCGAGTTCGCACCCTACCGCGATCCTAAGAGCGAATCCACGATGCGCACCGAAGAGCGCTGGGTGCAGGAGCTCTATCCCGTTGACGAAATCCTCGCGCGCGACCTTAAGCTTCCATTGGTCAACATTGCCTTCAAGAAGATGAGCAGCGACGGCGGCCCCACCTATCGCGTCCGCGCCTTTGATAAAGCCGGTAAGGAAATCCTGACTCGCGAGTTCACGACCTATGTACATCAACGGCCCTACTCCACTGAGTTCAATAACTACGAGCAGGTCGGCATTGAGACGGGCTGGGTGACCTTTAGCGCTGCCGATGGATCGTGCATCGTAACCGAGCGTGTGCCCACGGACGTGGAGATGTTCTGGGAGCATTACCAGGACACAACCATGCCGAAGATCATTCATCAGATCCTGGCGCAGAGCAACGGCAAACCCAAGCTTGAGTATCAGCCGCTCTTCGACACCATCAAGGTCGACTTTCACATGAGCGAGCCCGACTACGCTCTCGGTCTCGATCAGGAACGTATCTCCTCGCTCGAAGGCCTGCAGGAAGATCTTCTCTTCGCGACGCAGAACTCCTTCTATATCTTTGGCAATACCTTCTCGACCGGCATTATGGACTATATGGGGCGCATCGTCCCCATCGCGCATCTCTCCGATGAGGGCAAAGATCCGCGCATTCATGTGGAGTTTTATGGCAGCGATGCCTCGCATCCACAAGTCAAGCTTGCATGGAAGGCGGGTGATGCGGGCGATGAGTTCAAGCGCGATCTTTCGGCGCTTGAAGCCGGCGACCCGCGGCTGGTAGCAACCCGCATCCAGCAGGGCTCCGATTCCGTGACCGCGCTTACATGGAGCCTTCCGGTCGCGAGCAATGAAGACAAGTTTGAAGAGTGGCGCAACCTCGTCACCGAGGACACGCTGGAGCGTACGGTCCTCTCTGCCGAGCAGGCGAAGGCAGAGCTCGCATGGCTGGAGAAGATGCACGCGGCCAGCCTCTATACCGCGCGCCTTGCTTACCCACATCTGAAACAGCTTGCTTTCGAGTTCGATCTTCCTCTGGAACTGCATCCGGCCGAGCACACCAAGCCCGAGACTCTTACTGCGCAGGCTGCCGTACCCGTGCCGGTGCATCCACGTCCGCAGATCGCTGATGTTACCCCCGCTGTGCAGAAATCTGACAAGACTTACGTACAGTGGGATCAACCCATCGGGCTTGAGGAGAATGAGCGTCTGCTCTCGCGCCTGTCTACCTTCCCCGGTGTGAACATCTACTGGATGGGCCGCAGCTACATGGGCAATAACATCTGGGCGGCGGACGTCATGCTGCCCACGCCCTCCGCGTTGCGCTCCATGGCGAAGGAGACGACGCTGAAGGCGGCCATCGTCTACTCCGGCCGCCAGCACGCCAATGAGGTCAGCAGCACCAGCCACATCCACAAGTTCGCCGAAGAGCTTGTCCTTGATGATGCGCGGCGTAAGTCGCTTGAGAAGGTCAACGTCGTTCTTCATCCCATCACCAATCCTGACGGCGCCGAGCTGGCGATGGACCTGGCGAAGATCACGCCAGACAACATGCTGCATGCCGGCTATCACGCCTCGCTCACGGCTGACATGATCACCGGCCTGTGGGAGCAGGACCCGCTCTATCCCGAGTCGCGCACGCGGCGTCAGCTCTGGGAGGCGTGGCTGCCTGACGGCTTCCTCAACCCGCACGGCTATCCGTCCCACGAGTGGGTGCAGCCCTTCTCCGAGTACTCGGCCTGGGTCATCTCCCGCAACGGAGCAGAGTTGGGACGCGCCTGGTGGGCTCCGCGTGGATGGTTCACCAGCCTCTATTACTTCAACGATGCCGACCATCCGCAGAGTAAGACTGTGAATTACACGCTGCGCGATTACATCGTCGACGGTATGGCTAAGGCGCCGGGCGTGCTCGACATGAACGCGCGTATGAACGCACGCTATTTCCGCTATGGTCAGCAGTGGGATCCGCGCGCCTTCCAGCAGCCCATCTATAAAGGTGTGCGCGTCTATATGGCGGTTACGGGGCAGCAACCGGGCGCACGCGCATCAGCTTTCAGCGCACGTTTCCCGGATGTGACTTATGACGATGGCTACACCGAGGCTCCGGACGAAACCGCACGCGGCGAGTGGTTACATCTTGTCGCCGGCGCCGGGCTCGCATACGATCATGCTCACCTGCAGTTCCTTACCGATGGCAAGTTCAAGATCAAGCGCACGCAGAAGGAGTTCTTCGATGGCGTGCAGTGGTCTGTGAACCGCGATCGCCCAGTTCTGCCGGAGACCAAAGAGGCCACATCGGCGGCGGCACCTGGGCAGCCGGCAACGGGGCAGCCGGCAACAGCAGGCACCGCTCCTACCGGCACGGCTGGTGAGCCGCTGGAGACGAATCCGACGCCCGCAACGCCGCAGCCCGCACCTCCAACCCCGGCGCATCACTAACCCACAGACAGGAGCGCATGTGACGGACACCCTGGTCGACAACCCAGCCTTCTGGTCCCTGGCCAAGCACCCGGCACGGCGTAACGCCTTGCTGGCCGCGGCCCTCGGCTGGATGCTCGACAGCATGGACGTCATGCTCTACTCCATGGTCATTCCTGCGGCACAGAAAGACCTTGGCATGAGCTCCGCCACCGCCGGGCTCATCATGAGTTTCACGTTGCTTGCCGCCGCGGGCGGCGGTATCGGGTTCGGTTTCGTCGCCGATCGCCTGGGACGCACGCGTGCGCTCTCGCTTTCGATTCTGATCTATACGGTTTGTACGGGACTTTGTGCTTTTGTCCATACAGTTCCGCAGCTTGCGATCTGTCGGTTCCTGCTCGGTATCGGTATGGGCGGCGAGTGGGCTGCGGGCGCGGCGTTGGTTGCGGAAACCTGGCCGCAGCAGCATCGCGCCAAGGCTCTGGCACTGGTGCAGAGTGCCTGGGCTATCGGCTATGCGCTGGCTGCCGGAGTTGTCGCGCTCATCATGCCGCACTTCGGCTGGCGCGCTGTCTTTCTCGCAGGCCTGTTTCCCGCACTGATCACGATCTGGATCCGCCGTAAGGTGAAGGAGCCGGAACACTGGACGCCTGCGACCAACGTATCTGCCAGCGCACTCTTCCGCGGCAAGCTCGCTCAGCGCACACTGGTCATCACCAGCATGAACGCCGCCAGCCTCTTCGCCTGGTGGGGACTTTTCTCCTGGGCTCCGTCGTTTCTCTCTGCTCCGGTAAGCAAAGGCGGCCACGGTCTCGATGTGCTGCATACGTCCACGTTCACCATCGTGATGCAACTCGGTACGTTTCTTGGCTACGTCAGCTTCGGTCCGCTGGCAGACCGCTTCGGACGCAAACCGGTCTACGTCACCTTTCTGTTGATGGCCGCGCTGGTCGTGCCGCTCTATGCAGTGGTGAAGACGCCGACTGCGCTGTTACTGCTCGGTCCGGTGGTTGGCTTCTGGGGCACGGGTTTCTTCAGCGGCTTCTCCGTTATATCCAGCGAAGCCTTTCCCACGGCGTTACGCGGGCGAGCGATGGGCTTCGCCTACAACCTCGGCCGCATCGCCAGCGCAGTCGCGCCCTTTACCGTGGGCCGCATTGCGCAGGAGCGCGGGTTCAGCTTCGGGCTTTCGATTACCGCCGCAGGCTTTCTGCTAGCAGCAGCGATTGCGCTGTTCCTGAAGCAGGACTGGGCAAAGATTAGCCAGGAAGAAGTGCAACCGCAGGTCGTGGTTTCCTAAAATCACCCGTGCACCGGGTGCCCCATGTCCCGC
Source organism: Terriglobus sp. 2YAB30_2 (assembly GCF_052114765.1). Classification (NCBI taxonomy): domain Bacteria; kingdom Pseudomonadati; phylum Acidobacteriota; class Terriglobia; order Terriglobales; family Acidobacteriaceae; genus Terriglobus; species Terriglobus sp. 2YAB30_2. The sequence goes on from NZ_JBFRFJ010000004.1 coordinate 219,458, forward strand.
TTTTGGGACGTGGGTATTCGCGCGTCGCGCGAACCGCCTTTTGCTTCTCGCGGAGATGTCGTCCCCGGAAGCCGAGTCGCATCACGCCCACGCACATACTGCCGCGGCGAACATCCCATCTCCCGCTTGAACGCTGTGCTGAACGCGCTCTCCGACTCATACCCCAGCGACAACGCAATCGCAGAGACTGGCTCTGCAGAATTCGCCAGCTTATCGGCAGCCAGCAGCATACGCCACCGTGTCAGATACTCCATCGGAGAAGAACCAACCGTCTCTTTAAACTTCACCGCGAAGCTCGACCGCGACATACCCGCCTCTTCGGCTAACTGCTGCAGCGTCCATCGCCGCGCCGGCTCATTGTGAATGCAACTCATCGCCGCACTGATCTGTTTATCCGCCAGCGCAAACAGCCAGCCGACACTGCCGTTGGCTGGCTCCGCCAGATGCAGGCGCAGCGCCTGTACCAGCATCATGTGGGTGAGCTGCTGTGCGATCAGATATCCGCCCGGCTGCGGATCGCGCAACTCCTGCATCATGCGTTCCAGGCACCACCGCATCGCGGCGCGGTCTGATTCTTTTGCAAGATGCACGATCGGCGGCAGTACCTTCAGCAGCATGCTGCTGTCTCCTGAGAGGGCAAAGTGCCCGCCCAGTCCGAAGCACGCACCTCCGCCGTTGTACGTTGCAATAGCGCCATTCAGAGGGAAGCGAAAGATGGTCTGTGCATCGACCGGCGGCAGCGAGAGATCGCTTGCCATCCGGAAGCGCCGGCCCGAGGGCAACAGGTAGCAGTCGCCCGCGGAGACATGCACCGACTCGGGAGCACCGTCCACCGCAAGCCAGCACTCGCCTGAGACCACGGCGTAGCACTTGATGCCGTCGTGCGGACCGAACTGGATCGACCAGTCGCCGCCCATATCCATACCGCCGGAGGTGTAACTGCGCGGTTTCAGCAACGACAGCACGGCCGAAAGGGGATCCATGCTGTATTGGACGCTCGCGAAGGTATTACGGATTCTCAAGCATAGATCGTATGCCGCGCATTGCCTATCGTCCTAGTTAGAGGGGCTCTTGCCCCTCTAACTAGGAGAGTATCGATGCGGGTTTTCCTTACGGGTGCAACAGGATTTATCGGTTCGGCGATTGTTCCGGAGCTCATTCAGGCGGGCCACAAGGTCCTTGGCCTTACGCGCTCCGATGCTGGTGCGGAGCAACTCCGCAAGGCCGGAGCAGAGGTGCATCGCGGCGACCTCGAAGACCTTCAAAGTCTGCGGAACGGGGCGGCGAATGCGGACGCCGTCATTCACACCGCCTTCAATCACGACTTCTCCCGGTTCGCGGCCAACTGCGAGACCGACCGCCAAGTCATCCAGGCGCTGGGCGAGGTACTCGCCGGTTCCGATCGTCCGCTGATCGTTACCTCCGGTACCGGTATTGCGGGCCATGGCGGCAACGGCCACATCGGTCTGGAGACCGATTCTCCGGTGAGCTCGAAGATCATTCCCCGTGGCGCAACCGAAGAGGCCGTGGCTGCGGTGGCAGAAGGCGGAGTCCGGACGATGGTCGTTCGTCTCCCCCAAGTGCACGACACCGAGAAGCAGGGCCTGGTGAGCTACGCCATTCAGATCGCACGCCAGAAGGGCATCTCTCCTTACATCGGCGAGGGGCGTAACCGTTGGCCCGCCGTGCCTCGGTTTGCTGCAGCAGAGCTGTACCGCTTGGTACTGGAGAAGGGGGAAGCAGGAAAGCGCTATAACGCCGTGGCGGAAGAGGGTGTTTCCATGCGTGAGATCGCCGAGGTCGTCGGCCAGGGCCTGAAGGTCCCGGTAGTTTCCATCACACAAGAACAGGTGGCGGAGCACTTCGGCTGGCTGGCTATCTTCGCCGGTTTGGATATGCCGGCCTCCAGCGCATGGACACAACAGGCGCTGGGTTGGAAGCCTGTTGGACCAAGCCTGATCGAAGACCTGAAGAATATGCGCTATGTCGAAGCCTGAAGCAGTCTCCGGGCGATGTCCGAAGTTTCGGAGCCCAAACTCTGGGTGCCCCATCCATCGCATCGCGATGGGTGGGATGTTCGAGCGAAGCTCGAATCGGATGGAGCCGTGGGCCTTTCCTCTAATGGACAAGCGAGCCCAGGGCTGAAGCCCATTCACTTCTTATCCTTTATCAGCGGGCTGAAGCCCGCTGCTCCCACCCATTTTCACGGTTGTCTGAGACCACCTCAGGCTAAATGGATTTGTCGGTACGCCCAGTAAAGAAAAGCTCCGCTCATGGCAGCGGGGCTTTTGTCTCTCAGTGCGTTATCCTCATCCCAATCCAGATCGAATTGGAGCACGTCTCTTGTGCGCAAACTTCTCGTTGCAGGATTGTTGATGAGTACACTTACCACCGCCCCCGTTATCGCCGAAACGCCAGCCAACGATCCGCTGCATGTCTGGATCGGCAATCCTGATCCTGCCGGAGTGACGGCCTGGGTGCAGCGTCATCTCGACGATGTCGCCCGCCTGGAGAAACAGATACTTGACGCCCCGGGACCGCGCACGGTGGAGAACACCCTGGCCCCGTTTGATGAGATGGGTCGCGCTCTCTCCACCGCGAGCATGGGGCCGTCGCTGTTGAACAATGCCTCTCCGGTGAAGGAGCTGCGCGATGTAGCACAGACCGAGCTGCGGCGTGTCTCCTCCGTCGGTGCGGAGATCTCCCTCAACCGCAAGCTCTACGACGCGCTGGTTGCGATCAAGACCGACAGTCTCGACGCCGAGACGAAGCATTATCTCGAGCGCGAGCTGAAGGGATATCGTCTTGCTGGTGTTGATAAGGACGAGGCCACGCGCGCAAAGATCCGCGACCTGCGCGACAAGCTCACCGCCGTTGCCCTCCAGTTCAATCGCAACATCGCCGAAGGTACCGCCAGCATCCAGGTCAAGGCCGGTGAGCTCGACGGCCTGCCCGCCGACTACATCGCCCGTCATCAGCCCGATGAGCATGGCATGGTTACCATCACCACAGACGAGCCCGACTATCGCCCGGTGATCACCTATGCCAAGTCGGCCGCGCTACGGAAGCAGCTCTACCTCACCTACATGGGCCGCTGCTATCCGGCCAATAAAGATCTCCTGCTACAGCTCATCGCTCTACGCGAAGAGATCTCGCAGTTGATCGGTATGAAGAGCTGGGCTGAACTGTCCAGCGCCGACAAGATGATCGGCACACCCGCCAACATCCAGTCGCTGATCGACGAGTTGGACAAGGCCGCCCGTCCCGCCATGGACAAGGAGTATGCGCAGCTTCTCGCCTTCGCACAGAAGCAGGAGCCCGGCCTGACGCAGATCTCCGACTACTCCGCCTCATACTTCGGCGAGCTCTTCCGCCGCGACCACTTCAACTTCGACTCCCAGGCGGTGCGTGCCTACTTCCCCTACGAAGAGGTCGAGAAGGGTGTGCTCGACACCGCCGCTCGTATGTTCCATATCGAGTTCGTCCAGATGAAGGACGCTGCGCTCTGGCATCCGTCGGTTAAGGCCTTCGATGTCTTCGACCGCTCCACGCCAGATCGTCAGAAGATCGGCATCATCTATCTCGACATGCATCCGCGTGCCGGCAAGAACAAGTGGTTCAACGCCGGCACGGTCGTGCAGGGTAAGAAGGGGATCGCTCTTCCCGAGGCTCGCCTGAACGCAAACTTCCCGGAGCCGACCGCAACCGATCCCGGTCTGATGCAGTATGCCGATGTGGTGACCTTCTTTCACGAGTTCGGTCACATGCTGCATGGCATCTTCGGCAACCGGCAGCAGTGGGCAGGCACCGGTGCCTTCTCGATTGAGTGGGACTTTGTCGAGGCTCCCTCACAGATGCTGGAAGAGTTCTTCGCCTCAAAGGCAGTGCTCGACACCTTCGCCAGACACTACAAGACCGGCGAACTGATGCCGCAGCAACTCTTTGATGGCATGATCCGGGCCGATGAGTTCGGCCGTGGAACCGGCGTCGAGCGCCAGTTACAGTTCTGCACCTATGCGCTGGAGATGTTCCATCTTCCGGCGAAGGACGTAGACGTCGATAAGCTCTGGTATACGGCACAGGCGAAGTACTCACCCTACGCCGGGTCACCCGATGTGCGCATGTATGCGACCTTCACGCATCTGGTCAGCTATTCGTCGAACTACTACACGTACCAGCTCAGCAAGGTGATTGCCCTGGACTTCTTCGGACAGTTCGATCCGAAGAACCTGCTCGATGGTCCGGCGGCAATGCGCTATCGCAGGACAGTGCTGGAGCCGGGCGGTGCGGCGAGCGCAAATACCCTGGTGAAAAACTTCCTGGGCCGTCCACAGCAGTACGATGCGACGAAGAAGTGGATCAATGCGGAGTTTGCGAGGTAGTTGAATGGTGGAATCGTTGAATGGTTGAATGGGGCGAGGGTTTGAGCTTTGCTCAAACCCTCGTTTGTTCTTGCTTGTCATCCTGAGCAACGCGAAGGACCTGCTTAAGGGTGCCGAAGAGGCATCGGTAGAGAGGCGGGTCCTTCACTTCGTTCAGGATGACAAACCAAAAGGTGACTCGTCTATCCCTGTTTCTCCACTGCACGCCCTGCAAGTGCAGGCGGCTTGTGCATTACATCGATCACGCGCTGGTACAGCCGGTTCTTTGTCTCAAACCGCTCGGCTGCCCGCGTGATGTAGCGGATCACCAGATCGATTCCTGCACCTGAAGGCCGCAGGTTGATCGCTGGATCGGCGCTGAACTGGCTGAGGCCGTATTGCCGTGTGCTGCGTCTCCACTCGTCTTCGGCGAGTCGAGCGCTCTTCTCCGTCTCCTGCACGATGACGTCATGAATCTCCTCCACTACCTCGTAGGTGGTCTCCGATGCAGGGATGCTCACGGAGATCTCATCCCACATCCACTGGCCGGTGGTCGAGAAGTTGAAGTACTGTCCGCGGATGGCGAAGCTGTTGATGAAGGTCACGCGGCGGCCGGTGGGATGTCCTTTGTCGGTCCAGTTGCCGGTCTCGAGCATCGTCGTGCGGAAGAGATTGATCTCGATTACCTCTCCGCCGACTCCATTGATCTCTACCCAGTCGCCGACGCGGATGCCGTTTCTGCCCATCAGCACAAACCAGCCGAAGAAGGCGAGGATGAAGTCCTGCAGCACAACGGTAAGGCCGGCGGTCGCCAGTCCCAGGATGGTAGTCATCTGTCGCGGCGATCCAAAGATCACCAGCAGGACCAGCAGAATGCCCATGACCTGGACGCCCAACTGCAAAATTGTCTGCAGCGTCTGTTTGCGCCTGCGATCGAGTGCGGGGCGCTCCAGCAACTTCAGAATCAGAGTTTCGGTCAGGATGATGCACACCAGGATCGCCACAATCACCGCCAGCGACTGCAGCAACAGATGCAGCAGGATACGGTGTTGTAACAGTACCTGGTCGCTCCACTTGCGATAGACATCAGCGAGCTGCTGCTGCGATTGGATGCGGTCGTCAAAGATGCTGAGGATCTGTCGCTCGGCGGCACGCTCCTTCAGGCTGGCGAGCCGGGAGGCATGGTCGCCGCCGCCGGCTGCTGCACCGTTGGTTGCAGTGTTGGCCTTCGCCTCCAGCGCATTGTGTTGCGCGGTCAGGGCTGCGATGTCCGCGTTCGCCTGTTGCAGCGCCTGCTGAATCAGTTGATAGCGGCTGCGCTGGTTCATCCATGCCCGGATGCGTCCCGCCAGGGTGCCGTACTGTCCCGCGGAGAGAACCGCTGTCTGGGTGTTGCCATGCGCTTCGCTGTCATACTTCTTTACCGCGGCTTCGCGCTCGGCAAGCTCTTCCTGAATCCGACTGCGCTGGTCGCCCACCGCGCGCGCCAGGTCCTGCTGTGCGTCGGCAAGCTGATCCGTATCGAGCCCAAGCTGCGCCTTAGCGATCTCCAGATCGTCGGAGCTTGCGGCTGCCTGCGCGGCGCCACCGGGCGCACTTGTCGCAGGAGCAGACGCGGGAGTTAAGGCCTGCACCGCTGCCTGGTCCTGTTTCACCAGCGTCTGCAGCTCTTTGACCTTTTGTGAGAGCTCCAGAGCTTCTCCAGAGAGAGACTTGTGCTGTACCTGTGCGCTTGCCATCCGCAATGCAGAAGCGAAAGCCTGGTCGACTTCATGGTCGGCCAGCTTCTCAGCCTGGCGCGCATACTCTACCTCTTCCGCGGTCACTGCCAGCGGAGCCAGGGCCTGCGCCGTCTGCCACGGCCGTGTGTCGACAAGGGTGTCCTGGTCAGCCAGTACCCGTGCCTTGCCTTGTCCTTTCAGGAAGGGAAGATGCGCCATCGAGTCGCGGGTCGTCCAGGAGACGGCCAGAAAAAAGACCAGCAGTGCCACTAACGCCAGAAGCAGCAGCAGTTTTGTGCGTCCGAAAACAGTCCGCCGTGTTGTGGGGGCGGGCGCCGGCGCATGGGGATGCGTTGTCATGCCTGTATTCTCACAGGTTTTGATTAAGACCGGTGATATCTCCCCTAAGCTGAATTTTTTCATGGCCATGTCGAGAAACGGATCCCTGGCTCCGACTATTGCGTGAAAGGGGAAAGTCAGCCATGTCTCACACCAACTCACTCACCCGCCGCCGGTTCGTCGCCACTGCAGCTTCTGCTGCCGCCCTGGTCGCGGCTCCATCCCACTCGGAGGTAAGTCAAACCATGCGCACCTACGATGCAGAACGAACCACGTTGACCCCATACCTTCTCTTCGACGGCAACTGCCTCCAGGCAATGGAGTTCTATCGCTCCTGCCTGGGCGGCGAACTAAAAGTCCTCAAGGTGAAAGACTCGCCTGTGAAGGACCATATGCCGGCCGCGCACCAGGAGAAGGTTCTCAATGCCAACCTGCGTAGCGATCTGCTTGAGATCTCCGCTTCAGACTGGCTGCATCCCGACAGGAAGATGGCGCGCGGCAATATGACCTGTCTCTATCTCAGCGGAGGGACGCTGGAAGCCCTTACTGGGCTCTTCCACAAGCTCTCCGACGGGGCCGAGATCACCGATCCGCTGCAGCAGCAGTTCTTCGGCGCCTACGGAGCTCTCAACGACAGATTCGGTGTCCGCTGGATGTTTGTCACCGGTAAGTAGCAACATATCTCACACAACAGAAAGAGACTTGAGGAGCAAAGTACATGAACTACATTTTGTTGATGACCAGCAACAAGGCAGGCGTGGACTCGTACCGTCAGTGGCCAAAGGCCGATGTGGAGAAGCACTTCGCCTTCCTGCATCGCGTGAACCAGGAGCTCACCGAAGCCGGAGAGTTTGTTGCCACCGAAGCTCTGGCCGGCCCCGAACAGGCGCGTATAGTTACTGCCGGCAAAGACGGCGTGCCTGTTACCGACGGCGTCTTTCCCGAATCCAAAGAATTTCTGCTCGGCTATTGGATCGTGGATGTCGAAAGCCCGGAGCGGGCCTATGAGATCGCGGCGCGGATCTCCGCAGGGCCGGCGCCCGGAGGTGGTTCTACTGCCATGCCGATCGAAGTGCGGCAGATCATGACACGGAGGACCGGCGATCTATGAGCGCCAGTCTCACCGGAGAGCTGGACGAGCGTTCCCAGCACCTGTTGCGCGATCTTGCGCCGCAGGTGCTGGGTATCGTCGCTCGCCGCTACCGTGACTTCGCTGCTGCGGAAGACGCCGTACAGGAGGCGTTGATTGCCGCAGCGCTGCAGTGGCCACAAATGGGCGTTCCGGAGAACCCGCGTGGCTGGCTCATCCGCGTGGCCTCGCGACGCATGCTCGATGCGATCCGCAGCGACATCGCACGGAGAGAGCGCGAACAGGAGGTAGCCCTCGAAGCGCTTCGTCAGGATGTTACGGATGTAGATCCTGATGACACCCTCACGCTCTTCTTCCTCTGTTGTCATCCCTCGCTGACGCCGGCATCGGCCATTGCGCTAACGCTCCGGGCAGTTGGCGGTTTAACGACGGCGCAGATCGCTCGTGCCTTTCTTGTGCCGGAGGCGACGATGGCGCAACGCATCAGCCGCGCGAAGGCGGCGATCAAGGCTGCTGGTTCACGCTTTCATATGCCGGAAGGCAGGGAACAAAGCGAACGGCTTGCGGCCGTACTGCATATCCTCTATCTCGTCTTCAACGAAGGGTATGTCGCCAGCGCCGGCGAATCGGCGCAGCGTATCGAGCTCTCGCAGGAGGCGATCCGCCTGACACGATCGCTCCATGCCCTGATGCCGGAGAACTCCGAGGTAGAGGGTCTGCTTGCCCTGATGTTGTTAACCCATGCGCGGCGCGAGGCGCGAACTGGAACGGGCGGGAAACTGATCCCACTCGATCGTCAGGATCGGAGATTGTGGAAACAAGTTGAGATCAATGAAGGTGCGGCACTGCTGCAAACAGCCATCTCCCGGGGAGCCGTTGGAGCCTATCAGCTTCAGGCAGCCATCGCAGCGCTGCATGATGAAGCTTCACGAGCCGAAGAGACGGACTGGCCTCAAATCCTGGCTCTCTATGAGCTGATGAAACGCATCTCCGATAACCCAATGGTCGCGTTGAATCATGCCATTGCTGCCGCTATGGTTCATGGGCCAACGAAAGGGCTCGAACTGTTGCGGGCTCTCGATGCCGATGAGCGCATTGCCAGGCATCATCGCCTCGACGCTGCTCGCGCTCACTTGTTTGAGATGGCCGGGGACTACAAGGCCGCTATCACTCATTACCGCCTGGCTGCCACTCGCACGACCAGCCTGCCAGAGCAGCAGTATCTGCAGACGCAGGCCGCCCGTTTGTGCGAACGGCTATGAGGGGAGCACGCAAATCCGGGTGGGATATTCGGGGCTCCGACGAACTTGATTCGTGGGGTGAACTATTCGAGCAAAGCCGGGTGGGAGCAGCGGGCTGAAGCCCACAGCTCCCAACTGAACAAAATGATCACCGATAGCTCTCCGGATGCACATCCATCGAAGCCGGAGGAAATGTCTCCGGCTTCGCACCAAGCTGCGTGTTCGGCGTATCTCCCATCGTCAGCTCCAGCGTGCCTCCCTGCGTCAGGTCGGTGTGGCGGAACCAGACATGATCGAGCGTCTTTCCATTCAGCTTGATAGCTTGCACATACTTATTCTGTTTCGACGCGCCCTTCGCAACGATCACGAAGTCTTTGCCGTTCTGCAGGTGGATCGTCGTCTTCTCGAAGACAGGGCTGGCGATATCGTACGCCGGTACCGTGGGTGTGACGGGATAGAAACCCATCATCGAAAAGACAACGAAGGCGCTCATACCGCCGCCGTCCTCGTCGCCGGGAATGCCCTGCAGCGTGTCGGTAAAGAAGGCATCGAGCAGCATGCGCACCCGCTCCTGCGTCTTCCACGGAGCTCCCAGGCGATCGTAGATGTAGGGAATCGCGAAGCTGGGCTCGTTGCCCATGGAGAACTGACCCACCATCGAGGTGGAGTCAGGGAACTTTGCCTGGAACTCGTATTTCGATCGGCCCAGTGGCTCCCGGAAGAGCTGATCGAGGTTTGCCTCGGCCTTTTGCGTGCCTCCCATCAGGGAGACCAGGCCCGCATAGTCATGCGCGACGTCCCAGGTATAGGTGTAGGCATTGTTCTCGTCGTAAAAGTCGCGTCCGCCCATGCCGCCACCGAACTTCGGGTCCATCGGCTCAATCCAATTTCCGGCATCATCTTTCGGCCACATCAGTGACTTATCGGTGCGGAAGAGATTGCGGTAGTTTCCTGCGCGCTTCAGAAAGAGGGTTTCATCCTCCGGCTTCTTCAGCTCGCGTGCAAGCTGTGCAATGGCCCAGTCATCGAAGCTGTTGCCCAGTGTTACCGGAACCGGCTGACGCTTTTCAGAGGGATGCACCTGTGCGACGGTCTCAGTTTCTCCAGGGTGTAGCGCGGGCATATAGCCGTGAGCTGCGTAGAACTCATCAAGAGCTGTCTTCGGTCCCAGTCGCCACGGAAGCAGCGTGCTTTCGAGCGACCGCTTGCGAATACCTTCATAGGCAGTGGGCAGATCGAAGTTGCGCACGCCTTTGAACCATGCATCGGCAAACCACGGAGCGGAGTGGTTGCCATTCATGCACGCATATGGCCCGGTCAGGATGGCAAAGGTCGGCATGATGCCGCTCTGTTGATACATGCGCACATACGATTGCAGTTTGTCCGCTTCCATCTCCGGATTGAGGATGGTCTGCAACGGCTCCAGCGCGCGGAAGGTATCCCACAGCCAGTTATCGACATAGAACGGACGGCTGTCGGCGTGGACCTTGTGATCGAAGCCGCTATAGTACTGTCCGTCTTCGGTGACGTTGATCATCCGCTCCGAGCTGCGATAGAGCGCGGTATAGAAGACTCTCTTCTGTGCCTCAGTGCCGCCCTCGACTGCGACTCGTCCCAGCGTCTGGTTCCAGCGGGCTTTGCCGGCGGTCTTAATGCTCTCAAAGTTTTCCGATGAAATCTCATGCTGCAGGTTCTTCTTTGCCTGCTCCACGCTGATGAACGAAATGCCGTAGCGGAATTCGAGCGTGCCGGTATTGGAAGCGATCGCGAGGCTCTGTTTGTTGCTTGCCTCATGAGAGGTGGCGGTGACCGGCTTGCTGAACTCGCCATACACATACGCCTTCATCCCATCGAAGCGCTCTTCCCCTTCGACGAGATTGCCGTCGTGGACCGCGAGTGTCCCGGCAATGCGATTAGCAAGCACCAGGCCGGCTTTGCCGGAAGGGAAGGTAAAGCGGAAGTAGCCGCAGCGCTCGGTTACCGTAAACTCCGTGACGATGCCTGAGTTCCGCAACCGCGACCCGTAGTAATACGGCGTCGTTGTCTCCTGATCGTAGGCAGCAGGGGAGCCGTCGCCGGGCATGATGCTGAATAACTCGTTGATGCGATGTGAATTGATCGTCAGCGGAAAGGAATGAATCCGGTCGTCCATCGCATCAGACCGCAGCGGATACATTCGCACCATGCTGTTGGGCAGGTAAACGGCTGGACGCGTCGGGACAAGCAGGATGCCTACGTTGCCGATCGTCGGATCGACATACTCCACTTGTGCCTGCACCGAGACGGTTGCAACAAAGAGAGCAGCCAGGCAGGCGATGCGAGACAGAAGCTGCTTTGCGGGGATCAGCAATGCCACGGGAAACCTCGTGTTATCTAGTGCCAGATCATCATATAGTTCCGGCCCGGCCTATACCTGGGTGCCCCATATCCCGCTTTTGGGACGTGGGTATTCGCGCGTAGCGCGAACCTTTTTGCCATTTCGTAGCGAAGCGGGGTCCCCAACGAACTTCGTTCGTTGGGAGGAAGGGCAGCGAAGAAATCTGCTTCTCTACCGATCCCTCTGCGTTACACTCGTAACGCACACCAAGGGTGCACCCCGTCCGCGGAAAGGGATTATCCCACCTTTGCTTTTGCGTGATCTCACAACCCACTCTCTTCTCGCCCGACGAAGCGGATCGCGGGCTCATAAGAAGGAGTGAGTTATGTCTATCCGCGAACTTCCCGCGCGCCCTAACCTCGAACATCTCAAGAACCAGGCACGTACACTGCTGCAACAATCGCAGGCTGCGGACTCGTCCGCGACCGCGCGCTTCAGTGCCTGGGATGTTACGTCGCCGAAACCCAAACTCGCCGATGCGCTGCATATCATCGCCCGCGAGTATGGCTTCGATACCTGGCCTGCACTAAAGCTCCACGTCGAACTTGCCTCGGAAGATGCGATGAAGGCGCTCTCCGCCGCCATCAAGTCCAACCAGGCAGCGCTGGTCCGTGAGGTGACAACGCGTCATCCATCGCTCAGGGCGACGATCAACGAGCCTTTACCGGACTACAGTTTCGACGCGCCTGCCATTGTCGCTGCGGTGCAGCGCAACAACCGCGAGATGATCGATGTGCTGCTCGACGCCGGAGCCGATGTCAACGCTCGCACCCGCTGGTGGGCGGGCAGCTTCGGTGTGCTTGACTCTGCCGACAGTGAGCTTGCCGCCTACCTCATCTCACGCGGAGCGACGGTGGACATTCATGCTGCCGCGAGACTGGGTATGATCGATCGCGTCCGTGAGCTGCTGGCGGTTGATCCAAAGCTTGTTCATGCCCGTGGAGGCGATGGACAACTCCCGCTGCACTTTGCGGCAACGTATGAGATTGCCTCCCTTCTGCTCCATCGTGGCGCAGAGATCGATGCGCGCGATATCGATCATGAGTCCACGGCCGCTCAGTACATGGCCTGCACGCGGCAGATGCTGGAGTGGCGCGAACCTCACCGGCACGACATCGTCCGCTTTCTGATCGAGTTCGGAGCGAAGACTGACATCCTGATGGCATCGGCCATCGGCGATCTGTCGCTGGTGGAGCGCATTCTCAACCATGATCCTGAAACCATTCGGACCACGGTCAGCGAGCGTTACTTCCCAAAGCAGAATCCGCATTCCGGCGGATCGATCTATTTCTATGGTTTTGGGATGACGAAGTCGCCGCACATGATCGCACACGAGTTTGGCCACACCGCGGTCTTCGAGCTGCTGATGCAGCGCAGCCCGGCGTGGCTTCGCCTGATCAACGCGGCCGAGATCGGGGAAGGCGCTCGCGTTCAGAACATTCTGTTGGAGCATCCCAACCTGTTTCAAAAGCTCTCGTCTAACGCCGCCCGCCGCATCGTCGGGACGGCGGTGCGCAACAACGCCCGTGCCGTGGAGCTGCTGGTCACGAGTGGATGGCCCGTAACCGCCACGCTTGAGAACAACCAGACCGCGCTGCACTACGCCGCGTGGCATGGCAATCTCGAGATGGTCGACGCACTGCTGCGGCACAATGCCGTGGTGAATATCTTCGAGACCGAGCACGGAGGCAGCCCGCTTGCGTGGGCGTTGCACGGCTCACTGAATAGCTGGCACCGCGAAAAGGGCGATTATCCGGGAGTGACGCGGGCGCTGCTTGCCGCCGGTGCGCAGATTCCAAAGCCTGAACGACCGCTCGAAGCTATTCCGGAAGTGCTGGAGATCATTGAGCAATACAAGGAAGAACACTAGGATCGACAGGTTCGGTCGAGCCAATACTCTCGTTGCCCCATTCTTCGCGGTTTTATCGCGAAGGGTGGGTCCCGGCGAACTCGTTCGTTGGGGACCCGGACATGAGGCACCCAGTGCATGGGCGGTGTTCTTCATATTGCTCTCCTTGTATGAAATCGGTTGATTAGCGCCGCAGGAATCTGTGAAACAGCTCCGGCAAGCGGGGGCTCAGATAGATCAGCAGAACACAGCACACCAGGCTGAATCCCCAGACTGGCGACGAGAATGAGACGGCTGCAGCTGTAGTGAAGATAAGGAGGGCGACGTACGACCGGATCTTTGCGACGCGCCGCATTTGCGGAGTGATGTCGGCCTCCGTCGCCTGCGAGAATGCAGTCCGCTCGAAGGCGATGTAGGCGATCTCAATCAGAACGAAGACCAATGCATAGACAAAGACCGGAGCCGCAGCGAGTCTGGAGCCGGCCATCCATCGAGTAGTGACAGGCACCAACGAGATCATGAAAAGGTGCCCGAAGTTCCACCAGATCAGCTCCGGCGTTGCGATTCGGGCAAAGCGGAAGAGGTGATGGTGATTGATCCAGATAATCGCAATGAACAGATAGCTGACCGCATAGCTCAGCAGCAAGGGCCACAGAGGAGCCAGCGCACGCAGCGTCGGCTCCTCCGGCGGTTTCAGGTCCAGCACCATGATGGTGATGATGACGGCGAAGACTCCGTCAGAGAATGTTGCCAGCCGTTCCGAGGTTGTCTTCTTGTCCAGCATGAGCGGTCTCCCTTCAGGCCAGCGTCGACTGCGCAGCTTCTAGAATGATGTCTACAACCTTCTCTGGAGCAGTCAGCAGCGGCGTGTGATCCACGGCAAATGACTCCATCGTGGCGTGCATGCGTTCCGCCATGAAGCGCTGGGTCTTGCGGTTGATCATGCGGTCGTCTTCCGCGATGAGATACCACGACGGTTTGGACTTCCATGCTGGAGTGGTGACCGGTTCCTGAATGCTCTTCACTGCAATGGGGCGCTGCACAGCCCGGGTAACGGCGATCTGTTCGTCTGTGGCGTTCTGGGCAAAGGCCTGTTCGAAGCCCGTATCCGGCATCCAGATAAAGCCATCGGCATCCGGCGCAAGCTTGGGAGCATCGGGATGCGGCTCGTCACGATAGAAGACATGGGCAACGGTCTCCCCTTCGTCGGGCGCCAGCGCCGCAATGTAGACCAGCGCTTTGACGCGTTCCTCGTGGGCGGTTCCAATCACGGCTCCCGCATAGGCGTGTCCCGCAAGGATGACGGGACCCTGCGTCCGGTCGATGGTGCGGCGCAAGGCGGCGGCATCATCGCTGAGCGAGGTCAGAGGCAGCGGAGCGGTGACAACGTTCCAACCTTGCTGCTGCAGTTTGCGGATAACGAGCTCCCAGCTTGATCCGTCGGCCCACGCACCGTGGACCAGAACGATGGTGGCATTCTTTGAGTAAGACATGGTGTATCTCCTCTTTGGTGGTGCCTTGTAATAGCGAACGCGAACGAAGTTGGGTGGGGCCGAAGCTCAGCCGAGAACCTTTGTGATCTCTTGCGCGATGAAATCGGCTGAGTCTTCCAGCGCGAAGTGACCGGTATCGAGAAGATGCAGTTGCGCAGCAGGGATGTCGCGCAGATAAGCCTTTGCGCCTTCGACGGTGAAGAACGGATCGTTCTTGCCCCACACGACTAGCGTCTTTGGCTGCCGGCTGCGGAAGAACTCCTGCCACTCGTCATAGTGCGTCAAGTTTGATTGATAGTTGTGGAGCAGGTTTAGCTGGATGGCGTCATTGCCGGGGCGATCGAGGAAGAACTGATCGACGGTGTAGGAGTCCGGGTTGATGCGGGAGACTTCCTTCACGCCATGCGTGTACTGGAAGAGGGTCATCTCTTTTGTCAGAAGGCCGCGGACAGGCTTCTCCGTCTCCGTATTGCGGTTCGCCCAGAACGGTTTCATCGCATCGAAGCCCGATCCGATGCCCTCGGCATAGGCATTCCCGTTCTGCACGACGATGCCTTCAATGGCGTCGGGATGTCTGTAGGCGATGCGATAGCCCACGGGAGCGCCATAGTCCTGCACATAGATGCTGAACTTCTTCAGCCTCAGGACACCGAAGAGCAGCTCCTCGGTATAGTCCGCAAGGCGGTCAAAGGTGTATTCGAACTCGTTCACTGATGGCATATCGCTGTAGCCGAAGCCAACGTAGTCCGGGGCAATGACGTGGAACTTCTCCGCAAGCTTTGGAATCAGGTCGCGAAACATATGCGATGAGCTTGGAAACCCGTGCAGCAACACGATGGTCGGAGAAGAAGTGGAACCGGCCTCACGGTAGAAGACCCTCAGGCCGCGGACATCGGCGTGTTGAAACGTGGTCATGATGTTTCCTCCTTTTGGCCCGCTTTCCAGCGGAACGAATTCAGACTATACAACACCGTTAAAAATGTAAACAACGGTGTTAAACTTTTCATGCGATATTTTGGAAGGGAAGACCATGCGTACTGCTTCTCCAGATGCCGGCGAATGGGTCGACGGCTTTTTGTTCGTCGCCAACCGGCCCATCCTGGACTTCCTCAACACGAAACCGATCCTGGCGGACGGCCCGACCGAGCTTCTGCCGGACGCGCATTCCCTGGAGCGGTGGCTTATCGCATCCGGAACGGTGACTTTACCGAAGACGAAGTCACTTCTGCGGAGTTGGCGGCAATCCTCCGAGGCGGAAGCCTTCCGGAAAGACCTCATCGCATTTCGGGAACGCCTGAGAGATGCAGTCCTGCGCATGGAGGCCGGCTCGGGTCCCTCTGACGACTTCCTGAAAGAGATCAATGCGCGGCTTCAGCAATATCCCCTTCACACCGCGCTTCGCAGGCGCGATGGCGGTGTTGTGCGCGAGACCTTTTTTGATCCTGCCGAACCCGCGGGTCTGTGGGCTCCCATTGTCGACGGAGCCGCCGATCTTCTGGCCGAGACGGAGACCTCGCGGATCCGTCAATGCGAGTCGTGTATCGTCCACTTCTTCGACACCAGTAAGAAGGGATCACGTCGCTGGTGCAGCATGAATATCTGCGGCAACAAGATCAAGGTGGCGGCCTATCAGCGCAGGAAACGAGACCGCGATTCGGAGTGACATCGGCCTGAGAGTTCGTTCTGGTGGAGCATTTTCCCTGTAGGTGTAGAGTGGGCTTCTGCATCTGTGGGCGTTTTCCGCAACGAAAACGCCGCTGCACTCCTCTTTCAGGCTACCCAGCAGCAGGGAAAATGCTCTAGCATGGCGCGATGGAAACGCACCGCCGGCTTGAAGGGTACGAACCCATTCTTTGCGCCCCTCTTCTGCGAAAGGTTGATCRCGAGCTGCTGCATCTTCTGAGCTCTCTGACGGAAGAAGAGTGGGGATACCGTACCGTATCGCCGCGGTGGGAGGTGCGCGATGTCGCCGCGCATCTTTTGGATACCGCCTTGCGGAAGCTCTCTATGGTGCGCGACGCCTGGTTTGTCGACAAGCAGATTCCGCAAACGCCGCAGGAGGTGGTCTCACTGGTCAATCGTCTGAACCAGGAGGGCGTATCCGTCTTTCGGCGGCTCAGCCCGCCGGTATTGATTGAGCTGACGAAGACTGCCTGTGAACAATCGGCAGACTTTCATGAATCGCTCGATCCGTTTGCCCAGGCAACCTTCAACGTCAGCTGGGCCGGAGAAGAGACCTCAGCAAACTGGTTCGATACGGCGCGCGAGTTGACCGAACGCTGGCACCATCAGCAGCAGATTCGTCTGGCAACGGGCAGGCCGGGAATTCTGACACGAGAGCTCTATCATCCTGTGCTGGACTGCTTCATTCGCGGCCTGCCGTATGCCTATCGACATATCGATGCGCCTTCCGGAATCAATGTCCTGCTTGAGATCTCAGGGGAGTGCGGCGGAAGCTGGGTGCTCTCCCGGGAGGAGCATCGCTGGCATTTTCTCCAGGAGATGCCGGCGCGGATTACGTGCAGGGTCACAGTGCCCGAGCAGATCGCATGGATGCTCTTCACTAAAGGGATCGATCGCGACGTTGCTATGTCGCAGATCGCGATCGATGGCGACGAGAGGCTCGCCGAGGGGATTCTCGGTCATATTGCTATTGTTGGTTGATCCGTTCCGCGCATGTCGCAGATGCGAGTGCCTACTCATGCCGTAGGACTCGCATTGCATCAACCTCGAGAGCTTTACGTGCCGGCATCCATGCCGCAAATGAGATGATGACAGTCAGCAGTCCAATCGCGCCGAGATAGGCCGCCGGGTCGAGGCCGCTCACGCCATATAGGATGCGCCGAAGCAGTTGTGAAGCTGCCGCAGCCAATCCCGCGCCGCCGATCAATCCAATCGCCACCGGCCCAACAAACTGAAGCAGCATAGCTTTGATCACATGTGTCTTCTTTGCGCCGAGTGCGAGGCGAATCGCAATCTCCCGTGTCTTTTGCGAGACGGCGTATGCGACCAGTCCAAGCAGGCCTACAGCCGCCAGCAACACGGCGGAGGCTCCCATCAGACTCGCGATCATGGCTCCCTTTTCTACAGTGCCAACCTCGTCCTGGAAGGACTCACTCAAACGATGGACAGTGGGGAATAGACCGGTATTAATGCTGGAGGTTACGGTCCGCACCGCGGCTGCCAGACCTTCAGGCTTTCCCTGGGTGCGTATCAGAAGCACCATGTGCGGCAGCGATCCGTCGTCGCTCATCTGGTAGAGCTCTGTCGCATCTGGATCATGCATCGACATCATGCGCGCATTCGCTACGACACCCACAACGGTGAAGTTCTCCGAGAGCGCATTAGAAGGGTCGAGAGGGAACTGTTTCCCAAGAGGAGGCTTACCCGGCCACACGCGCCGGGCTAATGATTCACTGACAACGACTTCGTTTGTGTCTCCCCGCTGGAAGTCGCGTCCGTTGAGGCGCGCGATCCCCATTGTGCTGAAGAAACCAGGCTCTACATGGCTGACGAAGACCCCGAAAGGATATCCGCCAAGTGAAGTCACATTCTTATGGCCCAACGGAGCCATCGATGTAAGGGCAACCGAGGTGACTCCGGGCAGTTGCCGCAATCTCACCTGTGCCGTGTTCAGGTAGCTTCTCGCTGTTGCAGCAGAATATCCGTGGGCCGCAAGGTCAGGATCCACGACCAGGATGTGCTCGTGGTCATAACCTGCATCACTCGAGACGGCGAAGTGCAATGCGCGGACCAGAAGCCCGGCGACGATCAGCAGCACACAGCTTGCCGCAATTTGCGCCGTGATCAGGATCTGCCTTGATCGCGTTCCGCTTCTCCGTTTCGCCGTAAGTTGCAACGCCGGGGCAAGACCGAAAACTACGGCGGCAATCAGCCCTACAGCTCCGGCGAAAAGCACCACCCTCCAGTCCGGAGCAGGATTGAGCCATGGAGGAGCATTCACCCGCGACAGGAAGACGCGCAGGCAGAGATATCCCATACCAACTCCAGCCGTGGCTGCCATCGCGGCCAGCAACAGACTTTCGGTTAAGAGTTGCCGCACGATGCGCTGCCGGCTTGCGCCCAGCGCAAAGCGGATCGAGATCTCATGGGAGCGAGTGACACCACGCGCGAGCATGAGGCCACCGAGGTTGCTGCATGCGACGGTCAGGATCAGCAGCACCAGTGTCGCGACCAACGTGAGCATTGGCACGTCGTCCTTTCGTACCGCCTGCAGGTACCCGCCGGGCTCGCTGACAACCCTCTCGTTGTCCCACACAGATTTCGGTGATTGACGGCGCAGTTCGTCAGTTAGCGCAAGCAACTCCTGCTCCGCTGCCTTTGGTGAGACTCCCCTTTCCAGGCGAGCCCACATATCAACCATTCCGTCGAGAGAGGTATCGGTCAGAACCGTACTGCCCTCCACGAAGTAGGGTTGCTGTGACAGGGGCGCCCAGAACGCAGGCTCATGCGGCAGCCCGAGACCGCTGAAGTTACGCGGAGCGACTCCTATCACGGTTGCCGGTTTATGGTTCAGATGGACGACACGGCCTACGATGTCAGGATTGCCGTCATAGTGCTGTTCCCAGAAGGTATGGCTCAGCATCACGACTGGAGGCGCATCCCTCCGGTCATCAACGCCAGGATCAAACACGCGTCCGAGGCCGGTCTCTGCTCCCAGTTCATGGAACAGGTTGCTTGTCACAAACCGCGTACGGGCCGGTATGTTCTCCTGTTCGAGAATCACGTCGCGGTCGGTGCTGGCCATCACCGCATGCAGCGTCTTCGCATGATTGCGATAGAACTCGATGGAAGGATAAGCAACGGAGGACGAAAAGGTACCAGGGGCGCTTCGCTGCAGCCGTACCAGCGTATCCGGATCGCGAACCGGCAGCGGTTTCAGCACGAACATATTGAAGAGACCGAACGCGGCGACGTTGACACCGATGCCGACGGCCAGCACCAGCACTGCCGCGATGGAAAACGACGGCGACCGCATCAGTGTCCGCATGCCGTAGCGCAGGTCCTGCCCCAGCCTTTCGATCCACGTCCATCCCCAGGTCTCATGGGCGCGTTCCTGCAGCAGCCTCTCGTTGCCGAAGTGCTTGCGCGGCGTGCCGGAGCGCTCCAGCATCTCGCGATGAAAGGCCATCTCGTCCTGCAGCTCGCGCTGCATCTGCCTGCGATGCAGCAGGTACCAGAGTCTCCGCCAAAGCTCACCCATGCCCGCCTCCTATGCCGTTCGCAGAATCGCCTTGATCGCCTCGGTGACACGGCCGTAGTCCCGAAGCTCCGCTTCCAGTTGTTTCCGGCCCGCCGCTGTCAGCTTGTAGAAGCGCACTTTCCGGTTGGTCTCGGAGATGCCCCATTCCGCGCTCACCCATCCTTTCAGCAGGATCTTCTGCAGCGCCGGATAGAGAGAGCCTTCCTCGACCTCCAGCACCTCGTTGGAGAGCACATGAATCTTCTGCGCGATGGCATATCCGTGGAGCGGTCCCGCCCGCAGCACGCGGAGAACCAGCATTGCCAGAGCGCCGGAAGGCATCGATTGTTTAGAGATAGATTCCATAGGCATAGATTATCTATGCCTATGGCCGGAAGATGTCAAGTCTCTCTAAAAGGCTCGTGGTAAGGACGGATAGCGCTCGTCGCATTTTGGGTGTTCCTCGAGTGGTGTAAGTTCTAGAAAACAGGGTGGTAGGCCGGCTGTTTCGTAGCTGGGCCGCTCCGCATTCTTCCCCACACTGGAACTGCAATATCGCGGCAGATATAGGCTTGCTATCCGCACCCTCCGGCTCTCAGCGATAATCGAAGTACAGCGTTTTTGCAGGTGTTGTTATGTCCCCCCTCCGAAGGGCCTTAGCCCTTTGCGCACTCAGTGCGTTTTCTGCCTTGCTTGCAAGCTGCGGTTCAGGCGTGCATGCCTCCGATACTGCGGCGAATCCGCTCTCGTATGGCGGCCAGCCGGCGATTGCTCTCGGCGCAACCTCAGTAAGCGGTGATATCGCTCCGGTGCGCGATCCCAGCGTGATCTATGTCGATGGAACTTACTACATTTTTGTCACCGATGCTGTCGGCGGATGGAAAGGCTCGCTTCCATTCCTATGCTCCAGTGATCGCACCGTATGGCGTTATTGCGGCAGTATCTTTCGCGCGATGCCGGAGTGGCTGCAGGCAAAGCTCCCGGGTCTTACTGAGATCTGGGCTCCGGATGTCTCCTACTTCAACGGTGAATATCACGTCTATTACTCGGCCTCCATCGTAAACACGACCCGCACGGTCATCGGGTTGGCAACGAACGTCACGCTCGATCCGCAGGATCCTCGCTATCACTGGGTCGACCGCGGCATGGTCACCGAATCCTTTGCCGGAGCGGAGATCAATGACCTCGATCCAAACATCCTTGTGGATGGCGATCGTGTCTGGTTAACCTACGGCAGCTACTGGGACGGCATTCGCCAACGGGAGATCGATCCGGCGACCGGCATGCTGAAGCCCGGCCAGGTCTATGAGATGGCCGCCCGCCCAGGGGTTCCGGTGCATCCCATCGAAGGCTCCTCGCAGCTTCGCCATGAAGGCTGGTATTACCTGTTTGTCTCAATAGACCGCTGCTGCAACGCCGACCTCACCACCAACAACTACAAGATGGCTGTTGGGCGATCGAAGAGTCCCAATGGTCCCTTCATCGCTAAGGACGGCACGCCGATGATGGATGGTGGTTCGACGGTAATTCTTGAGGGAAGCGCGCAGTGGGCAGGCGTCGGAGGCGGAATGGTGTACGACGATCCTGGGACCGGGAAGACGATGATTGTCTTCCATGGCCAGAAGATCACCGAAGGCGGTCGCGCCACACTCTGGGTCAAAGAGGTTAGCTGGACCGATAGCTGGCCTGTAATCCTTTAGAGAATCAACGCTCCCTGCTCGCTTTCATGTAGGGAGCGAGGTTGTTATCGATCGCGGCCATCTCGTCCTTGGTCAGCGGAAGCTGACGGTAGGCGGCAATGGCCTTCACCGGTGTAAAACCTGTCCATGCACCGTCGCTCCCGAACAGAATGCGGCGCACACCAGCCTGGCGGATCTTTGACGCGATTTCGGACGCGATCTCGCCTTTCTTGTTCTCCCATGCATCACCCAGGCCGGCCACTCCGGAAATATCGAAGTAGACGTGCGCCACGCGTCGATCGCGATCTGCCATTGCATGGAGGAAGACCGAGAGCGCCTCATCCGTTGCCGGATCGTCCCATCCTCCGCTTCCGGCGAGATGGGCAATCTGCACTACGCTATGAGGAACTGCCGGAAGCAGTTGGCTCAGAAAGACCTCCGCTTCTTTCTTTCCGTACGGACGATGATGTGTCACGTTCGCATGCATGTGCACAATGATCGCCATGTGATGCCGGTCGGCCGTCTGGAAGACCTTACGAAGCAAGCCGACGTGGGCCGGATTATCGAGATCGACATCGGAGTTTCCAAAGTGCAGCTTGATGCCTGTCCTGAGATAAGGGTCTCCAGCGCATCGCTCAATCTCGGTCACTGCATACTCCCGTAATGGATCAATGCCGCAAACCCCGACGAGCCTGTCTGGGTATTGCTTGACCTGCTCTGCGGTCCAGTCATTCTCCGCTTTCACCTTGGCATACTCGTCCTGTACGGGAGGACGGTTCGGATTTCCGAACTGATATGCGAGTGAGAGAACGACGGCCTTCCGCAGGCCGCCACGATCCATCTCAGCGATCAGATCGCTTGCGGAGAAGGTCCTCGATGCTCCAATCAACTTCGCCACCTCGGGGCTGAGCAGGTGCTGGTGATAGTCGATGAGAGGCGTGTTTTGAGCGCCACAGACGATCGTCGTGAAGAAGATCAGGAGGACGATGCGTAGGTGTTGGATATGTTTCCGGCCTGTGGCGCACTGTAGCAATCGCATGGAGTGAGGAGCCTATTTAGGCATGGGAAGGGAGACAGCCTTACCTGCGCCCCGCTCGGCGATCCACAACGTATCGCCGGCGGGTTCCACTCCCGTCGGGGTCTTGAGGCCCTCGTGGATTACGGTGACGCTTGCCTTCTCTCCGTTGACGGTGATGACGGAGATTTTGCCGCTTCCATTTTCGGCGATGATAAGCTTGCCGTTCGCCGCGCGCATGCCATCAGGCCCCTTCACCGGCTGGTCCATCCATATATCGACAGGCGTCCCCGGTTTGCCCGCGGCATCCACAGGAATGCGATAGAGCTTGTTGAAGAACACGTTGTTCACGTAGAGGGTTCCGTTCAGAAAGGTAATGCCGTCCACACCCATCAGCGTACGGTGCTCCAGGTAAAGCTCCGCGGTTGAAGCGCCGGCAGGCAGCCTGAAGATCTTGCCGTTGATCGTATCGGTGATATAGAGCGCCTTATCCGGGCCGACTGAAAAGTCATTACAGACGCTGTCCTCCCCAGGCAGGTTCCAGCGGGTCTTCTGCGTGCCCGTGGAAAGATCAAAGCCTCTCAAGGCAGTATGCCGCTTCATCGGTGTAGTGCCCGGCACTGGAGTGAGCTGGCACGTCCACAAGGTGTTGCTGGAAGCGTCCGCCAGCATGCCGAAGAAAAACGTTCCCGGACCTTCTTCACTCGCGTCGATAAATTTCTCCGCGGTCGAGGATCCCGGCCGTACCTTGTAGACGAATGGCGAACTGGCGCTGCCGACAATCAACACTCCGCCAGGAGCGATGGTGAGACTTTCCGGCTGTGACTTTGCATCGCCAATCAGGATCTCAGCGGCAGGTGCGGCTTGCACGGATCCCGCGACAAGGGCGATGCAGGTGGCGAAGCGTCGAGCGTACGAAAGGCACATCGTCAAATCTCCTTGGAGTTCCGTCTCTTTATCCGATTGCGGGCCGGCCATATTCAAAGTGAATGTAAGCCATGGTCGAATGGCGGACCCAGTATACGGAATAAGAAGCATGGTTTTCGTTAGAGCATTTTCCCTGTAGGTGTAATGCAGAGCTCCTACATCCTATGGGCGTTTTCCGCAAAGAAAGCGCCGCCGTTCGCTCCTTCCGGGAGATCCAGCAACACAGGGAAAATGCTCTAGAAGGGCGGTTGCTCCGGCGTAGCCTGTCCATCGGCCCGGGGGTCGGTAGCGCCAAAGTTTACTCCGAGTGTCTCGTCACGCATCACGGCGTTGCCGCGTCCCATCACCTGCGAGTAACGCGGCACCAGGATGATCTGGTGGCCCTGTGAGGCGAGCTGTTCCAGCACTTCGCGCGAGTAGCCATCCTCAACGCTGACGGTGCAACCGGAGTTGCCTTTGTTGAAGCGGGCAGCATCCATCGCCGCCTGGATATTCATGCCGAAATCTACGACGTTGGCAACGAACTGCGCATGAGCCTGGGCCTGGTTGAAACCGGACATGATGCCGAAGCCGATGGTCTTGTCATCCTGCTGCATCATCGCGGGAATGATGGTGTGCAGTGGCCGTTTATGCCCTGCAAGTGAGTTAGGCTGGCCAGGCTGCATGTAGAAACCGCTGCCGCGGTTATGCAGCACAAAGCCTGTGTGCTCCGCCACCAGGCCAGAGCCGAAACTGCCCGCATCCGACTGAATGAATGAGACCACCATGCCGTCGCGATCGACGGTGGCGAGGTACGTCGTGTCCGATTGCAGCTTGTCGAGCTGTGCCTTGCGGTCGGAAGGAAGAACCTTACAGTTAGCTTGATCGGTGATGCCTTTGGCGCGCTCCTTTGCGAGCTCCTTCGAGATGAGCTTCTTCGTGGGAATCTCATCCGTGTTTGGATCGCCGACGTAGTGAAGCATGTCGGCATAGGCAAGCGCCTTGGCCTCCATCTCGATGTGCAAGGTCTTCGCCGAGTCATGCCCCCAATCGTGTAATGGGTAGAGCTCCATGACGTTGAGCATGGAGAGAGCAGCGACTCCCTGGGTGTTCGGCGGAGTCTCATAGACGCGCCAGCCATGATAGGTCGTGGAGATGGGCTCGACCCACTCCGGCTTGTACTCGGCAAGGTCGGCCTTGGTGAGAAAGCCGTTGCTCTGGTCAGAGAGCCGAATGATCGCGTCAGCAATAGGGCCGCGGTAGAAGGCATCCGCGCCGTTCTTTGCAATCAGGCGGAGGCTGTTGGCGAGATCGGGATTGCGGAAGATCTCTCCCTCGCGCGGGTAGGTTCCTTTGGGGAGAAAGATAGAAGCGAAGGCTGCTCTGTCCTTGAAGGGCATGCCGTACTGCGCCCAGGTAGCCGAGTCGGTTTCGGTGACCGGGAAGCCATTCTCTGCCAGAGCGATAGCAGGCGCGAGGTCAACCGCAAGCGGCAGCTTGCCGAACTTGGCATGCAGCGCGGCCCATCCGGCAACGGCGCCGGGAACGGTGACCGCATAGATGCTGGTGCTGTCCATCTTGGTAACACCCTTCGCTCTCATGGCATCGATGGTCTCCGCTTTGGCGGACCAGCCGCTCGCGTTGAGGGCGTACATCTTCTTTTCCTTCGGGTCCCAGACGATGGCGAAGAGATCGCCTCCGATTCCATCCATCTCAGGCTCAATCACGCCCAGAGCCGCATTCGCTGCGATCGCCGCATCGACGGCGTTTCCTCCTCTGGCAAGGATGGTGGCGCTGGCCTGTGAGGCAAGTGTCTGCAGCGTAGCGGCGATGCCGTAGCGATTGGCGGTCATGGAAAACGCATTCTCGCGGGAGGGCTCGGCAGGATGCTGGCGCGAGTCACGAACATATCCGCCTGCTGCATTGGGCGCCGGAGTTGTCCCCGCGGGGGCGGAGCCGAACTGCGCCTGGGCAGCCGATATGAGAAACAGAGAAAGAATGCCGGAGTGCAGGTGACGAAGGTGCATGACTGGTCGAGACCTTGCGAGAAGATGTCGCTAGTATACGGACCGGGTTATTTCGTTCATCGGACATCAGGCCTATACAGAAGGGGCGGATATGGATCGCTACTGTCCGTTCTGTGAACCTGTTGATTCCGTTGCCCCAGTGCATATGACCAAAGAATTGCTCCAGCTCTGAGAGCATTGCGTTGCCGGTAACTGGACGTTTTGAAATACGCCCTAGTCAAAGATCACGGTCTGATGCGTTCAAGATCGCGAACTTTGCGGACGAGGTTGGGTTATCGCAAATATATCCACAGCCTTATCCCCCTGGACCTAGCAGACGCTTAATCCAATGCCAACGCTCCGCCTTGTGAGAGAACGGATATGCAATCGCTGCCGGTATCGTGAGCTCAATCTCTGTTCCGGCGCTCTCCTGGCTCCAGATCTTCAGTTGTCCGCCGATCTTCTGGGTTCGTTCCCGCATGCCGACAATACCCCAATGACCATCGCGGCCGCGAATCAACACGTCCTGACTCATTCCCACGCCGTCGTCGCGAACCCTGAGCCGTACCCGGCTAGGGTCATACGTGATCTCAACTTCGATCTTCGAAGAGCTGGAGTGTCGAAATGCATTGGCCAGTGCCTCTTGTCCTATCCTGATTACCTCGTCGCCGACTGTTGCATCGAGGGGCTGTGGCGTTCCGATCACGCTCAGGCTGAAACTGATCTCATGATCCTTTCTGAGTTCCTCTCCGGATGCCGCCAGCTTGTCAGGCAGTTCATTTGCTGAGATCTCGTCATGACGAAGATCGCGAACTCGTTCCCGTCCTTCATGGAGAACTTCGTCGGCGCGATCGAGCACGCTCTCCATCTGGTTACGTGCAGGATGATCCTGGGGAATTGCCTTCTTCACGGCGTCAAAGCGCAACAGGAGACCCTGAAAGCCTTGCAGCAGTGTGTCATGCAATTCGCGGGCGATACGTGCCCGCTCTTCAAGGCGAGCGCCTAACCGCTCCCGTACGTGTGCTGTTACCTGTTTTAGCCGCAGCAGGTAAAGCAGCCACAGGCATCCTGCGAGAACGGCAACGCAGAGAAGTCTGAACCATAACGTCTGATCAAACGCCGGCAACACCACAAAAGACAGCGTTGATCCAGCTTCATTCCACACACCATCGTTATTGCAGGCGATCACTCGAAATCGATACGAGCCCGGGTCGAGGTTGGTGTAGAAAGCCTCTCGACGTGTTCCTGCGTCCTGCCAATCCTTGTCCTGGCCTTCGAGCTTATAGCGAAAACGAACTCGTTCGGGAATCGTGAGACTTGTCGCTGTATAGACGATCTGTAGATTCCTCGTCCGAGGCGGCAACCTGAAAAACGTAGAGGTGTCGTATTTCCTGTTATTGGCAAGAACGGACTCGACCAATACCGGCGGCGGCACGTCATTCCGTGTAACGCGCTTGGGGTCGATCCAGGCCAGCCCCTTTGTGGTGGCGAACCAGAGGTGGCCATCAGTAGTTTGCGCGGCCGAGGGCGAGGCGAGAGATCCTCTGAGTGCAGCAGTAAAACCATCCAGCAAACCAAAACTTTCGAACTCCACTTTGCCGGAGCTCAACTGTTGCAGCTGAGCTTCGCGAATATGAATCACTCCCCGCTGCTCGGTGAACCATAGGCCATCGTCAGAATTCGCAAGGATTCCCGAGACACCGCTGAAGGCACTTCCGTCTGCCGGACTTACAGGTTGAAACCGGCTGCCCTCCCAGAACTCCAGACCGAACTCGCCACCGATCCAGATCTTCGACCCTTTGCCCTGGATCGACGTAATGGTTCCCACCTGGATACCGTCTTTTCTGGAGAAGGTTCTTACTCCATCTCGATCCAGCATTGCGATGGTGTTCGCGAATCCGAACCATATACGTCCCTGCGAATCAGTAAACTCGGCGGTCGCGGTACCGCGCGGGCCACCCAGACTTTCGAGGCTGGTCCATGCAGACCTCTCCAGCCGAAAGGTCCCTGTGTCCATCGATACCCACAGTCTGCCTGATTGATCCTGGGTCATCGCTTTGACGCGCGATTGCACGTTCACAGCGATCCTATTTGTCACCGGCAGATTGAGCCGACGCAGCGTCTGGCCCTGTCCGGCAGGCACGGCCGCGGCGTAGTTGTACGTTACGACTTCCCGTGTCGAACCGGTCTCATGTTCACTGGAAAGGCGGAAGATCGACCACGGTGTTGCCAGCCATACAGCACCGTTCGGATCACGATAGACGCAATCGACGTACCGGTCACGCAGCTGCGTGGCGATCTTGTCATTCTGGATTTTCACCAGAACCTGCGGCCCAATACCCGCAGCCCAAAGCGCGCCTTGCTCTCCCGCTGCCAGCGCATTGGTCGTGAATGATTGCAGCGATGGGATCGGCAGAGCGCCGCGATTCGCGACCGGCTGAACCGTGACTGAGACGACAGGGCTCTGCCGGAATCGATCCAGTCCACCGCTGGTGCCGATCCAGAGGTTGCCCTCATGGTCTTCCAACAGGCAAGACACGTAATCGCTGGTCAGGCCGTCCTGTGGAGTGAACTCCTCCACCTCAGGGTCGTGAAACCGCCACGCGGACGGGCCTTCAATCTTCGGTGGATGCAGGCGTTCCGGGTATGGAACGCGACGGATCCCATTGCCCAGGCTGGTGATCCAAAGACTTCCTTGCTGATCGAATGCGATTGCCTGCGATCCTACAAGGACTGCCGGCCCCCGCTTTCCGCTGTCTCTTCCGGGCAACGGAACAGGTCGTACACCGTAGCCCGTCTCCGCCATCCACAATGTGCCGTCGGAGGATTCGGCAAAGTTTCTGACACGAAGCAGGCCCTGTGCTGCTGTCTGGAACCGGCTTTCTCCTTCCACGAGATACACCACGCTGGTCGGAGTCCCCACCCAGACTGTTCCGGCGCGATTCACAAAGACGGTATTGGCCGGGCCCGAGAAGCCCGTATCCGGTCCAATCTTTTTCCAGCGTGAACCTTCCAGCCGGACAAGCCCATCTTTCCCCGCTGCAATCCAGATCACACCCTGCCGATCGCGCGCAAACGCCAGCACCTGACTGGAAGGCAGTCCGTCGGGCTTCCCATAGTCCGTGACTCTCCCGTCCTTAATAAAGCTGACCCCTCCGTACCAATAACCCACCCATAGGCCACCATCGGGTGTGGCGAAGAGAGAGACGATGTTACGTTGCGGAAAGGCCCGACCTGATTGCGGTTTATAGGCCTGGAATTGAATGCCGTCGTAACGGAATAGTCCGGTTGCCGTCCCCAGCCACAGATAACCATCTGTAGTTTGGGCCAACGCGCGTACCTGGCCCGGCGCTCCTTCAATGTAGGTCCAGCCTGTGTGATGAAGCTGGGCGAGCGTGCGATCACGATCGATCCCGTATAGAGGGATACAGAAAAACAACATCGCCAGGCAGAGCCATGACCTCAGCTCTCCATGCCATCTGCCCGCAGGCAGACGAAGTTGTAACGAATGCGGCAACTTCATGTTTCCTCGGCAAAAACATTAGAGCATTTTCCCTGTCGGTGTAATGTAGGGCGTCCGCATCTATCGGCGTTTTCCGCAATGAAAACGCCGCGGCACACCTCTCGGAAACTCAGCGACAGGGAAAATGCTCTAGACAGTTTTCGCCGAACGACACTTTCCTTGCCTGGGTGCCCCACCCTCGGGGTCCCTAACGAACTGGGCCTTCAGCGCGCGTTTTTGTCTTGCCCGAAGCGCCAAAGGCGCTTTGTTTTGCTTAAGGGCACGGCTTTTAGCCGTGCCGTATGGCTCTCCACTAAGACGCGGCTTTAGCCGCTGAGGGCATAGCCTCGGTACCTCAGCGGCTAAAGCCGCATGTATTTCAGTGCGGGTGACGGGACGGCTGAAGCCGTCCCCTTAAGCAAGACATTCGCACCTGCGGTGCGATGAGCTCGCTGAAGCACTAGAGCTCTTCGTGATTTATGTCACAAACTTTAGACTCAGGACACTAGCAAAAGTCGAATCAATCAAGATGCCTAATCAAAGATCACAGTCTTGTTCCCGTAGTAGAGAATCCTGTGCTCCAGGTGCCAGCGAACAGCGCGTGAGAGAACGATGCGTTCCAGGTCGCGGCCCTTGCGGACGAGATCTGGGATCGTGTCTCCCTGTGTAACGCGAACGACATCCTGTTCGATGATGGGGCCTTCATCCAGGTCGCTGGTGACATAGTGGCTGGTCGCGCCAATCAGTTTCACTCCCCGATTGAAGGCTGCGTGATAGGGTTTAGCCCCAATAAAAGCGGGCAGGAACGAATGATGCACGTTGATGATGCGTGCCGGCCACATTGCGACAAACTCCGGCGACACGATCTGCATATAGCGCGCCAGCACCACCAGATCGACGCGGTATTCTGCAAGCAGACGTTGCTGCTCCTGCTCTACCTGCGATTTATGGTCGCGGTCGATCGGCAGATGAACGAAGGGCACGCCGTAGAAGCCGGCCAGCTTTCCGCCATCAGGGTGATTACCGATGATAAGTGCAATCTCACACTCGAGCTCGCCGGCCTGGTAGCGCTGCAGCAGGTCGGCCAGGCAATGCAGGTGCTGCGAGACGAAGAGACTGACGCGCAGTTTGACATCACTTTCGGCAAGCTGCCAGCGAATGCCGTACTCATCGGCGATCTTGCGGAAGCGCTCGGCGAAGACACGTTCGTGAATCAGCTCGCTGGCGCATTCGAACTCGATGCGCATGAAGAATCGCGCTAGCTCCGCGTCCTGGTGCTGGCCGGCATGAAGGATATTCGCGTCATACTCCGACACGAGGAAGTTCATGATGGCCGCAACCAGGCCTTTGCGGTCAGGGCATTCAAGCAGGAGAACAGCTTTCGTCATCGCAGGTGTATCTTACACACCTCAAACCGGTGAAGGAGTGACGTCGGGCTGCAGCCGGCGGAAGAAGAAGTACGACGCGCTCCACAGTACTCCGGTGCCTACCGACCAGCTCCATGCTGCGAACTCATCACCAACGGCGAGATGGGCGATCAATGCCGAGACGAGCGTGATGGCGAAGCCGGCGTAGGCCCACTCCTTGAGACGCGCCGGAACCATAGGAATGAGCAATGCAGCCAGGCCCGCAAACTTGGCCCATGAGAGCTCGATTCGGAAGTAGCCAGGGAAGCCGAGATGAGTGAAGGTCTCGGCCACCTGGGGTAACTTCAATTGGGCGTAGGCGGTAAAGCCTATCTGCAGAGCGAAGATCACGGTGGAGATCCAGAAGCCC
This sequence comes from Terriglobus sp. 2YAB30_2, assembly GCF_052114765.1. Classification (NCBI taxonomy): domain Bacteria; kingdom Pseudomonadati; phylum Acidobacteriota; class Terriglobia; order Terriglobales; family Acidobacteriaceae; genus Terriglobus; species Terriglobus sp. 2YAB30_2. The sequence continues at coordinate 250,016 of NZ_JBFRFJ010000004.1, forward strand.
GCGACGAATGCTTTGGAAGCTTTCATTGCATGTCTCCCGCGAGTACACGCTCCAGGCCGCCAAGAAACTTCTGCCAGCCGTAGTTTGCCCCCTGATAAGCCGTCTGCTGATCGGCGCGGAAGCCGGAGTGCTCCATGCGGAGATGGGTGCCGCCCTGTGTCGGCGCTAGCGTAAAGAGAACCACGCTTTCAAGCCCAAGAGCATTCCAGCTATACGAGAGCTGTTTCAACGGATCGACGACCAACACCTCGCAGTCGATCACGCCATCCCACTGCGGCATCGGCTCAGAGCGGAACTGGAACTTGTGTCCAACCGTCGGCGCGAAGTCGTTCTTCAACAGCCACTGCGCAATGAGTGGAGTTTCCGTGAGTGCCCGCCACAGCTTTTCCGGTGTATGGGGAAAGACTCTCTCGATCACAAGGGTGCGCGTATTTTCTGCGGAGCTGCTCATGGTTCCATCCTCTCTAGAAGGGCTTCCAGGCGATCAAACTTATCGCTCCAGAAGGTGCCGTAGTGCTGCAGCCAGTCCACCATCGGAGCCAGGGCATCCGGCTGCGCGCGATAGTGCGTCTCGCGTCCTTCGCGGCGATGCCGTACCAGCTTTGCCCGCTTCAACACCGTCAGGTGTTTGGAGACAGCAGGCTGCGATACGCCTGCATGGCGGGTCAATGCGTGAACGGTCTGTTCTCCCTGCCGGGTCAGCTCTTCGAAGATCGACCTGCGGGTCGGATCGGCGAGAGCCCGAAAGACGTGATTGGCATGGGCTGCTTTCACATTGAAACCATAGCCAAATGGTTATGGTTTCGTCAAGAGAAGAGGTATCGACAAATTTGGAAGTAGTAGGCTTTCGTCGCCCCATTCTTCGCGGTTTTATCGCCAAGGGTGGGGTTTGACGTGGGGTATCGCGCTTGCGCGACCGTATTTTCACCTCTCTAACGCCGGTTTAGAAAAGGGTGGTACCCGTGCTTGGGACAGTGAAGGCTGGCCCATGTCCCCGAGGGACACCACCCCAACGAACAAGTTCGTTGGGTACCCCGGACATGGGGCACCCAGTGCATGGATCATTTCGAATTTGTCGATTCTACTTGGGCTCTTCAGCGAGCCTGTAGCGGCAGCGCTACTTCACATCAACTCGCGTGAATCCCAACCCGTTCAGCATCGTAGTCACGGTCGTCTGCGCATTGCGCTTGGCGTTGTCGAGGATGCTGTCTTTCAGCGCCGCCTGTTTCAACTGCTCCTCGGCTTTGGCGCGGGTCTCAGTCTCAAGATTTTGATCGGCTGGCACGAAGAGACCTGTCGTCCGCAGATAGACGCGTGTCTTCCGGTTGTCGATATTGGCGGAGAAGAGCTCTGAAGCCGGCAACTCCACATGGATGGCGCCGTTGGCTACTTTCACATCTTCAGGTTTCAACTTGGCGAGATCGACACCGGCGATTGCCTGTCCGTGTACGACCAGTAGAAGGCGGTCGCCGAAGAGCAGATCGGGCAACACGTCGCTGCTGCGTTTCCCTTCGACGATGGTGTCCATGGAGTAGGACACGGTCTCCAGCCGCCGCAGCGATTGAATCTTCTCAATGACCACTGGCACCGAGGTGTCATAGCTTACGGGGCGGCCGAGCAGCAGGGAAGCGATGCGGCCGGAGGCTCCTGTCACCGCATGCCGCAGATAGAGGATCATCGCTGCTGATCCCACCAGAAAGACAATGACCAGCGCCAAAATGAGGCGCCCAGCCCGTCCGCTTCGCTTCTGTTGCTCAACCATGGCAAGAAGTTGGATGCGCGTTTTTCATGGTGGCTGAACAGAAAATTGCATCTAATGAAAGTAGTAAGGAGAAAGGTAGAAAAATGTTCGCCCCCTTGAAATCTTCTCTTCGTGTTGTGCTTTTATGTGCGGCTGCCACTGCGATTACCGCATATGCGCAACCGGGTCACGGTGGCCTGCCGCCCGGTCAGGCTAAAAAGATGGACGGCGGAATCCCGCCAGGCCAGGCTAAGAAGATGGATCGCGGCGATCTCCCACCGGGCCAGGCCAAAAAGATGGACTGGCGCTTCCGCGGTGACGAGCGTGAACACTTCCGTGGATATTACGAGCAGGATGCTCGTCGGTGGCAAAGTCGTCGTCGCCCGAACTTCTATGCCGGCTATGCAGTCCCTCGTACCTATGTGATACAGACGGTACCTCCGGCCTACTACAGCGGCCTGCAGCCGCCTCCCCCGGGATACCGGTATGGCTACTACGAGGGCTATGTAGTGGCCTATAACCCGACTACCCGCGTCATCGCCGATGTGGTGGACCTGGTGGGAGCTCTATCCGGCCGCTAGGAAGACGATATTGTCCGCAATAGAAAAGCACCGCTTATCGCGGTGCTTTTCTATTATGTGAACACCTGTTGAGCCTTTTTATTCCGCCAGCGCCGTTGATTGCCCTGCGGTCAGCGGAGCTTCTTTCTGGCCGCGGTTCTTGTAGCTGGCGGCAACGAAGTCGCGGAAGATGGGGTGTGGCTCCAGCGGCTTCGACTTGAACTCAGGATGGAACTGCACGCCGATAAAGAACGGATGCGCGGGGATCTCAACGATCTCCACATAGGTTGCGTCCGGCGTGGTTCCGGTCAAGCGCAGGCCGCCGCCGGTGAGCACTGCTTCGTACTCGCGGTTGAACTCGTAGCGATGACGATGGCGCTCGCTGATCTCGGTTGCTCCGTACGCTTTGGCGGCCAGCGAATCCGGTTCCATCACGCAGGTCCAGGCGCCCAGGCGCATGGTGCCGCCCATCTCTTCCACTCCGATTAGTTCGCGCAGCTTATAGATGATGCGGTGCGGCGTCGCGGGGTCAAATTCGCCCGAGTTGGCTCCGGCCAGACCGCAGACGTTGCGGGCGTATTCGATGCAGGCGGTCTGCATACCCAGACAGATACCGAAGTAGGGAACTCTCTCTTCGCGCGCATAACGAATGGCGTTGAGCATGCCCTCGATGCCGCGCTTGCCGAAGCCGCCGGGCACCAGGATGCCGTCGAAGTCCCGCAACTGCTCACGATAGCTGGCGTCTTCGGTCTCCAGGCCTTCGGCTTCAATCCAGGTAACGCGCAGCTTCAGGTTGTGATGCAGAGCTCCGTGGATCAGGGCTTCCTTCAGCGACTTGTAACTGTCCTCGTACTCCACATACTTGCCGACGATGCCTATGTGGACCTCGTCCTTGGGATTGTGGGCGCGGTGCACCAGGTCCCGCCATTTGGAGATGTCGGCAGGCTTGGCGTCGATGCGCAGGTACTTCAGGATCAGTTCATCGGCCTTCTCAGCCGCGAAGGCCAGGGGCAGCTCATAGATGGTCTCGACATCGCGGGCGGCGATGACGGCAGCCTCCTCCACGTTGCAGAAGAGGGCGATCTTCGAGCGCATGTCGCGAGGCAGGTTGCGCTCGCTGCGGCAGAGCAGCACATCCGGCTGGATACCGATGGAGAGCATCTCCTTAACGGAATGCTGCGTGGGCTTGGTCTTCAGCTCCTGCGCGGCGGCGATCCAGGGAACCAGGGTCACGTGGACGAAGCAGGTATTGTCGCGTCCAAGATCCTGCCGCATCTGGCGGATGGCTTCGAGGAAGGGCAGCGATTCAATGTCGCCGACCGTACCGCCGATTTCGACGATGGCGATGTCGCAGTCGGCTGCGACCTTACGCATGGCGCTCTTGATCTCATTGGTGACGTGGGGAATCACCTGCACGGTCTTGCCCAGGTAGTCGCCGCGGCGCTCCTTGGTAATGACCTGCTCATAGATACGGCCGCTGGTAAGGTTGTTGTCGCGCGACAGCCGGGCATGGGTGAAGCGCTCATAGTGGCCCAGGTCAAGGTCGGTCTCGGCTCCATCGTCGGTGACAAAGACCTCGCCGTGCTGAAAAGGGGACATGGTGCCGGGGTCGACGTTCAGGTAGGGGTCAAACTTCATGAGGTTGACCCTAAGACCACGCGCCTCCAGCAGGCTGCCGATTGAGGCAGCAGAAAGCCCCTTACCCAGGGAAGACACGACTCCGCCCGTTACAAAGATGTATTTCGCTGACATCTCCGCCTCCACATATTCAGTTGTTCAGGATTGGCTCCGCAGGGGTGCACGATCCATTATAGCTGGTTTCGCTGAAGACAAAACGGCTCCGGAGGTTCGCTCCGGAGCCGCTGTGGTGTCACCCAACCGTTGTTGAGGTGCCGGGGGAGGGCAACTCGAACGAAACCGGGGGAGGGCTATTAGAAGTTGAACGACACCTGCCCGTTGATTGTGCGTGGCGAAACAAAGTGTGTTCCGCTGAACGTCGACAAAAAGTTATAGAGTGCGAACTTGTTTGTCAGATTCACAACTGCCAGGCTTATGTTCGTTTTGATTCGGTCTTTATGGAAAAGGTTGTCCCATCCCAGACCGGCATCGAACATCGTGCGCGGAGCGATGCGGGGCGGGTTGCGGTCATCGTTCTCCGTCCCCGGCGCCGGCATGGAGACCAGAGGTGAGGAAAGCAGGTTAGGGGCGCAGCTCGAGAGCGGAGCGTTCATCGTGGCGCGCACTCCGTTGCAGGTCAGCGCGATCTGCTGCTGCTGATCAGCGGTCAGGTAGGTCAGATCCACTGGACTAGTGGTATCGGTGGCGAAGGGTGCATTGCCGGCGACCAGACCGCTCTCATACCGCCAGGTCAGGCCAGCCCATCCACCTTCCTTCTTCGGCTGCCATTGCAGATGCGTGGTCTGCTGGAAGGCCTGGTCATGATCGATACGGAAGACGGTAGCATCGGTCACGCCGGGGTCGTTGAACAGAATGCCGCCAACCTCCGGCCCGAAGAAGCGGGAACGGGTATGACCCAGAACAGAGTAAGCCGAGAAGCCTTTGACGTTCGGTACGTTGACCTTGATACCGAAACCATCGATCTTCGACTTCTTCCACTGGATCGGGAAGGCCAGCGGCGTGTTGAACAATACGCTGAAGTCGAAGTCACGGTCGGTGTACTTCCAGAAGTACTCCCCGCTGACGACGAAGTGCTTGCCGAAGCCCTGCTCGAAGCCGACGTTGTACTGGTCGCGGCCGCCAGGTTTCAACGCTTCTGCGGCGAAGACACCGTTGGAGAGGCCGCCGACGCCGGTCGAGCTCGATGCGATGAGGTTCTCGTTATACGGAGTCAGGAACAGCTTGCCGTAGCCGGCGCGCAGTACCGTGTTGGTCTGCTTGACCTGGTAGCTGAGACCGAGACGCGGCTGCACCATCGACCGGCTGCTCAGGCCGCTATAGTTGTCCGCACGGACTCCAAGCTGCAGCTCGATACCGCGCCACAGCAGCGAGTCCTGCGCGTAGACAGCCTCTTGCTTGACATCGGTACGGCCGTTGAAGCGGTAGAGAGAGCCGCCGCGGGTCAGGTCGTAGGGAGCAAGGTTTGGGTTATAGCTGGCGCTGGTGGGATCGTTATAGCTGGGGTCGGTGATGCCCAGCGAGAAGCCCTCATGCAGAAAGGTGTGGTAGAAGTTGGCGCCTACCTTCAGCGTGTTAATGCCTTTGGTCCAGGAGAAGTCAGTCTTGATGCCGGCGTTCTGCAGGCGGCGCGACTGTGACAGCGTCGCCGGCAGATCGTTGAAGACGTTGTCCGACGGATAGTAGTGGAAGTTGTCCTGGCGAAGGTACGGGTTCACGCTGAACAGCATGCTGGGGTTGAGCACGTGGGTCCAGCTCGGCGAAATGTTGTAGCTCAGGATCTTGGCGCGCTGATCTTGTCCGGCGGCTTCCTGGTCGTATTGGTTTGGTGTCTGGAACCACGAGCGAGATGCAGAGAGGTTGAGCTGGAAGGTATCGCGGTCGTCGGGTTTGAAGTCGAAGCGATCGAAGAAGTTCTGGTTGTTGCCGTGCGCATGCAGCGGACGGAACTCCGGCGTATCCAGATAGCGGCCGCTGTTGACGCCGTCGAGGCTGACGAAGTTGCCGAAGTGCTGGGTGCCGATGCCGACTGCCCCGGAGAGCGTTGCCGATCCGAAGCTGCCATAGCTGGCCGAGATGGTTCCAGTTGGATGCTTGGAGTCGAGTCCGGAACGGGTCGTGGTCTGCACCACCAGGCTGGCCTTATCGCCGTACTCTGCCGGGGGAATGCCCTCAATCACATTGACCGACTGAATGGCATTCACGCTGAGTTGGTTGCCGAAGACGCGGCTCTGCTGGTCGCTGACCGGCTGGCCGTCGATGGAGTAGGTGGTGTCGGCGTGCTCGCCCATCGGATGGAAGAGGCCGTTCGAGTCCGAGGCGATGCCCGGTGTGCTGAGTGTAATCAGCGAGCTGAGCGGAGCGGCTGTGCTCTCGGTCGGCAGCTTCTCATAGAGACTGCGGTCGATAGCGGTGCTGGCAACCGGATCGCGGTTAATCAGGTCTTCGGCATCGGCTTCGACCGTCACGACCTCATTTCCGGCAAAGACGGCCAGATGGAAGTCGAGTGAGGCAGCGGCCGCGGAACGCAGCTGCACGTCCGAGGCCTGCGGCTGAAATCCCTGTGCGGCGGCACTGGCGTGGTAGCGGCCGAAGGGAAGATTGCTGACGGTGTAGCGGCCATCGCTGCCGGTGGTGGCGGTCTGGGCATGACCGCTGACCGGGTTAGTGATGGTGACCAATGCGCCGGAGATTACTGCTCCGGTGGAATCGGAAACAATGCCACTGACACTGCCCGCCGTACCCTGGGCGTATACGCGAGCGGAAAGCAGAACAATTCCGCTCAGTACGAGCAGAAAAAGCTTCTTCATGGGAACTCCTGTCTTCTGGTGAAAAACGCGCCATGTAAGGGAGCCTTCGCTGATGAGCGATGGCAGCCCTTGCCTACAGAGCGAACGTTGTTACGGAAGGAGGAGGACGGCTGGCCAGTCCATGCGCCCAAAGCAGACGGCGGCGCGTATCGATGGCGGGTCCCTGTACCGTACCCACCTGCTCCACAGCTTCAGGAGCAACATGCAGGGAACTGGGCAGCGCCGAGTGCATGGCCACGCATAACGGGCAATGATCGGTGGGTGCAGACTGGCGCTGATCGCGCGACTGCTTCACTAAATCTGGGTGCGTGTGGCACAGCTCAACTGTGCTGGCCACCATGATCAGGAGCATGCACAACACGGCAACCCAGCGCATCCATGTGCGCCGCTCGCCAGTATTGATCTGTCGTAGCATGCTCATAGCACTGACCGTATCACAGTTGCGAAAGCACACACGATACGTCTAATCGTGTGGCTGCCTATGTTCAAGACGTTTCTACATACGAAAATGTCGCGCTCCCTGGCCCTTATCTTCTGCCTGAGCAGTGGTTTGGCTTGCCTAAGCTGCGATCTGGCTGTCGCTCAGCAGCCTTATAACGGCCCCCAGCGCACCCATCTCATCCTGAAAGACGGCAGTTACCAGGTAGTGACCAGCTACCGCATCTCCGGCAAAAACGTTGTCTACACCTCGGCTGAGCGTGGCGGAAGCCAGGAAGAGATACCTTCCAACCTGATTGATTGGGAGGCGACCGAGAGATACCAGAAGGATCACGCTCCCGGCGCTGCTCAGGCTGCACAAAATAAGGTGCAACTCGACCCCGAGCTCCAGAAGGAGGAGGCTGACCTGCGCGCCAGGACTCCTGAGGTAGCACCCAATCTGCGTCTGCCGGAGGACACCTCGGCCCTTGCTTTGGATACGTTCCACGGCACGCCGGAGCTGGTGCCGCTGGTTCAGTCCTCTGGAGAGCTGAATAAGCAGACGGCGCACAACATCCTGAAGGCCGCCATTAACCCGCTTTCTACCTCGCACCAGGTTGTGGAGCTGAAGGGCCCGCGCTCGCCCATCCAACTGCATGTGCCCGATGGCCCGCTGTATATCCGTGTCGGTGACGACGATACGGACGGGCCCTCGAACGCCTTCGAGGTCAACACTCACGGCGCCAAACAGCAGCAGGTCTCGATGGGCGGATCGGACAAGAGCACCTACGTCATCGTTCGCTGCGATGTGCGCCGTGATGTGCGCATCGTCTCCAGCTTCAACATCTCGATGATCGGCACCACCAAGCGGCAGGAGGATGTGATCCCCACCACGGTCGAGATGCTACCCGGCGGCCACTGGCTGAAGCTCACGCCAAAGGAGCAGCTAGACTTCGGCGAGTACGCCCTGATGGAGATCCTCAACGAGAAAGAGATCAACCTTGGCGTATGGGACTTCGGCGTTCACCCCAACGCCCCCGAAAACCGCGAGGCGATTAAGCCGCAGGAACGGAAGAAGGCGACGCTGGGGATACGGAAACCAATTGAATAAAGCAGTTGCTGGATGCTAGTTGCTGGTTGCTAGTTGGAAAACAACCAGCAGCGACAACTAGCAACTAGGAACCAGCAACTAGCAACTTGATATGGGCTACATGGTGTTTCGAGTGCCAGGCGTAGATCAGCGTGAGCACTTCCACCGTCCGTGGCTCAGCTTCTTCGGGATGCTGCAGCAGGCGCTGCCACTGAGTGTCGTCGAGTGATTCGAGAACCGTGGCCCAGCGGGTATGAAGGGCTTTGAGGAGGTCGACACTGACGGCCACGTCAAGACTGGCGTCCGGCAGCTCTGCCCAGGCCTTCTCGTCGTAGGGGCGAATCACGGGCTTCTCTTCCGTCAACGCCAGCTTCAGCCGTGTAATGGCGTTCAGGTGCGAGTCAGCGATGTGATGCACCAGCTGACGTATTGTCCATCCGCCTTCGCGATAAGGAGTATCGAGCTGTGCTTCGCTCAGCCGGCCGAGCGCGGCGGTGAGCTTCTTCGGAAGTGCGGCAATCTCAGCGATCGCTTCCTTACGGTGCGCGGGCGTGATGGTTTCAGGACGTGAAAACGTCCCGATGGGATAACGCAGATCGGCGACAGCAGTGGTCATGCGCTCACGGTAGCATGGGCATATGCGGGTGATTTCGCGGAAGTTTCGATGGGTTCTATTGGCTCTGGCGATAGGTGCTTCCACGCTGGTGCACGCCCAGGGAAAGCTCGGCTTCGATCGCAACGACTATCCTGGAGACGCCGCTCTGCGCGCCGCAAAATCGCGCTTCGCCTTCACCGGCTACTGGCTTAACAATCCTCCCGGGGAGACCCGTAATACCTGGGGCGGCAAGCGCGAGACCATCCGCGGCTTGGGCTATGGTTTTCTGATCCTCTGGAACGGAAAGCGAGACGCCCAGATCAAGGCTGCCGCGACACGCGGTGTTAAGCCTGAGCAACTGGGCAAACGGGAAGGTGCTGCGGCAGTTGCGGCCGCGAAGCGTGAAGGTTTCCCCGCAGGTGCAGTGATCTTTCTGGACCTGGAAGAGGGGGGACGCCTGTTCGAAGAACAGCGCGCCTACACGCTGGGATGGACAGAGGCAGTGGCAGCCGCGGGATATACCCCCGGAGTCTACTGCAGCGGACAGCCGGTGGATGAGGGTGGTGGTGTCCACATCACCACGGCCGAAGATATCTCCACCTGGGTGAAGAAGCTTAAGCTGCACGAGGTCGTGCTGTGGGTGTGGCAGGATACCTGCGCTCCGGCTGGGCCTGCGCCCGGTTGTGTGTTGAACGCACCGAGGCTAAGCGACAGCGGAACTCCGAATGCGACGGTGTGGCAGTTTGCCCAGTCTCCACGGCGCCCCGAGAATACGGCGAGCTGCGCGAAGACGTACGCCCGCGATGGGGAGTGCTATGTCCCCGAGATGCCGGGAGTGCATCTCGATTTAAATGTCAGCAACTCCTCTGACCCTTCCAGAGGACGCTGACAACAATCTCTTTTTGAGGCGTTGGGGATTACGCCCAGGAGTCTGACCGTTCACGTCGCAGGACCCGATCGTTGACTGCGGCTGGGGTTAGACCGTCCACCTTAGGGGTGTATCGCACATGGCCACGATCCCGGCTGTAGACGGTGTACTCACACTGAGAACACGCCCACGGAAAGAGCCGGAAGATTTGGCAAAAGTACCGTTGCAGGGCCGTTTCCGTCCCCCGGCGGTTGAAGTGGCCTTGGCGGCAGTTGGGGCAAATAGCCGTCGCAGGATTGCGCATCATGCAGCTAAACATTCTCCTTCGCCGGATTTGGGGATAGTGGTGCAAGTATTGGGCCAAAGCGCAAACCTCTGATTTCACGTGATTTCAACTTTGTTATCGGCAGCCGGGACGAAAAAATTAGGGGGACGGGCGGCAGATTTTTCCGCGGCGAGTGGAACGAAGTGACCGGGACCGGAAGGGTTGGGTGACAGGTCCCGGAGGGTTAGAGCATTTTTCTTGTGGGTAGTAGTGGAGGGCTTGTGCATCTATGGGCGTTTTCCGCAATGAAAACGCCAATGCACGCTTTTCCCGGGATACCCAGCAACAGGAAAAACGCTCTAAAGTGACAAATATGGATCCGCAGCCGCAGCTTTCTCGCATACTTGCGATCGATATCGGGGACACCTTTGTCGGTCTCGCCATGACGGACCGGTTGGGGGTGACGATTGAGCCTCTGTTCACGCTGCGGCGCAGCCGGCTGAAAGACGATGCAAGGAACATCGCTCGTCTTGTCCGCAAGCATGAGATCACCGAGATCGTTGCCGGGCTGCCGCTCAATATGGACGGGACCGAAGGGAAACGTGCCCTCGCATCGCGGGAGTTTGCCACGGCTGTTGCACAGGCTACCGGCATTGCCGTGGTCTGTTTCGACGAGCGGCTGACGACCCGCGAGGCTCACGAACGGTTGAACCAGGCAGGCTATGGGACGCGGAACCGCAAAGAGGTGCTGGACCAGGTGGCGGCTGTCGTTCTGCTCGAAAGCTACCTTGCCGAGAAGGCTTACCGGGCGGCCCGCGAAACGCCCCCCGTCGTATAATCAGGTTTCCAAGGACTAGCCGCATGCGGGCGCTGCCCACGCGTGGTTCCAACAGCGCGCGGGGAAGCGCTTATTTCATTTCAAAGGCTCTAAGCGAAATGCCCGAACATATCAAAAAGAGGCTCGAAGAAGAGATCAAGCAGTTGGAGTACGAGCTGACGACCGAGCTGCCGGCTGAGATCAAGAAGGCGGTTGCCCTTGGCGACCTGAGCGAGAACGCCGAGTACCACATGGCCAAGCAGCGGCAGGAGTTTGTGAACGCCCGCCTCGGCCAGTTGAAGAAGCGTATGGCCGAGTTGTCGCTGGTCAACCTGGCGAATATTCCCAACGACAAGGTCGGTTTTGGCTCTACCGTGGTCGTTTTTGATTCCAGTAAGGACGAAGAGCTGACCTATAAGCTGGTTACCAGCGAGGAGTCGGACGTGTCCAAGGGGCTGATCTCGACAACCTCGCCAATCGGCCGCTCTCTGGTGGGTAGGGAAGTCGGCGATGTCGCCACCGTAGTTACTCCCAGCGGCAAGCGCGAGTTGGAGATCCTGAAGCTCACTACGATTCACGAAGCATCGGAATAATAGATCGGACCGGCTGAGCGCGGTTCTCCAACGGGAGCGGCGCGCCTTTATCTGCTTCCGTCCGGTGGCCCGATTTTGGCTCATTTGCCGCGGGCATTTAGACTAGAGAGCGGTAACACAATGACCTGGACAAGTGCATTTGGACGAGCCTGTGGCTGGTTGCTGCAGAAGATCGTGAACGGTCTGGCGCTCTCCCGTATCTCCCCGAACACGCTTACCTTCGTCGGTTTGATCATCAACATCGTCGCCGCCTTCTTCTTTGGATATGCGCGAAGTGCGAATGCCGATCGCATGTTTCTCTATGCCGGCCTGGTGATCATCGGTGCTGGACTCTTCGACATGGTCGACGGCCGTGTCGCGCGGCAGACCAATCAGGTTTCGGTCTTCGGAGCCTTCTTTGACTCCGTGATTGACCGTTATTCCGATGTGGCCCTCTTCTTCGGGCTGTTGGTCTTTTACGCCCGCGGCAACCGGTTCTTTTATGTCTTTCTGGCGGCCTTTGTCATGACGGCCAGCCTGATGGTCAGCTACACCCGTGCCCGTGCTGAAGCGCTGATCGGTCAGTGCAAGGTCGGCTTCATGGAGCGGCCGGAGCGCATTGTGCTTATCATTCTGGGCGCCCTGTTCAACCACTGGGGCACCATGGCTCCCGCGCTGTGGGTGCTGGCGGTGCTTTCGACCATCACGGTCATCCACCGCATCCGGTTCACCTATCTCGAGACCGAGCGCCGCAAGCTGCAGCCGACAACCTAAAGACAACCCAACTCTGGGTGCCGCCGGGTCCCGTTAGGGACCTCGGTATTCGAGCGAAACTCGAACCTCTTGCCATTCAGATAGCTAGAGCATTTCTCCTGTAGGTGTAGTGTAGGGATTCCGTATCTATGGGCGTTTTCCGCAATGAAAACGCCGCTTCACGCCTCTTTCGGGATACCCAGCAACAGGAGAAATGCTCTAGAGATATTCTCGGCTGTCATCCTGAGCGCAGGCGAAGGACCCGCTTCTCCGTCCAGCCACGTTGCTTCAGCCTCGAAACCCGCCGCCGATGTGCTTCCCGGTAGTGAGGTCTACCTCAAACGGCACCTCTTTGTCGGCCATCATGTCCCATCCCATGCCGTTCAGGATGTTCCCGTCCACCGCTTGGAGAGTCAGACCCTCCCAGGTCAGCTTTCCGGTCTCCCAGGCCAGGCCATTCGCTCCCCAGGCAGTCACGGTGTGGAAACCGGCGAAGAGCAGCAGACCAGCCTCGACGGCAGGCACCACCTCGGTGGCTGGCCGCTGCGGTACCAGGGCTGCCTGTTCCGGCGCCAGTGTGTCCACAATGCAGGCATAGCCACCGGAGACCAGGCAGATCTCCTGCGGCCGGGGGCAGCTCCAGATGCCGCTCGGTAGTGCAGGGTCGGCGAACCCTCGGGCGCAGGTCGCCAGGAACTCACCGCCGGATGAGGGCTTCACCATTACGTACATGGCGCCGCGGGCGAGCGCGTCTTCTTCGCCAGGAACAGCGCGGGGATAGGTGAACTGACGTGCCGGAGCGATGAGCGGGGGCCCGGTGAGTACCTGGACCCGCCAATCTGCGGGGAAGGGATGCGTAAGGCTCACATCCTCAAGCTTAGAACGCTTTTCCCTGTTGCTGGGTACCCCGGAAGGGATGTGCAGCGGCGTTTCCATTGCGGAAAACGCCCATAGATGGACACACCCTAGACATACACCACAGGGAAAATGCTCTATTCTCCAGGGATGTGAGTTGCGTAGGTCTCCCATTTGGAGGTGAGCTCGTGCAGAACCCTGCTGCCGACGCGCCACGCATTTTCGACCGCCGGCCGGGTGCCGATGTAGGGGGAGTTCACGCTCTCGATCGGGGTGTGACCGGGGCGAGGCATGGAGAAGTTCGATCCGGTGCGCAGCACCATCAGCCGCTGATAGTCGACTCGCTTCATGCGATCAAGGCGCTTCATCGCCTCGGTGAAGCCGGAGTCTTCCATCTCGGTCATCACAAAGTTGCCCTGGCTGTCAGTGAAGAGCTTCACCCAGTCGTTGGCAAAGTCGGTCATCAGCTTGCCGTGCCAGTAGCTGTCAGAGGCGAAGGTGTCGCCGATCATCACCATGGGGGGCTTCTGAGCGTTGGGATAGCCGGTGAAACCTTTGCGGAACTCGGCGACTTCGGGCGAGTCCAGAAGCTGCGTGTCCTTGGTGAGGTTGTAGGCCCAGGCGGTCAGTTTGGTGTTGAGCTTGTAGGCGTTGACCCGGTCGCGGATCACGCCGCCGGAGGGCGGCAGCTTGTTCGGTTCGTGGGCTCCGATGGCGAAGTAGCCGGTCGGCCAGTCCTTCGGCATCTCACGCGGATCGATGTAGCGCGAGATGTCGTTGACGACATAGTTTGCCCATGCGGCAGAGCCGATTCCGGCATCGGCGGGATCGACTCCGGCAATGCCGTTCACCAGCCAGTAGGCATGGGTGAGGTCGAAGCGTGAGTCCGTGCCCAGGGCCATCAGCGAGGTGGTGGCGTTCACCAGCGTGGTGCCGCTGAGGAGGCCCAGAACGGTGTGTTCCGGGTTGGTGCGGAGGGGATGAATGCCGCCGGGGAAGTCGAGGGTTTCGGTCAGATGTTCGCGCTCGACCCAGAGCTGGAATTCGCCGGGGACATCGCCCTCGTCCTTGCCGATCTCAAATGTCGTGACAATAACGGCCTTGATCGGCCACGGCTTTTGGGCCTGTTGGGCCGATTGGGCAGAGAGCAGAGGGGCTGCGACGGTGAGCAGACAGACGGCGGCGCGACGAAGGTACGGCAACATGAACATAGCTCCTGGCGAGGGCGTGCCATCCAACTCCTGCCAGTCAGCGCCGGGAGCAGATTTTCCTGAGCTCTAGGAGCGAGGAGAGAACTGTAGCTGGCTACTGGAACGACGAGCGACGAAGAGATCGGGAAAATCTGCCCCGGCCCTTCGGGTTGCGGCGCAAATTCGCCCATACTTCGTTGTCGGCCTCGACTGTGGACCCGCCACAGCCTTCAGCCTCCGCCTCGTCTGGACTAATTTGCGCTCGCAACGCTGACGACAGGAGTTGGATGACACGCCCTTGGCCGAGAATAGCATCTGAGGACGTATGGCATCGCTTGAGATCCATCGCGGAGACATTACAAAACTGGCGGTCGACGCCATTGTGAACGCTGCCAACTCCTCTCTGCTGGGCGGTGGAGGAGTCGACGGCGCGATCCACCGCGCCGCCGGTCCCGAGCTGTTGCATGCCTGCAGTCTGCTGGGTGGCTGCAAAACCGGTGACGCTAAACCCACACCAGGCTTCCGCCTACCGGCGAAGTGGGTCTTCCATGCGGTTGGTCCGGTATGGAACGGAGGCGGCAGCGGCGAGGATGACCTGCTTGCAAGTTGTTACAACCGTTGTCTCGATCTGGCGCGGGAGCATGGCGCCCGGAGCATCGCCTTCCCGGCGATCTCGACCGGGGTCTATCGTTTCCCGTTAGAACGGGCGACGGAGATCGCCGTGCGCGCTGTTCGCGAGCACGCTCATATGCCGCTGCTCGATCGCGTCGTCTTCGTTGTTTTCAGCGACGAGGCAGAGCGAGCGTACGCCGCGCTGTTGGGATAGCAGAATCCCTACTTCCGCAATCGTCTGGGGCGACGTATGCTATGCGAATACTTTTTCGCCATGGCACCCAAGGAACCTATTGTCGGCGCACCAGCTCTTCGCTATGAAGGCGAAGCCAAAGTACTGGGACGCGCCAAGTACATTGACGATCTTCATTTCCCGCAGATGATTCACGGCGCCACCGTGCGCTCGAAGTTTCCACGTGGGCGCATCACGGCCATCCGGTACGGCGAAGGCATTCCATGGGACGAGTTCACCATCGTTTCCTGGAAGGACATCCCGGGCGAGAACACCATCGTTCATCTGCTCAAGGACCATCCCTGCCTGGTGGAAGAGGTCGTCAATCATCCCGAAGAGCCCATCGTGTTGTTGGCGCATCCGGATAAGGCGCTGCTGCGCAAGGCCGTTGATGCGGTGACCATCGAGTACGAGCCGCTGCCGGCGGTCTTCACCATTGAAGAGTCAGAAGCTCCGGATGCGCCGGTCATCTGGAACAGCGAGGCAGGCGACTCGCCCAATGTCTTCAAGACCTACCTGATGGAGAAGGGCAACGTCGACGATGTGTGGGCGACCGCCGACTACATCATTGAAGGCGAGTACTCCACCGGCGCACAGGAACAGCTCTACATCGAGAACAACGGCGTCATCGCGGAGTACACCGAAGAAGGCGTCACCGTATGGGGATCGATGCAGTGTCCGTATTACCTGCATCACGCGCTGCAGCTTGCGTTTGCTTTGTCCGAAGAGAAGTGCCGCGTCATCCAGGTCGAGACCGGCGGAGCCTTCGGTGGCAAGGAAGACTATCCCTCCGTGATCGGTTGCCATGCCGCATTGCTGGCGATGAAGAGCGGCAGACCGGTGAAGATGGTCTACGACCGGATGGAGGATATGGCGGCGACCACCAAGCGTCATCCCTCGCGCACGCGCCACCGCACGGCGGTCTCAAAGGATGGCAGGCTGTTGGGCGGCGAGATCGAGTTTGCGATCGATGGCGGAGCGTATGTGACGCTGTCACCAGTGGTGCTGTCGCGCGGCACGATTCATGCTGCAGGACCTTACAACTGGCCGAATCTGCGTATCCGCGCCAAGGCGGTGGCGACAAACTGTCCTCCGCACGGAGCCTTCCGCGGCTTCGGCGCACCGCAGTCGATCTTTGGCCTCGAACGTCACATGGATCTGATCGCGAAGACCGTGGGCATTACGCCGGAGGAGCTCCGCCGACGTAACTTCCTTCAGCCCGGCGGTACAACAGCGACGGGGCAGTTGATCAAAGATCCCATCGATCTCAACGGCATGCTGACGCGTGCCCTGGAAGAGAGTGGATACCACGCCAAGCGCGCGGAGTTCGCAAAGACGAATCCAACGTCACCCATCAAGCGTGGCATTGGCTTCGCCACTTTCATGCACGGTGCCGGCTTTACCGGCAGCGGTGAACGGCGGTTGGACTCGCTCGTGGCCATTGAGGTCGATGACCAGGGCAGGCCGGAGATCCTGGTCTCGTCGACCGAGTTCGGGCAGGGCACGAATACCATCCTCTGCCAGGTAGCGGCGCAGGCGTTGCACGTCCCTTATAAGGACGTACGCATCGCGCAGCCTGACACCCATCGAGTGCCGAATAGCGGACCGACCGTCGCATCTCGTACAGCAATGATCGTCGGCAAGCTGGTGGAGACCGCATCGCACAACCTGCTGGGCTGTATGCGCGAAAGCGGGCTGTTGGGAGAGACCTACACACCGCAGCAGTTCTGTCACGCCGCGCTCGCCTACAAGCAGAAGCATGGCGAGCTGCGCGCCACGGCACGTTATCAGGCGCAGGACGATATCTTCTGGGACGACGATAAGTATCGCGGCGATGCGTATCCGGCGTATGCCTGGGCGGTGTATATCGCCCAGGTCGAGGTGGACACACGCACCTACATGGCCGAGGTGAAGAACTTCTGGGCGCTGCAGGAGGTTGGCAAAGTGCTGAACCCCGTGCTCGCCAAAGGGCAGGTCGAGGGCGGTGTCGCGCAAGGCATCGGCTATGCCATCTATGAGAAGTGTGTCTGGAAAGACGGTGTGATGGCCAACAATCAGATGACGAACTACATCATGCCTACCAGCGCCGATCTTCCGCCGATCCATGTGCTCTTCGAAGAAGTCCCCAGCATTCACGGACCCTCTGGAGCGAAAGGCATCGGCGAGCTTCCGATGGATGGCCCCGCTCCGGCGATTCTGAATGCGATTGAAGAGGCGACGGGTGTTCGCTTCAACCACTGCCCGCTGTTACCCGAGGACATCTTCGACAAGCTGGCGAACCCGACATTTACATCTGCCGATAGTTCTCAGCTCCAGCCTGCGGTTGCTGGTCCGGTCTTCAGCGGAACAACATCGTAGCGCAGCAGCGAGATCTGCATTTCAGAATTGGAATCACGTATGAGCATCATCACCTTCACTCTCAACGGCAGTCAGGTCACCGTCGATGCGCCTCCCATGACGCGCCTGCTCGACCTGCTGCGCGAACATCTGCACCTTACTGGAACGAAGGAGGGCTGCGGCGAGGGCGAGTGCGGCTCCTGTTCTGTGCTTCTGGACGGTGAGCTCATTAACTCCTGCCTGGTGCCTTCGCTTCAGGTACAGGGAGCCACCGTCACCACTATCGAAGGTCTCGGAGAGCATACGCACCTTCATCCCATCCAGCAGTGCTTTCTGGAGAAAGGTGGAGCGCAGTGCGGCATCTGTACGCCCGGCATGATCCTGGCGACGCACCATCTGCTGGAGAAGCATCCGGCTCCGACCCTCGATGAGATCCGGGAAGGTCTCTCCGGCAATCTCTGCCGCTGCACCGGTTACATGCGTATCTTCGAGGCCGTGCAGCAGACGGCGAAGCTGGCGGAGGCAGGGAAGTAAGCTATGCGATCTGACGTTCGCGATTACACGCTCACCGCTCCCGGCTCGCTCGGTGCCGTGCTCTCGGCGCTTGCGGCGAATCCCAGACTTACGCCTATTGCCGGCGGCACTGAGCTGATGGTGGCGCTCGGCGTCGGCCGGCTTGGACCGCGTGAGCTTATCTCGCTCCACCGCCTCAAAGAGTTGCACTTTATCGAGGAGCACGCTGAAACACTGACACTCGGTGCTGGAGCGACGTTTACCGATATCCGCCGCAATGAAACCATCGCACGCGAGTTTCCCCTGTTGGTGCAGACTGCGGCGTGGACCGGGTCCATCGCCAATCAGAATCGCGGAACACTCGGCGGCAATATCGCGAATGCTTCACCTGCGGCGGATAATCCGCCGGCGCTTCTTGTCTACGACGCAACCATCGAGCTCGTGAGCGCGAATGGCCGCCGCACGCTGCCGTACGACGAGTTCCATCTCGGCTACAAGAAAACCGTGCTGTTACCGGGCGAGCTGATCTATGCCATCCGCCTGCCGTGCCGTTTCGCACAGCACCGGCAGTATGTCCGCAAGGTAGGTACGCGCAACGCGCAGGCCATCTCGAAGATCGCGCTTGCGGCAACCGCATTGATGGATGGCTCGACCGTACGTGAGATTCGTCTTGCGGGAGCAAGCCTGGTGGACCGTCCCGCACGCTTGCATGCGACAGAGGCGGTGTTACTTGGCAAGACGATCACACCGGAGCTCCGGACACTCGCTGCTGCTGCGTTAGCCTCGGAGATCAAGCCGATCGATGACATCCGCTCGACTGCGAAGTACCGCACGGCGGTGGCGTGCAATTTACTGGATGAGTTTCTACTGTCGTTGTGAGTACTACTTAAAGCTGTCATCCTGAGCCTAAGCGAAGGACCTGCGTGCTTATCCCCGCCCGGGTGGGCACCCGAGTGAGGAAAGAACTACTTCAGCTTTTCTAAATCCTCAGGCGTATCGATATCCACCTCGCCGCCTGGAAGCTCAATCACCGTGACTGTTTCGTGCTGCAGGATATCTCTGGCTCCCGCATCTCCCTGCAGTTTCATCAACTCCGAAAATAGATCGCGCGGAAAGACTGCCGGAACGCCACGCCGACCTGCATACCCGCTGGAAGCCAAGCCACTCACACCGAGCAGCGCACGTAGATGCTCCACCGTGACGCGGGGCTGGTCGCAGGCCATCACCAGCACACCTTCCGTCATTCCGATGGCGAGGTCGCGCAGTCCCGCACGGATTGACGAGGCCATACCCTCCTGCCATTCGTCGTTATGCACCACATGTATGGAATCAAGCGGAACCACAGCTTCGATCTCTTCCCGGTTGGCTCCCAGAACGACAACGATGGGTTCGCAGCCAGCCTCATTGGCAATACGGATCGCCCTTGCGAGTAGTGTCTCCTCGCCGAGGCGTACCAGTTGCTTCGGCTGACCCAGCCGTGTCGAAGCCCCTGCCGCCAGAATCAGCGCTGCTGCCTTCATGGCTGCACATCCAGAGCGCACAATACATCTTCATAACGAATGGCCGGTCCTTCGTCGATGATGGTCCGCACTTTTTCGGCGGTGAGCTGGCGTAAGCCTGCCGGACGCTGGTGCAGCACTGCCTGCACTTCGGCAAGAATGGCGAGCGCAACCGCTTCCGGACCATCGCCGCCAAGGTCGAGACCGATAGGCGCATGCACGCGGTTGCAGGCCTCCTGCAGAGTGAGACCAGCGTGCTGTGCTGCCTCTTCGATAAGCAGACTCGAACGGTGGCGCGCACCCAGCAGGCCGAGGTACTTCGGCGCGAGCGGCAACAGCTCAGTCAGCCAGCGGCGGTCCTGGTCGTAGCTGTGCGTCATCAGGATCACGGCATCGTTGGAGGTCACCTTCACGTCAGCAAGTGTTTCGGCGACTCCTACGGCCTCCGCGCCGGGAAAGCGCTCCCATTTGGCGAGTTGTGGCCGGCCATCGGCGACAATCACGGTCCAGCCGAGTTCGTTGGCCATGCGAACGACAGGACGGGCGTCGTCACCTGCTCCCAGTACAACCAGCCGCTGCGGTGCGGCCAGTATCTCTTCAAAGCAGCGTTCGGGATCCGCCTCGTCCCAGCCGGGAAAATTGGTATCCGCAAAGAGTTCTTCACCGCGCGCTGAGCGGATCAACCGCTTCAGCCCGGCCTCACCAATACGCGGAAGCCATGTCGTGACCTTGCAGGGATATCCATGCAGTGAGGCTGCCATTGCGCCTAGAAGAGCCCGACAGGCCTCAGCGTCCACAGGCTCCAGCAGCAGGTCCACAATGCCGCCACAGCCCAGACCGTAGGGAATCTCAGCGGTGTCATCGAAGGCGGTGGAGAAGCGCTCGATGACGGCTCCGTTGCGCACCTTCCATAGGGCCTTGCGCAGGATCTCCGCTTCCAGGCAGCCACCGCTGATGGTGCCTGAGGTGCGCCCGTCCGGCAGGATCAACAGACGGGCTCCTGGGCGGCGATAGCTGGAGCCATGCACGCGCACCAGCGTGACCAGAACGCCGCCGGCGGCCTGTCCCGAAAGTACGACGATGTCTCTGCGCTCTTTCATGTGTAGTGAGATGCTAGCTCAGGCGAAAAAGAAAAGCGCAACCTGGCGTTACTGTTTCTCGCTGAAGGTGTGAATTCCGCACTCCAGCTTCTTTCCGCCCCAGCGCCCGGCGCGGGCATTATTGGGGTCGGTAGAGATAGCGGTGCACGGCTCACATCCAATGGAGGTATACCCCTTGGCGTAGAGTGGCAGCTCCGGGATGTTGTGAGCCTGGGCGTATGCGGTGACCTGCTCCCATGTCCAGTCCGCCAGCAGCGAGATCTTCTTCAGCTCGTGGCCATTGGGAGTGCGATGATCCTCGACCTTTTTGAGGTTGGCGCGCGTCGGCGACTGTTCCCGGCGCAGGCCGGTGAACCACACACCGTAGGGCTCCAATGACTTCATCAGAGGCCCCACCTTGCGCAGGTTGCAGCACTCGGTCGGATTCACGATGTGCAACAGGCCGCGTTTCGCCTCGTGCTCGGCGCGTGTCTCTTCAGGCAGTGCGTTGACGAGGTTCAGGTTCCAGGCAGCCACCATCTGGTCGCGGTAGGCGTAAGTCTCCGCGAAGTGATAGCCGGTCTCCAGGAAAATGACGGCGATCTCCGGCTGAATCTTCCGCAGGATATCCAGCACGACCATGTCCTCGGTCTGGAAGCTGCAGGTAAAGCAGGCAGGCACACCGGCAAATTCAGCGAAGATCTGTTCCGCCAACTGCTCTGCGCTCAACGAGTCGTAGTCCACCGGAAGGGCGACGCTCATACGGTTACTCCCATCTCCGCCAGTGCGGCAATCAGTCCGGCATCGTCTGTAGCATCGAGGACCGTCGCACCTTCAACAGCACCGGCGACGATCGCCAGCACACCGGCAAGCTGCAGCGCACGCACCGCAACTGGAACCTCATCCGGAGTGAAGCCATGCAGCACCACAGCGCGATGCCCGGCGGCCGCCAGCAGCTCTCGCAGGCGCTCGGCCAGGTCGATGTGGGCAGCGGCTAGCAACGCAGGCAGGTCGTTGCGGGTTACCGTGCGGACAGCACGGTCGATCATCAGCGCGCCAACAGTCGCGTTCGAGAGCGGATCGATCAGGATCGCCGCACCGGTTACGCGATTCTCGCGGTAGGCATCGAAGAAGAGCGGCAGGTTGGTCTCGAACTCAACTTCCGCGATGTCGTTCATCTTCAGCTCGGTGGCGTCCAGATGCTCCAGCGAGTTGACGTCGACTCGATAGGCAATGCGCTTCACCTCCGCACGGACGACACGGGAGGTCTGCTTCAGAAGGTAGGTCTTGCCGGCTTCGAGCGGCTCCTCGTGCATCCACACGACCTTCGCTCCGAAGGCAGTGCTTACCGTGGGAACGGAGTTGGAATGCGCGTCGGGCGAGATCAGCATCTCGCCGCGGCTGAGGTCGATCTCGTCCGTCAGTTCCAGAGTGACGCTCTCACCGGGGCCTGCCACCTTCAGATCGCCATCCCAGGTCACGATGCGCTTTACCTGGGTGCGGCGTCCGCTGGGCAGTGCAACCACGTGCTGACCCGCGCGGACAGTGCCGCCGGCAACCTGTCCGGCAAAGCCGCGGAAGGTGCGGTCAGGGCGAACGACGAGCTGTACCGGGAAACGCAGCGGCTGGTCGGAAACGTGCTCGCGCAGCGGCACGGTCTCCAGGTACTCCAGCAAGGTTGGCCCGCTGTACCACGGCATGTTGGTCGAGGAGGTAACGACGTTATCGCCCTCAAGCGCTGAGACCGGGATGATCTGCACGTTGCGTAGGCCAAGCCGTTTTGCCAGGGCGCGGAAGTCGGCTTCGATGGCGCGGAACTTCGCCTCATCGTAGCTAACGAGATCCATCTTATTCACGGCGGCGACGACGTGGGGAATACCCAGCAGCGATGCGATAAAGCTGTGACGGCGCGACTGCGGAAGAATACCCTTGCTGCCGTCCACCAGGACGATGGCGACATCGGCCGTTGATGCGCCCGTGGCCATGTTGCGTGTGTACTGCTCGTGCCCCGGCGTGTCCGCGATGATGAACTTGCGCTTCGCGGTGGCGAAGTAACGGTAGGCTACATCGATGGTGATGCCCTGCTCGCGCTCAGCACGCAGGCCGTCGGTCAGCAGGGAGAGGTCAACACGTCCGTTGCCTGCGCGATTGACGCGGCTCTTGGCGACGGAGGCGAGCTGATCCTCGTAGACGCTCTTGGTGTCATGCAGCAGGCGGCCGATGAGCGTGCTCTTGCCGTCATCGACAGAGCCTGCAGTGGTGAAGCGCAGCAGCTCACGGTCGAGATGCGAGTCCAGAAATACACGGAAGTCAGTGTGTGCGGATGCGGTGGCCATTTTAGAAGTAGCCCTCCCGCTTCTTGGTCTCCATGGAGCCCTCTTCGTCGTGGTCGATGGCGCGGTTCTCGCGCTCAGAGCGGCGGAAGCTGATCAGCTCCGCGATGATCTTTTCAAGGGTGTCGGCCTCGCTGCGGATCGCTCCGGTGCAGGGCATGCAGCCCAGCGAACGCATACGGCACATCACCGTCTCAATCTTTTCCCCGGGTAGCAGGCGCGTCTCGGCATAGGTCAGAGTGATCTGTCCGGCGCGGATAACGGCTTCACGTTCACGCGCAAAGTAGAGCGGCACGATGGGAATCTGCTCGGCGTAGAGATAGAGCCAGATGTCGAGCTCGGTCCAGTTCGAGAGCGGGAAGACGCGAATGCTCTCGCCCTTCTTCAGGCGCGAGTTGTAGACCTGCCAGAGCTCTGGGCGCTGGTTCTTCGGGTCCCACTGTCCGTTGCCGTCGCGGAAGCTGTAGACACGCTCCTTGGCGCGGCTCTTCTCTTCGTCGCGGCGAGCTCCACCGAAGGCTGCATCGAAGCCGCCGGCCTCCAGGCCGTCGAGCAGAGCACGCGTCTTCAGCAGACCGCAGCAGTTCTGCGTTCCCAGGTCGTGCGGATTCGCTCCATCGGCAATGGCCTTCTCATTGCGGTGCACAATCAGGTCGGCGCCGATCTCCTTTACGTAGTTGTCGCGGAAGGCGATCATCTCCGGGAACTTGTAGCTGGTATCGATGTGCAGCAGAGGGAAGGGAATCTTGCCGGGGTAAAAGGCTTTCTGTGCCAGCCGCAGCATGACGCTTGAGTCTTTGCCGATGGAATACAGCATGACCGGCCGTGCGAATTCGGCGACGGCCTCGCGCAGGATGAAGATGCTTTCGGCCTCTAACGCGCGCAGATGGTCCATCTTGCGCGGCGTCAGAAGCTCGGCGACGGACGATGCAGCGTCAGTGGGAAGAAGGGTACTCATAGACTCCGGTGCTTCCAGAAAAGATGATGTGGGACGAGAGAACGATGCGCGAGCGCGAGGGGGAGGGCGCTAGAGGAGACAACAACAGCGGTCGGTAAGGACGCGGCGCATCACGTGTTTATTCTAACAAAAAAGGGCGGGGCAACCGGCACGTTAGGCCACCCCGCCTGCTCGCAAAGCTTGTGCTTACAGTTATTTAGCTGTCACTGTCATGGTGTAGGCAGCCGACCTCGTCAAGGTGCCATCGGTGGCCGTCACAGTCACGGTGTAGGTTCCCGGGTAGGTCGGATCGCTGTTCTTGGAAGGCAGCTTGCCGCTGCAGCCGCTCAGCGGCAACAGGAAGAACAAGGCAAGACCGCAGAGGGCTCCGGCGCGTGCCACGCCTTTTACGCGACGACGGGCACACCACAGCAGCAGGCCCCCCGCGACACCGAAGATCGACATCCAACGCCCGTAGCCCGTGTAGCCGATCACCGTGTACTGCGCCGTGGTGGCGATCGTCACGGCATCGGTCGTCGCGGACGAGAGTGTCAGTGTGCTGTTGGCGAAGCTTACGGTCGTTCCGCCCGCAGTGGTGGAGGAACTGAGAGTGATCGAGTTGTTGAAGCCGCCGATCGGTGTAAGAGTAGCCGTCGAGCTGAGAGACAGCCCGGCGATCACGCTGCCGGAGGTTGGGTTCAACGTGATCGAGAAGTCCACACCGTTGCCTGTCAGAGCAACGGTGATGACAGGCACCTTGGTGTCGTTGGTGCTAACCGTTATCGTTCCGGTTCGTGTTCCGGTGGCCGTGGGGGTGAAGGTCACGCTCAGAGTGCAGCTTGCCAGACCGGCCAGCGTGCTGCCGCACGTACTGGTGTAAGCGTAGTCACCGGTGATGGTGATGGAAGTCAGAGCGATGGTCGCATTGGTGTAGTTGGTAATGGTGACCGCCTGCGCCGACGAGCTATAGCCCATATCCACGTTGCCGAAACTCAACGAGGTGGGAGACGCCTCCACATCAGCAACACCGCGGCCGCTCAGCGAGGCGGTCAGGGTTCCGTTCACGCTGCTGTTCGAAGTCACGGTCAGCGTGCCTGTTTGCGACCCGAGAGTCGTTGGAGTGAAGGCGACCAGGATGGTGCAGCTTGCTGCCGCGGCGACGGTGCCGCAGTTATTGGTGACCACCGTCCATCCGCTGGTGACCGTCGCTGCGCTTACCTTCAGTGCGATTGCGCTGGTATTGGTCCAGGTGAAGGTCTGGGTGGCAGAGGTCGTATTCAGAATCACGTTGCCGTAGGTGGCGCTGGTAGGCGAGAGCGTTGCGGTCGTCGGCAGGCCATTACCGGTCAGTGCAACTGTGAGTGAGGGCTCGTTGGTGGAGTCGTTTGTAATCGTCAGCGTTCCTGTGCGGGTGCCGGTCGCTGTCGGCGCAACGGTGACGGTGATGGTGCAAGTCTGCTGATCGCTCAACGCGCTGCAGTTGGAGGTCTGTGTGTAGTCGCTTGCGTTCGTGCCGCTGATGGCAATGTTGGTGACGTTCACCGTTGAGGTGAAGCCCGAGGTGTTCTGCACGGTCACCGAGAGCGATTTCGAGCCGCCAACGTACACATCGCCGAAGTTCAGTGAGGTGGCAGAGACCGCCGCCGAGGTAGGAACGGCAGGGATCAGGAAGCTGACCACCTGGCCGTCGTGCGAGGTCAGTCCGGCGGGGGTGGTGGAACTGTTCGTGTTCACGGCGGCAAAGTCGGCGGTAAAGTGCGGCTGCACCACGCTGGTCATGTAGCTGGCCAGTGAGTTTTGCGCCGTGGTGGACGCGGTCACGGTTGACGATGCAAGAATGTGCTCCATCGCATCCGCCTGGCCGCGGGTGATGGCGTTGTAGCGCTGCAGGGTCGTTACATCCGTGGTGAAGTTCGTCAGCGCTCCCGTGGTTGCAGTCGCCTGGTACAGCGTGACTGCGGTGGCTGCCGCGGGCGAGCCGTTGATGATACCCATCACGTCGACGTAGCCATCGTTGAATTCGGCGGCATTGAAGTTGCCGTCCACGAGCACATTCTCACCGGCGGTCTGCTCCGTCTGAACCAGTTGGCTGACGTAATAAGCCTGTGCTGCACGACGGGCGCGGACATCGGCTCCCAGGCTACTGTCGCCGATGTTGTCGCGGCTGGTCAGATGCACGTTGATCACAGTGACCGGATACGTCTTGCCGACGCGATGCACCTCGGCCTTCAGCATCAGGGGCGGCCGCTCAAACAGTGTTCCACCGCTGTAGGTGGCGCTGGCTCCCATCTGGGTCACGGAGTCCGCATCGATACGAGAGGTGTTCACCAGAAAGCCGAGATTCAGGCTATTACTGTCGCTGCTCTGCACCAGGTAGCCTTTGTAGCTGGTGCTTCCCAGCGTGTTGACGGCGGAGGCGAGGTCATTGAGGGTTGTCTGGTCCTGCACCTCCTGCACACTCAGAATGTCCGGCGTGCCGAGGGAGTTGACGATGGCCAACGCTGCCTTGGTCAGGCGGCGTGTATAGGCGCTCGATGAGATGGCGACCGAGCCGGTCGTTGCGCCGGTGGTGGAGTAGAAGCGGTCCAGGTCCAGCGTTCCTACCTGGAAGTGTGTGGAGTCGGCGGTTGCAGATGTAGTGGTCGCCACACTTCCATTTACGGTGCAGACGCTGGTGGGGAAGATCAGAAGGCGAGCATAGCCAAGCGTGTAGTCGATCAGGCCAATGCCGGCCGTGGCGCCCACTTTGATGCTTGAGCCCGTGGTGCAGGTGATTGACTGACCGACGGTGATGTCAACCGCCGTTCCGCCAAAGGTGGTGGTGTCAATCAGGATGCGTTGCGGGTTGCCGCCCCAGGTCGGAACAGTGCTGGGAGCGCCGGAGGGAACATACTCATCGCCCGCGATGCCGGTGGAGCGGAAGAGATGGTTATTGGTGGAAGTGTTGGAGTTGAGTGTTGCCCAGAACTGTCCATTCGAGGTGACTGTCTCCGTGGACTCATCCAGCGTTCCGCCCGTTGGTGAGACCGCATAGAACGTGGCCGAGGTCGTCATGCCGGTGTACTTCAGTGCATCGCCGAAGCTGGTGAGTACACCGCTGATAGAGATTGACTGCGTCATGGTGCCACCGGTCGCCGTGACCGTGCAGGAGGTGGGTGTAATGCCGGTCCCGGGTGTATCGGCCGCAGTCAGAGCGGTTGTGTTGGCTACGGTACCGACGATGGTCACGGTGTTGCCCACTACGGCGCAGGTTAGGTTGGGTTCGATCCCGCCGCGTAAAAGACAGGAAGGCCCTCAGCGGTAGAGATTAGGTTGTCCCAACTGCTGCTCGGTTCGGAGATATAAAACCCGCCGGTACTCATGACGCCGACCACGATGCCGGAGGTGGAGACGCTCTTACCCAGGTATGGGGAGTTGGGAAGGCTGGTCATGATGTCGTGGATCGAAACCGAAGTCTGGGCCCGGCCAACGGAGGCCACCAGGGCCAGAGAAAGAAAAGACAGAGTAGTGCGGATGAACTGTTTCAAAGCCCAACTCGTTTCAGCCCATAGCTCCGCTATGACGGTCTAGCCGCCTGTTTGCGGAAATCATTTAGGCATTGAGTGAAATACCGATTCGCCCATTACAGACGCGGGCTTTCGCGTGCGCGATTACACACGTATCTCTCTGTGCGGTAGAGCATTTTCCCTGTGGGTGTGATGTAAGGCTTTCCCATCTATGGGCGTTTTCCGCAATGAAAACGCCGCTGCACTCCTCTCCCGGGATACCCAGCAACAGGGAAAATGCGGTAGAGCATTTTCCCTGTGGGTGTGATGTAAGGCTTTCCCATCTATGGGCGTTTCCGCAATGAAAACGCCGCTGCACTCCTCTCCCGGGATACCCAGCAACAGGGAAAATGCTCTAACAACAAACGGGTTGTTGGATGAAGAGGGAAGAGGCGAGGACAGATGCCGTAGTGCTGTATGGCGGGAGGGCCGCTCGTCCCCCACGAACGGCCACACACCACCCACTCAGGAGGCTTTCAGAGGTCCCCGAAAATCCCCCTGCAGCTGAGAGACGAGGGGGCGCAGAACGGGATTACATCGCCGCCGGATTTTTTGGCAGCCTGGGGTGTCGACGAATTTGGGACAGACCGTGTGCGTGGTCTCGTTGGATCTGTCGATACGCCCTAAACAGCCATCTCCCGCCGTGAAGCGAACTCCTTCACCACCACGGGAGCCAGGCGTGACGTACGCGCCGTGGCGGCCAGTCTGCGGCTGGCTATCAGTACCACTTTGCGGAAGATCTTCATTGCCGGCGACAGGTTGCTCTCCAGAAATGCAAGTCCGAGTGTTACCGGAGGCAGTTCTTCTTCGATCGGAAGCATCGTGACTCCGGGCACTACGCAGGTGCGGATACCTTCGGTCGTAATGGCAATCCCTTCGCCAGCGGATGCGTAGGCGAATTGCACCGAGCAGGACTGCGGGCTCTCCGTGAACTTTGGCGTGATGCCGAACGGGGCCAGCATGCTGTGCAGCGCGGGTTGATGGAAGCGGCAATCCTTCAGGCGCGAGGCGATGATCGGGGTTGAACGGAAGACCTGCACGCTGACCGAGCTCTGCTGCGCCAACTGGCTCTCAGAGCTGACCACAGCCATCATCTTCTCCTGCCGCAGGGGATCGAAATGGATGCCTTCAATCGGCAGCGCCGGCATCATCAGCAGGGCGTCGACCTTGCCTTCCGGCAGGGCGGCCATCTGCTGCTCGGTGGTCATGTCACAGACCTCGAGCTCAAAGGTCGGATATTCGTCGGCAAGCATGCGGATCACATTCGGCAGCAGGACGAACTGTCCAACCGGGCCGCAGGCGATGGTCAGCCGCAGGCGCGAGTCCAGGGACTGCAGGCAATCGCGGGCGGCGTCGACCGTGTCCAGAATCGATTTGGCGTACTCGCGGAAGGCCGCACCGGCTTCGGTCAGGCGCACGTGCTGCCGTGTCCGCTCGAACAGCCTCACGCCGAGCGCGTGCTCCAGACCTTTGATCTGAAAGGTCAGTGTCGGCTGGCTGATGTAGAGCGAACGCGCGGTCTTACCGTAGTTCAACACTTCGGCCAGGGTGAGAAAACACTGCAACTGCCGGATACGAAAGTCCAAAACCCTCTTCTCCCAGTCCAGATTGCTGCTCAGGTTGTCGTGCTTGTGGTCGCGTTGAGTCTTAGTTTTGCCTCGTATTTCCCACTTGTCAATAAGAGATGAATTCTTCTTTTATCAATCACGGCTGAAAATCTTTCGATTAGACAAGCTGCCGATCCGCTTTTACGCTGCTCTCACACACGATCGAAAATGCGCTGTTCCCGGGGATGGATCTCCGTTCGTCCCCTTTGCACTTGTCCGGCGGATCAGCCTCCTGAGTCACCGCCACCCAGCAGTACAGGCACATAAAGAACCCCATATAAGGGCCCGGCTCGACGATTTCCCGTTATCGATATCGCGGCAGAGGCCTGTCTATCTGAATTTGTTTTTGTGAGGTCACTTGGCATGAAGATATTCCTTCGCTCCCTGCTTCTTCTTGTTGCACTCTCCGTGGTCACCGTAGTCGGCCGTGCCCAGCAGACTGGCTTCACCGGAAAGATCACGGACACACAAGGTGCGGCCATCTCCGGCGCCTCCGTCGAGGTTGTTCGCGTCGGTGGTGCTGCGTTCCACGCCACGACCAACGCCGAGGGTATCTACCTGATCCCGTCACTGGTCGCCGCTGACTACGAGATCACCGCCTCCTCCTCCGGCTTTACGCCGGTAAAGAAGCCGGTCACGCTGCTTGTCGGCCAGCTCGTAACGCTTGATCTGCAGCTTCCCATCGCATCCACGACAACCTCGATCGTTGTCGAGGCCGAGTCGCTCGCCATCGATACCACTTCCTCGGTTGTGGCTGGCAACGTAACGCCGCAGGAGGTTCAGGGTGTACCGATCAACGGCCGCAACTACATGTCCTTGGCGACGCTGGTCCCAGGCATCAAGATCAACGCCGTTACCTCGGACGTTCCCGTTGGCTCCGCATCGGAGTCGGGTAAGTTCATGATCACGATGGACGGTCTGCAGGTCTCGCAGGATACTGCCGGTGCTGCTTTCGGTCAGCCGCGCTTCTCCCAGGATGCAATCTCACAGTTCCAGATCATCACGAACCGGTTCGACGCAACACTGGGCCGCTCGGCGGGCGTCTACGTCAACTCGCAGTCGAAGTCCGGATCGAATTCCTATCACGGCGGCCTTTTCGGCTACTTCCGCAACGACTCCCTGAATGCACCCGATCCGGTGGCCAAGAAAGTGCTGCCCTTCAGCGATCAGCAGTTCGGTGGCACCATGGGTGGGCCCATCAAGAAAGACAAGCTCTGGTTCTTTGGCTCCTATGAGGGTGAGCGCAAGCCCGATACCGCCACTACCACTAATCTGGTCACGAATGCCGCCTTCTCGCATCCGAACACACTGCGCGTGAACGAGTATCTTGGCCGCGGTGACTACCAGATCAATGCGACCAACCGCATCTTTGTCCGTGGCGATGGCTTCACCTACAAGAGCGACTATTTGGGTGTGAGCGGTAACGCCGATCCATCGCGCGCCTACCAGGGAACCCGCACCAGCTACGGCTTCGTCGCCGACTGGAACTCGAATATCACTCCCAACCTGGTGAACGATCTGCATGGCGGATATCACCATTTCGGATGGCAGAACCTGCCCTACACCCAGTCAATGGAGATCATCTTCTCCAACATCACGGTCGGCGGCCCCTATAACTACCCGCAGATCTTCGCCCAGAACAATCAGGACTACCGCGACGACGTCTTCTGGCTAAAGGGCAAGCACTCGGTCAAGTTCGGCGCCGAGTACATCTACACCGGTCACGGTGGCTACTTCCAGCAGAACGTGCGCGGCCGCATCAATCCCTGCAGCGCCTCCATCACGGCGGCCCAGTACAACGCCATGTTCCCCAACGGCGCCTCCGACGCCTCAAGCTGGAACTACACGGCGATCAACTCGGTCTGCGGCGGTGCGGCGACCTTTATCAAGGGCTTCGGCGACTTCACCGTCGATGTTCCTCGCTCCATCTACGGTTTCTGGTTCCAGGATGACTGGAAGATTCTTCCGCGCCTGACGGTGAACCTCGGTATCCGCTACGACAACGACTTAGGCGCCTTTACCGGCGGGCCGAAGCTCAGCAATGGCCTGCTGGTGCCGCAGGGGAACGACAACAACAACTTCGCACCGCGCATCGGTTTTGCCTGGGATCCCATGGGTAACGGCAAGACGAATATCCGTGGCGGCGCAGGTCTCTACTTCGCCGACATCTCCGCCAACCAGATCATCGACCAGCAAATCTTCAATGGAGTCTCCACGATCCAGGCTTCGGTGAGTGGTACGGCGGCAAACCCGATCAACTTCTCCGATCCGTTCAAGGGCGGCAACCCGGCGGCCAACCCGTCAGCGTATACGCAGGCGGTACAGCCGCTGGCCAAGGACGCCAAGGTGCCCTACGCGCTGCAACTCTCTTTCGGCGTACAGCGTGAATTGCCCTGGAAAACGATCCTCAACATGGACTTCGTCCACACGCGTGCGTACGACGATTGGATCCGGCTCAACGGCAACTTCCTGGCCGATCCGACGAATGCACAGCGCAACCTGAACCCGAACAGCACGCTCGCGTCCAGCACGGCCCGCGTCTGCGGTAACGGCTCAGTGGCTCTGGACACCATCTCCAGCTATGGCAGCAGCACCCGCCAGGTCTGCAACCAGTCTTTCACTTCGGTCTCGCAGTTCTTCACGCCGGGTGGAGCGGGTTCCATCTATGACGGCCTGCAGCTCGGCATCAAGCACTCCGTGACCGCTGGGTTCACAGGCGCTCTCGCTTATACCTGGGCGCGTACGAAGAACTCGACGGAAGGCCCCTTCTACTATCCCAATAAGCCCTTTGCTTCCGGTATCAAGGATGAGTGGGGTAACGGTACGGATGACCAGCGCCACTCGCTTACGTTGAGTGGTGAGTACAAATGGAAGTACGGTCTCTCGCTCTCCTCGCTCTTCCGCTTTGGCTCGGGCCTGGCCTTTGCGACCGCCACGGGAACAGCATCACCGAATGGCGGCACCCCGAGCTTCAACCGTACCGTCGCAGCCGGCACGACGCCGATCCAGGCAGGCACGACCTGCGCTGTCGCGCCTTGCCTCGCTGTCTACGCTCCCATGTCGAAGTTCTCTTACGATGCCAACTACGGTTACTGGGTGATGGCCCGTAACGCCTTCCGCGGCCGTGCTTACGAGCGCATCGACAGCCGTCTACAGGAAGCCTTCCCTATCGGCGAAAAAATCAAGGCAAGCGTCGCTGTCGAGGTCTTCAACCTCTTCAATCACTTCAACCCCTACAGCTACAACACCAACGCCAACTCTTCGGCCTACGGCACGCCTACGGCGGCCGGCGGCAGCGGTTACCTGGAGTACGCTCCGCGTCAGCTTCAGTTCATCGGCCGCATTAGCTTCTAAACTGGTTCCGCTTCACATAAATCCACGCAGTGCGTTCCCAATGGGACGCACTGCGTTCTTCCGTTGAAGGAGCTTTCAAGGTTCATGCGTCTCTCCGCTCTCGCCTCCGCTGCTCTGCTTCTCTCGGTACCGGCGTTCTCCCAGGCCGCGAAACCTGTCGCTGGAAAACCCGACGCCTCTACATCGAAGACCAAAATCATCACCATCCACGAGGGCACCAATATGGCCTCGACTGTCTCGCCCGATGGCAAGACAGTCATCCTTGATCTGCAGGGAATACTTTTCTCTCTCCCCATTGAGGGAGGCAAGGCGAAGCAGCTGACGCAGCCTACGGACGAGGCAGCGTATCCGGGGTTTGCGCCCGATGGTAAGACGGTGGTCTTCCAGTCGTATGCCGGCGGCACCTTCCACGTCTGGAAGATGAATGCAGACGGCACCGGCCTGAAGCAGGTCACCTCCGGCCATGGCGACGATCGCGAGCCCCGCATCTCTCCTGATGGCAAGACGATTGCCTTTGCCTCCGATCGTGACTTCAAAGGCTCCTACGACATCTGGACCGTCGGCATCGACGGCGGCGAGCCGAAGCAGATCACCAGCGGAACGAACGATGAGTACGAGCCCGCATGGACGCCGGACGGCAAGATCGTCTACGTCTCCGCTATTGATGAAGAGATGATTCCCGGTCTGCGCGTTGCGACTGGCCGCCAGGTGATCCAGATCGATCCCACAACGCTGGAGAAGAAGACGCTGGTTGAGGTGAAGACAGGCCGCATCGACTCGCCCTCGGTCTCGTCTGACGGCAAGCTGGCGTATGTCTACTTTTCCGGCGCGGGACAGACGCTCTTCCCGTCGAAGCTGATCGTCGATGGCAAGCCCATCTCCAGCAAGTACGATGACGCATTTCCGTTTGAGGCCGCGTGGATGTCGCCGACGTCGTTGCTGTACACCACCAACGGCAAGCTGGTGAAGGCTGACCTCTCCGCCAAGACAGAGACGGAGATTCCGTTCACGGCCGATATTAAGTCCATCCGGCCCATCTTCAAGTCGAAGGACTATCGCTTTGATTCGAAGCTGCCTCGCCAGGCGCTCGGCCTTTACGGTCCGGCGCTCTCGCCGGATGGCAAACAGGTCGCGTTTGTCGCGCTGAATCAGCTCTATCTGCTGACGATCGGCAATCCTGTGCCGAAGGCGCTGACCAACGATAGCTTCTACAAGCAAGGACCGATGTGGTCAGCTGACGGAAAGTGGATCGCGTATGTCTCGGACAAAGATGGTGTCGAGAACGTCTACCTGCTCGATCCCAAGACCGGTGAAGAGAAGCATCCTTCGCCGTCGAAGACCACGGCGCAGATCTTTCCCGCTCTCTCTCCGGACTGCAAGTGGTTTACCTCGCAGGACCAGACCGGAGCCACGCATTTGACGGAGATTGCGACCGGCAAGGATTCGATTGTTGCTCCGGCGACCTTCTTCCCGGGCCGCGCCGGCTTCTCCGCCAATGGCAAGACGTTGGCCATTGCGACCATTCATCCCTATACCAAGCGTTTCCGCGAAGGCACCAGCGACATCCTGCTGGTCGATATCGCGACGAAGAAGCAGACCTGGCACAAGCCGGCTCCGTTTGAGTCGGTGACAACGCGTACGGAAGACGGCCCTGTCTACTCGCCCACCGGCAAGGAGATGGCCTTCGTGATGAGCGACGTGCTCTACACCATGCCTGTGGATGAAAACGGTGTCCCGGCAGGCAAGGCTGAGCCGCTGAACAATGAGGTGACCGATGCGCCCACCTATAACGGCGACGGATCGAAGCTCCTCTATCTGAACAATGGCAAGCTGAAGCTGATCGACCGCAAGACCAAAGCCATTACGCCGGTGACGGTAAGCCTGAAGTACACACCGGAACAGCCCGCGGGCTCGACCGTGATTCATGCGGGCAAGTTCTGGAAGGGCAGTGGACCCGATGTCCAGACGGACGTGGATGTTGTGGTGACCGGCAACCGTGTGATCTCTGTTACACCGCATGGGGCAACGCCTGTGCCTGCGGGCGCGAAGGTGATCGAGGCTACGAATTCGACGGTGCTACCGGGCCTGTGGGAGAACCACTCGCACCCAAACTCTGACAATTCCATCTACTACGGTGACCGCATGGGCCGCCTGTGGATGGCCTACGGCATCACCACGCTGCGCGACATGGCGGATAACGCCTATCGCGCTGTCGAGGAGAAAGAAGCCTTCGTCTCCGGCGCTGCCGTCGGTCCGCGTCTCTTCGCCACCGGCGAGGCTGTTGATGGCGAACGCGTCTACTACCCGATGATGATCGCCACCACCAGCGAGGCCCAGTTGCAGCGCGAGTTTCAGCGTCTGCATGCCTTGGACTTCGACTTCCTCAAGCTCTATGTGCGCCTGCCCTATAGCTGGATGAAGAAGGGCGATGAGTTCGCGCATAACGTCATGGGTGTGCAGACGGCGTCGCACTATCTGCTGCCTGCGGTGGCTATCGGCAATGACGGTATGAGCCACGTCTCGGCAACGGCCCGTACAGGATGGGCGTACTCCCGTTCTCTGACGGGCTTCAGCTATTCGGATGTGCAGCAGCTCGAGGCCGAGTCCGGCATGTGGACGATCTCCACGCTGCTCAACCAGAGCATCATCGGCAACTGGCCGGCGATGGCAGATGACAGCCGTTACAACATCGCTCCACCGTGGGAGAAGAACCGCCTGGTCAACGGGCGCAACGCCGCGGTGAAGAATCCTTCGACAGCCAGCGAAGACCGCGTCATGCGCGAGGAATCCACGGTAAAGGGCGTGCTCGATCGCAAAGGTCTGTACATCGGTGGAACCGACTCACCGTTGGACCTGCCTTCCACCTCATTGCATCTGAACCTGCGCAGCCAGGTGAAGTATGGGTTGCAACCCTGGCAGGCACTGGAGACGGTGACCAGCATCGCGGCGAAGGCCGCATTGCTGGACAAGGACCTGGGCACGCTGGAGAAGGGCAAGCTCGCCGACCTCATCATCGTCGATGGCGACCCACTGACGAACATCAGCGACGTCACCAATGTGCAATGCGTTATGACCAACGGGCATCTGCGGTCAGTGGCGGAGATTGCAGCTCCGTTCGAGAAGCTGACCACGGGAGCGAATATGTGCCCAGCAAAATAGTTGCTGGTTGCTAGTTCCTGGATGCTAGTTGGAAAGGCCGGCGGTTCTCGCCGGCCTTTCCTTCTGTTTGAGTGCCACAAATCCGGGCACCCCATCCATCGCATCGCGATGGGTGGGAGATTCGCGGTACGCGCGAACCGCTTTACTTTCACCGCCATCCAATCCTCGCAACCACACCTTTACCCCTCGTCTTTCCCCATCCAACCCGCCCTACACCCTCAGTCAAGCTAGTTGTGCTTCAATCAACATAGGGAGCATACCGTGTCAGAACGTCCAGATTTCGATCCATCTACACTCGTTATTCACTCCAATCGCTCCTACGAGATGCAGTCCAACTCCATTCTTTTTCCCATTCACCAGACGGCGACCTATATCCATGAGAGTGTCGGCGTTACCAAGGGATACGGCTACTCGCGTGGCGCCAACCCCACGGTGAATGCGTTGGAGCAGGCCATTGCCGCGATTGAGAACACGGCCACTGCACTCTGTTTCCGGTCTGGTATGTCAGCCATCCACACGCTGTGTATGGCAATCCTCAAGGCGGGCGATCACGTCATTCTCTCGGATGTGATCTACGGCGGCACCATGCGCCTGTTCCACCAGGTGCTGGGCAACTTTGGTATCGAGTACAGCTACGTCGATACCTCCAGCGCTGCTCCGGTAGAAGCCGCCATCAAGCCGAACACACGGCTGGTCTTCCTGGAGTCCCCGGCGAACCCCACGCTGAAGATCTCCGATATCCGCGGTGTCTCCGCGGTCGCGCATAAGCACGAGAACATCCTCGTTGCTGTGGACAATACCTTCCTCACGCCGCTGTTGCAGGACTGCCTCACGCTGGGTGCGGATGTCTCCATGCTCTCGACGACGAAGTATATCGACGGCCACAACGCTACCATCGGCGGATCGCTAGCTACCAACGATGAAAAGCTGGTAGAGCGACTGCGTCTGGTACGCAAGACCATCGGTTCGATCCAGACGCCCTTCGATTCGTGGCTGGCGTTGCAGGGCATCAAGACGCTGCCCGCTCGTCTGAACGTGCACTGCAACCACGCAAAGCAAATTGCTGCGTGGCTCGAAGCGCATCCGCGTGTGGCGAAGGTGAACTATCCGGGCCTCGACTCCTTCCCGCAGAAGGCGTTGGCTGCGTCGCAGCAGAGCGATTTCGGCGGCATGTTGAGCTTTGAGCTCGACGCCAGCACGGAAGATTCGCTGCGTTTCATGAACGCCCTCAAGCTCTGCACCTGCGCCGAGAGCCTCGGTTCGGTGGAGACGCTGGCGACCAATCCGGCTACGGCATCGCACTGCGACCTCACGCGTGAAGCACGCGAGGCGCTGGGAATCTCCGATCGCCTGATCCGTCTCTCGGTCGGTCTTGAAGCTCCGAAGGATCTTATTGCTGACTTCGAGCAGGCCTTCGCCGCGGTCTTCGGGAGCAAGGCGTGAAGTTCGGGACGCGGCTGGTTCAGTTTGATGCCGCTCCCGGCGACCCACTACGCCCTTCGGCGACACCGATCTACCAGACGGCCACCTTTGCGCAGGAGGAAGCGGACGCCTTCGGGAAGTTCGATTACTCGCGCTCCGGCAATCCCACCCGCAAGGTGCTGGAAGACCAGATGGCGGCGCTCGAGCAGGGAACGCGCGGTTTCGCCTTCGCCAGCGGCATGGCTGCGATCGCCACGGTCACGCATCTCCTTTCCGCCGGCGATGAGATCGTCGCCGACTACGATCTCTACGGCGGAGCATCCCGTCTCTTCGGCAAGGTGATTGGCCGCGCCGGCTTGAGCGTGAAGTTTGTCGATGCGCAGGATCTCGCCGCACTGGATCGGGCGATTACGCCGAAGACGAAGCTTGTCTATCTCGAGACGCCCACCAATCCGCTACTACGCATTCTGGACCTCGCCGCCATTGCTGAGGTGGCCCACCGCCACGGAGCCCCGGTTTGCGTTGACAGCTCGGTGATGTCGCCGTACCTGCAGAACCCGCTCACGCTGGGCGCCGATATTGTTCTGCATTCAGCCACGAAGTTCCTTTGCGGGCACTCGGATGTCACCGGGGGCGTCATCGTCGTGAAAGACGAGAAGCTCGCGCAGGAGATCTATTTCCTGCAGAACGCAGAGGGCACGGCTCTTGGACCGTTCGACTGCTACCTGGTGCTGCGGGGTCTTAAGACATTGAAGCTGCGGATCGACGCGCAGCAGGCGAATGCGCATAAGGTGGCGGAGTTTCTC
This sequence comes from Terriglobus sp. 2YAB30_2, assembly GCF_052114765.1. NCBI lineage: Bacteria > Pseudomonadati > Acidobacteriota > Terriglobia > Terriglobales > Acidobacteriaceae > Terriglobus > Terriglobus sp. 2YAB30_2. The sequence continues at coordinate 287,619 of NZ_JBFRFJ010000004.1, forward strand.
GCGGCGCATCCGCGTGTGGCCGAGGTGAACTATCCGGGGCTGCCGTCGCATCCCGGCTACGAGCTGCAGCGGCGCCAGGCGAACGGTCCGGGCTCGTTGCTGACCTTCCGTGCCGGCTCGCGTGCCGCGGCAAAGCGCATCGCCGAGCAAACTGACCTGCTCAAGATCGCCGTGAGCTTTGGCTCGGTGAATTCGACCATCAGCATTCCGGCGGCGATGTCGCACGCCAGTGTTCCCGCCGAACACGACCGCTCGATTCCGGACGACCTGCTTCGCCTGTCGCTCGGGATTGAGGATGCAGACGACCTGATGACCGCTCTCGCGCAAACGCTCTAGGCGACCAAGCTTTGATATACCAGTATTCCGGCACTCGTCAGCTAAGTTGGGCTGGGACGTAGCTGGAAACGGAAAATAAAGACCAAGAAATCCACTCAATCCCGCCATTTACACTGTCACGGACAGGAATGAGCCTTAAAGCCAAGATCGAAGCCATCATCTACGCTGCGGAAGAGCCCGTTACGCTCGCCCAGTTGATCACTCTCCTCGGCCCCGACCTCGAACAGGAACTGGCAGAGCAGGACGCCGCTGCGGCGCAGCCTGAGCTCCCCATGGCCGAGGAGACCGCTGAACCCAGCGAAGCGTCCGCGCCGGTGGAGGGAGAGGCAGTCCCGGAGAATGCTCCTGAAGCTGTAGAGGCCGCTCCGCAGGATGCGGAGAGCGTTTCCGCAGCCGAAACGCCCGCACCGGCAGAAGAGGGCGAGGCACAGGAGGCACAGGAAGGGGCCAAAGCTGAGGTAGCCGCGGAGACGGCACCGGCAGCCCCGGCTGAGCCCGCTGTTGCCGAGAGCGAGCCCCTGTTGGTCGATGAAAAGAAGCTTGCCCAGCAGCGTGAGCGCCGTCTGCGCGACTTCCTGAAGGCCGAGATCGCCGCCCTGATGGAGAACTACGAAGATCGTGGCGTGTACATCACTGAGGTCGCTTCCGGGTTCCGTATGTCCACGCGGCCGGAATACCACGACGTGATCCGCGACTTCGCCAAGAGCCTGAAGCCGGCTCTTAAGCTCTCCCTTCCCGCTCTTGAGACGCTGGCGGTGATCGCGTACAAGCAGCCTGTCACGGCCGCAGAAGTCTCTGAAATCAGAGGAGTTGACTCCGCCGGCGTACTCGGCGGCCTGATGACCCGCAAGCTCATCACCACAGCCGGCCGCAAGCAGGTAATCGGACGTCCCATCCTCTACAAGACCACCAAGGAGTTCCTGCTCCGCTTCGGCCTGAAAGACACCTCCGAGCTTCCCAGCATCGAAGAGTTCGAGAAGATGGCCGGCGAACTCGCCGAGCAGGAGGATCTGCCGATGGACATCAATCCGAACCCGGAAGGCGCGCCGAATCCCGACGTTGAGCCCCAGGGAGCGGGCGAAGAAACGCAGGAGACCCCGACGCCTGAACCGCAGGCGGATGGCAGCGGTGAATCCGTAGAGGACTCCCAGCCGGCAGGCAAAACCAATGGCGCGGACGTAGAGCCGCAGGCAGGGGAGACCCCGGAAGTTGCTGAAGCAGAAGCAGCCTCGGCCTCTACCGTTGCGCCTGAGGATGTCGAGGCTGAGGAGAAGGCGAGCGCCGCGGGCATCGAGACTGCGTAACTCGATCGAAGTCGTAATTCCTTTCTTTTTGTCCTGACAGGCGATAATAGAGGGGATATGAGCGAGCCCGTACGTCTCCAGAAGATCATTGCCCAGGCTGGTCTCGCCTCACGGCGCGCCGCGGAAGAGTTGATCCTTACCGGCCGTGTCACTCTGAACGGCGAAATTGTCACCGAACTTGGCACCAAGGCCGATCCCGAGCGCGACCACATCCGTGTCGACGGTAAGCTGCTGCACGGTCCGGAGCGCCACCGCTACTTTGTTCTGAACAAGCCGCGCGGCTATGTCACCACGCTCTCTGATCCTGAGGGCCGGCCGACGATCATGGAGCTTTTCGCCAAGTCGCCAAAGGCTCCGCGAGAACGGTTATATCCAGTCGGTCGTCTGGATTACCTTTCTGAGGGCCTGCTGATTCTTACCAACGATGGTGAACTGGCGAATGCGCTCTCCAAGGCCTCCAGTGGTGTGGCTAAAACCTATCTGGTGAAGATCTCCGGCCAGCCCAGCGAGCAGGCGCTGCACCAGCTTCGCGGCGGCATCATGATCGAGCGCGGCCGCCTGCAGGAGGGCGATCGCCGCAACCGTGTGCTGACACAGCCGGCTGAGATCGCGCTGACGCGCGGTGGCGAGAATCCCTGGTACTCGGTCACCCTGACCGAAGGACGGAACCGGCAGCTCCGCAAGATGTTTGAGGAGATAGGCCATCACGTCGAAAAGATCCGCCGTATCGCCTACGGTGGCCTGGTGCTGGATGTGGAGCCGGGTGAGTTCCGGGAGCTGACACCAGGTGAAGTCACTGCTCTCGGGCGTGCCAGCCAGGGCCGTAAGGTGGAACGCAAGAAGGTGCTCCCGGAGGCTGCCAAGCTGAAGGAACCAGCCAAGCCGAAGCGCAAGCCTGGAGCGAAGTCCAGCTTCAAGCCTGCAGGCCCCAGACGCCGTTCGCGCTAACCCTTCGTCGAATCGCTGGAACAAATCGCCAGTTCGGGCCCTATCCCGGAGGACGCCGGGGGCCCGACCCTCACAACGTTAGGGTCGGTTAGAAATTCCCAAAATCTGTAACAAAACACAATCGACGCAGACCGATTTGTAGCGACCATCCTAGGTCGCTACAAATCCTTTTTTTGTGTTTTCGATGTGACCAAAACTTCGGGCTAAAGCGTCTTCAAAATCGGCCGATTGTTTTAGAGCGGGACGTCTTTAACGTCCAGCGCAGCCCCGGTGACCGGCAGAGTACACCCGTGTGCATACAACTCGCAACCTGTTGTTAACACTGGCACTACCGGTTACTATCTTTCGATTTTTCATCAGATTGTTGATGACAAACCATACTCGGCTGGCATCTTATTCGTGTTCGTAGTTGTAGAAAGGAACACTGCAGTGCCAATTGAAAAAGCAACATTTGGTGCCGGGTGCTTCTGGGGCGTGCAAACACGCTTCGACGAGCTCTCCGGTGTGTTAGAAACAGCAGTCGGCTATGAGGGCGGCGCCCTTGAGCATCCAACGTATAAAGAGGTCTGCACGGACCGGACAGGTCATGCCGAAGTGGTTCAGGTCACCTTCGACCCAAGCCGTATCAGCTACGATCGCCTGCTCGATGCCTTTTTTTCCTTGCACGACCCAACGCAGTTGAATCGCCAGGGACCAGACTGGGGTACTCAGTACCGTTCAGTCATCTTCACCCACTCCGAGCAGCAGGCCAACGCAGCGCAGGCGAAGATCGCCGACCTGTCCGCCTCGGGATCCTACTCACGCTCCATCGTGACGTCCGTTGAGCCGGCGCAGACTTTCTGGAAAGCCGAGGAGTACCACCAGAAATATCTCGAAAAGCGCGGCATGGTCGCCTGTCACATCTGAGCGTCAGCCTCCCCCAAGTCAAGCATCGAATAGAAAAGAAGGGCCGGTAGATACCGGCCCTTCTTCTTTGTTACGTATTTGTTGTTTTCACTGCGTCGCCAGTTCCCCGACACGCTGGCCGTTGTGCCACACGCCAAGAATCTTCTCGGTGTTTTCGATCTGCGTGAGCGGATCGCCATCCAGCACCAGGAGATCTGCGGTCTTCCCAACGGCGATGACGCCGGTATCTGTCTGATGCAGCATGGCAGCTGATTTCGAAGTGGCGATGGTAATCGCCTGCATAGGAGTGAGTCCGGCCTGCACCATCAGTTGCAGCTCACGATGTTCGCTGACGCCGGGAATGCGTACAGGCTGCGCTCCAGCATCGGTACCGAAGCCGATATTCACACCTGCCTCTGCAGCGCGGCGAAGATTCTGCATCGCGGTGGCGAGATCCTGGCGCTTGATGGTGGTGCCACGGTCAGCAGCGATCTTGCCCTTGTAGACCGTATCAGCAAGACGGGTTGAGAGCTCCGGGCCTGCGGCCAGACGGACAAAGGTGCCTTCCAGAAATTCCGGATGGTCGAGGTAGGTGAAGGTTGATTCGTCGGCTGCGAGCGTTGGAATGTACCAGGTTCCCTTGGCCTTCATCGCGTCAATCAATTCCTGATCGATACCGGCATCGCGCACCGAGTGGGCAAGAATATTCACGCCGCTTGCAACCAGATCCTTGGCATCGGCGAGGTAATAAACATGCGCCGCAACGGGAAGCCGATGCTGGTGAGCCTCATCAATGACAGCCTTGTAAATCGCGGGATTCATGCTGGGGTGTGAGCCGCGCAGCGAATCTACCCAGACCTTGATAACGTCTACCTTCTGCTTCGCCATAGCGCGCACAGCCTCGCGCGCCTCTTCAGGATTCTTGACGCGATAGATGGCATCGTCTTTCACCGTCAGGGGAGGAGCTCCGCCTTCAATTGCAATGCCGCGGCCGGCTGTGAGCAGACGAGAGCCACCGATGAGGCCCTGCCGCTGACGCTTGCGCAGGTCATAAACCAGGTCAGGATTCAGGCCAAGAGAATTGACAGTGGTGACGCCGTAGCGCTGGTACAGATAGAGCTCGCCCACGACATTGGCCTCGGTGTAGGCGTCAGCCGAGCCTTCGGCCTTGTCGTGCAGCACCAGGCCAAGGTGGGCATGGCCGTCGATGAGGCCGGGAATCACTGTCTTACCGTTCCAGTTCAGCTCCTCCGCATGTCTGGGAGTCCTGATCTGCGCATTCGGACCTACCGCAACGATCTTCTTTTTGTGGATGACAATCGCCATGTCCTCCATGGGGGCGGCGCCTGTGCCATCAATCACACGTACACCGCGAAGCACGGTATTGTCTGGAATTGGATGGGTGTTGATGTGGTACTTCTCGCCTGCCAGGGCGGCTGTACTCATCCATCCTAAAGCGGCCAGGGCAAAAAACCGCAGGACTTGCTTCATGCGGACCTCGCTTATGTCCTTTCTTCTATTCAGAGCTTCTGATGCTCGAGGAGGCAGAATGGCCACAATTAGTTAGGGCGCCGCGCGTGATACGCTTGAAGCAGAGGTTGTGGATGGGGAGCGCCGCCGCAGGGTGGCGTGGCCAGAGACCAGCACAACCGGAGCTGTAGCGCAGTTCTTACTCTGGCTTGGATGGAAGGCAGATCGCTTTCCTCGCCATGTTGCACAGCACGCGTCCCGCGGACGATGGGTTTCTTACGTAAAACGCAGTGCTGCTCTACCGGTCGACGCAAACGCGCCGCCGCTGCGTTGTAGAAACCATACCCGTAAAGGACATTCTTTTTGACGACAAAACATTCCACTGAATCCACGCCCAAGGTGCACTTCTCTGACTTCGCGATCTCGCCGGAGCTGAAGCAGCGCCTGGATGCAGCCAAATTTACTACTCCCACGCCGGTACAGGCGGGCGCTGTCCCTCCGGCTCTGGAGGGCAAAGATGTACTCGCCACCGCGGCCACCGGCACCGGAAAGACGCTCAGCTTTCTGATTCCCCTGATTCACCGCATGGAGACACAGGTTTCCACGGCCAACGTGAAAAAGCCGGTGCGTGCGCTGATTCTGCTGCCTACGCGTGAGCTTGCGATGCAGGTAATCGACAGCTACGCGAAGATCGAGCCCGCCGCCAAGAAGGACTCCGTCCTGGTCGTCGGCGGCCTGAGCGAAGGCCAGCAGCTTGATCAGCTTCGCCGCGGTCCGCGCCTGGTGGTCGCAACTCCGGGACGGCTGGAAGACTTTCTCAAGCGCGGCGAAGTCAGCCTGAAGCACGTTGAGATGCTGGTGCTCGATGAGGTCGACCGCATGCTCGACATGGGCTTCCTTCCCTCGATTCGCCGCATCGTCGGCGCGCTTCCGCGTCAGCGTCAGACCATGTGCTACTCGGCCACGCTGGATGCCAATATCGAGCACGTTCTGTCGGACTACGTGAAGCAGCCGGTGCGCATCAAGATCGGCACCACTAGCAAGCCAACCGACCGTGTCACACTGCGGGCCATTGTCGTCATGCAGGACCAGAAGCAGGCGCTGCTGGACCAGGAGCTGAACGAGCACGAGGGCAGCTTCCTTGTCTTCTCGCGCACCAAGCACGGGGCCGATCGGATCTCACGCAAATTGCAGAAGCTGGGACACGACGCCACGGTGATTCATGGCGACCGCTCGCAGTCGCAGCGCACCGCCGCCCTGAAGAGCTTCTCCGATGGCAATCACCGCGTCCTGGTGGCGACCGACGTTGCGGCTCGCGGTATCGACATCTCCCACATTGCGCACGTTGTGAACTACGACCTGCCCAACGCCTCTGACGACTTCGTGCACCGCATCGGCCGGACCGGACGAGCCGGCGCAACCGGTACCGCGACGACCTACGTGATGCCGCAGGAGCGCCATGAGGCCAAAAAGCTGGAGCGGGAGCTGGGATTTGCCTTCAACTGGATCGAGGCCGATCATAAGGCGCTCGAAAAAGAAGAGCGCAATAAGCCGGTCGACCTGGGAAACCTGGACCTTGGCAACATCGATGCTCTGTTGGCCCTGGAGAACCGTAGCTGGAAGAGCGATGGCGCTGCAGCGCCTGCCCCAAGCGGGAATAATGGTGGAGGCGGCCGTCGCAAGCGTCCGGCCAACCGTACCACTGGCAACCGTTCTGGCAACCGTTCTGGGGGCCGGCGCCGCCGGTAACACCAGAAAAGAAAAGGGGGGGATTTCCCCCACTTTTTCCGCCATGGGCGACATCCTAAAATAAAAACGAATGCCGGAAGAGATCATCACCGAGGCAACGCAGGCTCCTGCGGCCGAGACCCCAGCCCAAGCCGCAGTCCAGACTGTGGCGGAGCCCGCCGCCACTCCCGCGAAGGTGGACCCCAAGCGTCCTGACCCCGCGAAGGAAGAGGCGTCGCAGTCCCCATTCTCCATCCTTGTCGGGCAGGTCTACGAGGGGCCGCTGGACCTGCTTCTGGACCTTATCCGCAAACAGTCCATCGATATCTACGACATCCCGATCGCAAAGATCACCCAGCAGTTCCTGGCCTACTGCGAGCACATCAAGCAGACCGATGTGGATGCCGCCGGCGAGTTCATCTACATGGCCTCGCTGCTGATCCACATCAAGAGCAAGATGCTGTTGCCGCGCGAGGTTGCTGAGGTTGCTGCCGGCGAAGCTGAAGATCCCCGCCGCGAGCTGGTCGAACGCCTGCTGGAGCACGAGAAGTTCAAGGCCGCGGCGCAGATGCTGCTGCAGAAGCAGCAGATCGAAGAGGCTGTCTGGAGCAATCCGGGTCTGCGCGACTTCAAGCAGATCACCGAGGGTGACCGCGAGATCGCGGCCGACACGGTCGATCTGGTGCGCGTCTTCCAGGAGATCCTGGACCGCATGAAGAAGCGCCCGGTGCTGAACGTGGATGAGGAGTCCGTGACCGTGGCGCAGATGATCGACTATGTGAAGCGCCGCATGGTGATGGAAGACCGTCCAGTCTCACTGCGCAAGCTGCTGCTGAACACCCATTCGCAGCGCGCGCTCATCTGCATGTTCCTCGCGATGCTGGAGTTGGTGCGCCTTCAGGCTGTGCTGCTTCGCCAGGGAGAAGCCTTCGGCGACATCATGATCAAGAAGGCAGACGACTTCGACAAGGTGATGGAAGAGCAGCAGTCCGTCCGCGACGACTGGCGCTGAGGCTGATTAGATTCGGAACCCATACTCTGGGTGCCCCATTCACGCGTAGCGTGAGTGGGACATTCGAGCGAAGCTCGAACCGCTTTGTCTTGTGGTGAGCCAAGCTGTTCGAACATCCCACCCATCGCGTTGCGATGGATGGGGCACCCAGTGATTGGGTAGCTAAAAATGCCGTACCTGTGGTCTCTCCTGTGGCGGCGGCGTTGGGATAAACGAATCCTGCGGACCCGTCTTTTCGAGCGACCGTGAGACCATATCGCGCGATCCCAGGCCAATGGCTAGCGCCATCGTCAGTACGATACCGCCGAACAAAATGCCGAAGGCCAGCTCGATGATATTGCCGCCGATCTGCAGGTGGTCCAGGATCATGGCGGCGGTGAGCACCAGTACCAGCCACTTGATGCCGAGCGAAAGGAAGCGGGCGTACTGCAGCCTCATATTCACCGCGCCGATGAGCACCGTTCGCGCCAGGAAGCGTGCGGCGAGGTTGCCGATCAGGAAGATGACGATTGCGCCTACGGAGTGGGTGACGTAGGGCAGGAAAAAGACCGTCATCTGATCTTTCGAGTCGGCCGAGACGTCGAGCGTGGAGATGCCGATGATGCAGCCGAGCACGACGAATCCCCACAGCACGATGCGTGAGATCAGCAGGGTTGCGGATCGCCTTGGAGCGAAGTCCGAGACGCTGGTGGGCGCCCCGGTGCTGATGCGTTCGTCAAACTTGATCGCCATGAGGATGCGGCGTACTACCCATGCCAGTGCCGCGCCGATCAGGGTGCAGATCAGGATCGCCAGCATCAACGCCAGCAGACCGGGTAGCAGGCTGGCCAGCCGCGACAGAACACGGTGGGCGGAGCCGGAGAGGGCCTCTTGAATCTGTTGCCACATCGCGTTGGTCTCCTTTCGGTAACTCTTATCTCAGCAGAAAACGTTGGTTATGGATTGAAGCGGTCGGGCCAGCGCCAGCGCGAGACCAGATAGGGCTTATCGGAATCGAAGGCCGCAGCTAAGGCTTCGATATGGGCCTCTTTCCGTTCACCCAGAATGTAGCTCGCTACCCATGCCAGATATAGCGGCGTCAAAGCGCCCAGCAGATGCGCGCGATTGATGGTGCGCAGCCTCCAGGCCAGCAGGAAGTCATACACTATGCGGACCCAGAGTGCATCGGGCATGACGAAGTGCTGCTCTTCCAGGATCGACAGTTTCTTCAGGCCAAGCAGGGAGTTCGGCGGCAGCACGAGCGACCAGATCTCCGAGAGGTTCTTGTAGCCGATGCGGAAGGTCTCAATCATGGTGGTGACGTCAGGCTTGGGCGGCTCTGCACTGAAGACCAGAGGCTCGCTCCCGACCACGGTTGCCTGCGTTCGCGCGCGCTGCCAGTAGGTGGCGCGGCTCTCTACGTCGGAGAAGAGCGAACCCGCCACCATGGTGAGCAACTGGGTCAGGTCGGTGACCTCGGGAACTGGGAACGATCGCGTGTCCATCGCGACTTCCTGCGCATTGAAGCCGGCGGTCGCGGCTTCACCGACAGGCCACAGCAGAGCGTCATTCTGATTGGCGGCGGTGAATCGCTGTGCCGTCGCCGCCAGCCGTTCGCCCATCCGCAGGGAGAATGCAAAATCGAGCGGCTGCGGCGTGTGCACCTTGATGGAGAAGAGCGCCCGCGTGACCGGGGCCAGGATGGTGCTGGTCACCAGGCCGTCATAGGGTGAGGTCGTGTAGCGCGGAAGCACCAGATCAATGTTGTTTTCGATGGCAGCGGTGACCATGGCCCGCAAATTCTGCGGCGCCAGTGTCCACGAGCCCGAGGCCAGCATGAGGCAGCGCGGAGCCTGATACTCGCTCATCATCTTGTAGGCGTTGAGATACTCCGCGGCGGTGTGGATCCAGCGTGCGGGAGGAATAGCCGCAGGGGGAGTGACGGCAACCGTCGAAAACGGAAGGTCGATAGATTCTTCGTGACCGGGATACGCAACAAGTACCGGCAGGCCGGCGAGGACAGGCCGCAGATGGCTGAAGGTGGCACGTAACTGCTCGGCATCAAGCGGCGGCAGTGCAAGCAGAAGTGCAGGCGTGGTTGCCTGGGATGGGCTGGTCGAAGGTTGAGGGGCGGCGGTCGTAGACATCGTGCTCTCAAGCAAGTTTAGTTGCTGACACTGCCCGGATCGTTACCTGTTTCGGGAGGTCCCGGCACTTCTTCTACGGGATGCCCCATCGGCTCGGTCATTAGCAGCAGATCCCGGGCCGGTTCCTGGTGCTGCTGTTGCGTCATCCTATCCAGCTGCGGAGGGGCCGGCTGCAGCTCCAGCCAGAAAAAGCTGTATGGCGCCAGAGTCAGCCGGTATGGAGCATCCGTAATGAGGGGGAAAGGAACGTACCCCAGCATCTCCACCGGCATCAGGCCGACAAAGCGTGACAGATCCAGAGAGACCGGCTGCGCGAAACGCGACAGGTTGGCGACGCATACTATGCGCTCGCCATCATACTCCCGGATATAGGCCAGCACCTTGCGGTTATCCGGGGTAAGGAATTCGAGCGCCCCCCGGCCAAAGACCTGGAAGAGCTTACGCAGAGCCACCATGTTGCGGGTCCAGTGCAACAGGGAAGAGGTGTCCGTCTGCTGGGCCTCCACATTGATGGTCTGGTAACCCCACACCGGGTCCATGATCACGGGCGAATAGAGCTTCTCCGGATTCGCGCGGGAAAAGCCGGCATTGCGGTCTCCCGACCACTGCATCGGAGTGCGTACACCATTGCGGTCGCCCAGGTAGATGTTGTCACCCATGCCGAGCTCGTCCCCGTAGTAGATGATGGGTGTCCCCGGAAACGAAAGCAGGATCGAGTTCAATAGCTCGATGCGGCGGCGGTTGTTGTCGACCAGTGGCGCCAGGCGGCGGCGAATGCCCACATTGATGCGCATGCGCGGGTCAGCCGAGTAGGCCAGGTACATGTAGTCGCGCTCATCGTCCGTCACCATCTCCAGCGTCAGCTCATCGTGATTGCGCAGAAACAGGGCCCACTGGCAGTTGTCCGGAATAGGAGGCGTGCGCGTCATGATGTCGGTAATGGGAAGCCTGTCCTCCTGCCTTAGCGCCATGTAGATGCGCGGCATCAGGGGAAAGTGGAAGCACATGTGGCATTCGTCGCCATCGCCGTAGAAGGGACGCACATCATCGGGCCACTGGTTGGCTTCCGCCAGCAGAAACCGGTTGGTGTACTCGTTGTCGATGATGGCGCGGATCTCCTTGATGATGGCGTGGGTCTCGGGCAATGCATCGCAACGGGTGCCCTCGCGTTCAACGAGGTAGGGAATGGCATCCAGGCGGAAGCCGTCTACTCCGAGATCGAGCCAGAAACGCATCGCTTTGACCACTTCATCGAAGACGAGCGGATTGTCAAAATTGAGGTCCGGCTGGTGGTGGAAGAAGCGGTGCCAGTAGAACATGCCCACCTCGTCGTCCCAGGTCCAGTTGGACTTCTCTGTGTCCTTGAAGATGATCGGTACGCCGGGGTACTTTTTGTCGGTGTGTGACCAGACATAGAAGTCACGTTCCGTGGAACCCTCCGGAGCCTTACGTGCGCGCTGGAACCACGGATGCTCGTCGCTGGTGTGATTGATGACGAGCTCGATCAGCACCTGGATGCCGCGCCGGTGGGCCTCTGTCAGGAAGAGCTTGAAGTCTTCCAGGGTGCCGTAGGCCGGATGGACGGCGGTATAGTCGGCGATATCGTAGCCGTCGTCCCGCAGCGGGGAGGGAAAGAACGGCAAAAGCCAGATGCAGGTAATACCGAGGTCCTGCAGATAGTCGAGCTTGGAGACAAGGCCCGGGAAATCACCGATGCCATCATTGTTCGAGTCACAGAACGCCTTAACGTGTAACTCATAGATGATGGCGTCTTTGTACCAAAGCGGATCGTTTGCGCTGCCAGCCTTCTTCACAGGGGGTCGTGCCTCGTTCATGACGGTCACTCCGTTGGATGCGGTCTGCCGCTCCGGCGTCACGCGGCATCGAAGATGCTGCCCAGATACTTTCGCGACCGCACCTTTCGGACTGCGATGACGATACAGTTCCTCTCGAATGGAATTTCATTTGCGGGTCAGATGCTGATTCCGTTCTTCCTTATTCGCGCATGTGGGGAGTCGCCTTCGACAACGCGCCTGATGCTCACCCCAATGGGATTGGGAATGCTCTGCTCCTATCCCATGATGGGAACGCTGACACAACGCTTCGGCCTTCGCCGCGTCTCGTCCTATGGAGCCTTGCTCTCGCCGGCGGCAACACTTCCATTTCTGTATCTCAGCCGGCATGGCCTCGTGACATCCATGCTGGCGGTAACACTCTTCCTCCGCGGTATGGCGATGGGAGCCATCGGAATACCATCAATCTCAGCGGCGTATGCTGCGGTTCAGCGGGAACAGCTTCCCATGGCCACCACCACGCTGAATATCGTGCAGCGTCTCGGCGGACCTACGCTGACCACACTACTCGCAACCTTTGTTGCCTGGCGCATGACGTTTGCCTCGTCCATCGTATTTCCGGCGGCGTTCGCGCTGCTGTCCGCTTTTCATATCGCGCAGTGGCGGCGACCAGCCGGCGACCTCGCGAACTGCCCAGTGGAAAAACCGCCTCCTGACGCTTGTTTTCTACCGTTTAGTCTCCTGCAGCAGCCATCCAACCCCGCCAGCGAAATTCGCTTCTTAAGGTGCAGACCTTAGTGTGTCCCAAGGACCGAGACATGCCATCACGGAAAGTAGAGAAGAATGGCCCGCATCCCCACGTCCACTTATCGTCTGCAGCTGCATGCAGGCTTCGACTTTGACCACGCTTCCGCCGTTGCGGACTACCTGCACGATTTAGGTATCACGCACATTTACTGTTCGCCGTATCTGCAGGCTGCACCCGGGTCCATGCACGGCTACGACGTTGTCGATCACCAGAAGGTGAACGAGGAGCTCGGCGGTATCGAGGGCCACGGACGCCTGCGCTGGCGCCTGGGTGAACTTGGCCTCGGGCAGATTCTCGACATTGTGCCGAACCACATGGCGTTGGGGCCGGAAAACCGGCTCTGGTGGGACGTGCTGGAGAACGGGCCAGCGTCGCGTTTCTCGACGTGGTTCGACATTAATTGGCATCAGGAAGAGGCCAAGCTGCAGAACAAGGTGCTGGTGCCGATCCTTGGCGACCAGTACGGCAAGGTTCTCAGCGATCGTCAGATCGGGGTCGCGCGCCGCGGCGCCGGCTTCGTGGTGCTCTACATGAAGAATGAGTTCCCCGTGGCGCCACGCTCGCTCTACGGCCTGTTGCAGCGTGCCGCGGAGTATGCGCGTAGCGATACCCTGAGCTTTATCGCCGACTCGTTTGCCCGCCTGCCCGCACCGGAAGCGACGGACCGCAGTGTCGCCGTCAACCGCCATCGCGACAAGACCGTCATCTACGCTCTGCTGGAACGTCTGTGCGCTGAAGACGGCAACATCTGCCGTTCGATCGATCAGGCGGTCGCGGACCTGAACAACAACATCGATGCCCTGGACGATCTGCTGAACCAGCAGAACTATCGCCTCGCCTACTGGCGTACGGCAGACCAGGAGCTTGGCTACCGGCGCTTCTTCGATGTGAACACGCTCATCGGCCTGCGTGTCGAACGTGAACACGTCTTCGAAGAGACTCATGCGCTGATTCTGCAGTGGTTGAGAGAGGGTGCGCTCGACGGCGTGCGTGTCGATCACCCCGACGGCCTGCGCGATCCCCAGGGATACTTCCGGCGTCTGCGCGAACAGGCTCCCGATGCGTGGATCATCGGCGAGAAGATCCTCGAGTCAGGTGAGTGGCTGCGCCAGGAATGGCCCATTCATGGCACCAGCGGGTATGACTTTCTGAATGTGTGCAATGGCCTGCTGGCGCATGGTCCGGGCCTGGAAGAGATGACTACCATCTACTCCGACTTCACACATGAACCTATCGACTTTGAAGATGTGGCGCATGAGAAGAAGCATCATGTCACGCAGGAGGCTCTGGGCTCGGACGTCAATCGTCTTGCAGCGCTTCTCGTGGAGATCTGCGAAAACAATCGTGATCGCCGCGACACGACGCGTGCCGAGATCCGCCGCGTCATCCGCGAGGTGGCGAGTTGTTTCCAGGTCTACCGTACCTATGTCGCCACCGATCGAGACAACATTACCGATGAAGACCGTTACCGTGTCTGGCAGGCCATCAATCAAGCCAAGCGCCGGCGCCCTGATCTTGACCCAGGTCTCTTTGACTTTGTCGGCGATGTACTTACGCTAAAGGTGCGCGGCTTCCGCGAGAATGAGTTCGTCATGCGCTTCCAGCAGTTCACCTCGCCGGTGATGGCCAAGGGAGTGGAAGATACAGCGTTCTACACCTATAACCGCATGATCGGGTTGAATGAAGTGGGCGCGGATCCGGCGCATAATGGCATCAGTGTGGAAGAGTTTCACCACTACTGCGCGACCATACAGCAGACGCATCCGCAGACGATGACGACGCTTTCCACGCACGATACGAAACGTGCAGACGATGTGCGCGCGCGTCTGGCTGTGCTGACAGAGATTCCGGCGCGGTGGCGTGCCGCGCTGAACCGCTGGTCTCGCATGAATACAGAATTCCGCGGCGAGCGGTATCCCGATCGCAATACCGAGTACTTTCTTTACCAGACGATGATCGGTGCGTGGCCGATCAACAAGAAACGTCTGACGGCATACATGGACAAGGCCATGCGCGAGGCGAAGCAGCACACCACCTGGACGAACAATAACCGTGAATATGAAGATGCACTGCATCGCTTCATCGAACGGATTCTCGAGCACCAGCCTTTCGTAAATGAGTTGGAGCAGATGGTGGAACGTGTCCGCGAGGCCGGATGGATGAACTCGCTGACGCAGACACTGCTGAAATACACGGCTCCAGGAGTGCCCGATCTCTACCAGGGCGGAGAGCTCTGGGACTATTCGCTGGTAGACCCCGACAATCGCCGACCGGTGGACTACGACCTCCGCCGCCGTCTCCTCCAGGAGGTACAGTCGCTCTCTCCTGAAGAGATGATGGAACGCAGCGAAGAAGGCCTGCCCAAGCTGTGGCTGATCCACAAGCTGCTATTGCTGCGGAAGGAACATCCGGAGTGGTTCGGACCCACTGCGGCATATACGCCACTGGAGGTGCAGGGGCCGAAGGCGGCGCACATCATCGCGTATCTGCGGAATCACAGTGTCATCACACTGGCACCTCGTTGGCGCATTAAGCTTGGAGATAGCTGGGCAGGCACAACGGTCGAGGTCCCCGAGGGCCGCTGGAAGAATGTGCTGACCGGCGAGATAGAACATGGCGGACGGCAGAAGACCGCCAGCTTCCTGCAGCGCTTCCCCGTAGCGCTGCTGGTACGGGAGTAAGGCATGCATCGGTTTGAAGTATGGGCGCCGCGCGCCTCTCGCGTCCGTCTGCATCTTCATGATGGACTTCACGAGATGCAACCACCCCGGGAGGTGGACGATCATGGCTGGTGGAGGTTGGAAGCTCCCGATGCCGGGGCTGGTACGCGCTATGGCTTTGCCATAGACGATGACGATCAGCTATGGCCTGATCCACGATCGTTGTGGCAGCCGGATGGTGTCCATGGCCTGTCCTGTGTCTACGATCAGGCCGCCTTTGCCTGGACCGATAAAGGCTTTCAGGCGCCGCCGCTCTCAAGCGCGGTCATCTACGAACTGCATATCGGCACCTTTACCCCGGAAGGCACACTGGACTCCGCGATCGCGCGGCTCGATCACCTGGTTGAGCTGGGTATTACCCATGTGGAGCTGTTGCCGCTGGCCGCGTTTCCGGGTGTCTTTGGCTGGGGATATGACGGTGCGGCGTTGTATGCCGTGCATCAGCCGTATGGCGGTCCGGATGCGTTGAAGCGCTTCGTGGATGCGGCTCATGGCAAGCGGCTGGCAGTGCTGCTGGATGTTGTCTACAACCACTTCGGTCCGGTGGGGAATTACACCGGTAAATTCGGCCCGTATCTGGTGGATACGCATCACACACCCTGGGGCGGTGCGGTGAACTTCGAAGAGTGGGGAGCGGACCAGGTGCGGCGCTTCTTTCTCGACAATGCACTGATGTGGATGCGCGACTTCCACATGGATGGTCTGCGTCTGGACGCTGTTCACGCCTTTGTAGACCGTTCCGCGATTCACTTCCTGGAACAACTTGCTACCGAGGCAGAGCATCTCAGCTCCGCTACCGGCCGGCAACTCGCGTTGATCGCCGAGAGCGACCTGAACGACCCGCGCATCGTCACTCCGCGCGAGGCAGGCGGTTACGGCATCGACGCGCAGTGGAGCGATGATTTTCACCATGCGTTGTTTACCGCTGTTGCACCGCACGAGACACGCGGCTACTACGAAGACTTTGGTGGCCTGGCAAAGCTGGCCAAGGCGCTGGAAGAGGTCTTCGTGTACGACGGCATCTATTCGCGTCATCGCAACCGCATCCATGGACGGCCCGCTGGGACTCTGGATCGGCATCGTTTTCTGGGCTATATCCAGAACCACGACCAGATAGGAAATCGTGCTCAGGGTGATCGGGTTGCGGCGATTGCCGGAATAGACCGTGCCCGTGCCGCCGCGGCTCTGATGTTGCTGGGGCCATTTGTGCCGATGCTCTTTCAGGGCGAGGAGTGGGCCGCATCCACACCCTTCCTTTACTTCGCCGACCATGAAGAGCCGGAGATGGCCCGCGCGGTGAGCGAAGGCCGGCGGCGTGAGTTCGCAGCCTTTGGATGGAAGCCGGAGGACGTACCCGATCCCGTCGAGCGTGCGAGCTTCGAGCGCAGCTGTCTTCGGTGGGAGGAGACCGCAACCGGGGAACATGCGCAGATGCTGACCTGGTACAAGGACCTGATCCGGCTACGGCGCTCCCTGCCGGAGCTTGAGGACGGCTCGCCGGGAACCTGTCGCGTCGAGTTCGATGAGCAGCAGGGATGGCTCATGATGCACCGGGAAGCGGTCACGGTGGCGGTGAACCTGGGTCGTCAACCGGTGCGGCTTTCGGTCCCTCCCGTTACCGAACTGGTTCTCTCCTCCGGCACGTGCACTCTCGAGAGCGGTACACTAACGCTGCACGATGGGGCAACGGCCGTTCTGCGGCGCAGTTAGAGTATTTTCCCTGTGGGTATACGTGAAGGCTTCCGCATCCGATGGGCGTTTCTGCAATGAAACGCCACTGCAAGTCCCTTTCCGGATCCCCGGCAACAGAGAAAACGCTTTAGACGAGCGCTTCCCCGGAAGGTTTCAGCGTAATTTCCCCAGAAATTTCATGAAACTTAGGCGACGGTTCGACCGTAATCCCTGCAGACTCCCCAACTGCAGTGCGGCACGTCGTTTTGTGCGATCCAGCCGACTGTGTGTGGTGTCCCGTTCGAGGATTAGGCTATGTTCGCAACCAAGAGAGATTTTCTGGCGACTCTGTTCACCGCGACTGCGGTGGTAATGACCGTTTCGCCCTGCGCTGTAGCCCAGAATGCATCGGCCCTCGGCACCGTGAAGAGTATCGATGGGAAGACAGTGACGGTGGCGACAGACAAGGGAGCAACGGTGACCGTGACCCTTGCTGACGCTACCAAAGTAGTGCAGCTCGCGCCCGGGAGCACTGACCTGAAGACCGCACAGCCGGCCACAGCCTCTGATATCACTGCCGGAGACCGCGTGCTTGCCAGCGGCCCGGGTGACGCTTCCGCGATCACGGCTGTTCGCGTGGTCCTCATGAAGTCTGGCGATATCGCACAGCGCAATGCGGCAACCCAGGCGGATTGGGCTCGTCGTGGATCGGGCGGTCTGGTCAACGCCGTGAACGGCGGCTCTATCACGATCAAGCAGGGCCAGAAGGTTGTCGAGATTACGACGACACCGAAGACAATCTTCCGCCGGTACGCAGCCGATTCGGTGAAGTTTGAAGACACCAAGCCCGGTACACTGGCCGACATCAGGCCGGGCGACCAGCTTCGCGTGCGTGGTGAGAAGAACGAAGACGGCACCGCGATTGCGGCCGATGAGATCGTCAGCGGAGCCTTCCGCAACCTGGCCGGCACGGTCACCAGTGTCGATGCCGCCAGCGGCAAGATCGTTCTGAAGGACCTTGCCAGCAAGAAGAACGTCACCATCATGGTGACCTCGAACTCAGACTTCCGTGCTCTGCCGCCGCAGATGGCGGCCATGCTTGCCGCGCGTGCTCGCGGCGCTGCAAATGGTGCGGCTGGTGCCAACGGTGGAGGAGCTCCTGGTGGTGCACCTCAAGGCGGTGGAGCCTCAGGCGGTGGTGCACCGCAGGGTATGGGACGGCCGGCAGGCGGTGGTGAAGGTGCAGGTTCAGGAGGTATGGGACCTGGCGGTGCAGGTGGTGGACGGGGCTTTGGCGGTCCGGGTGGTGGTGGTCCTCGAGGCGACCTGGTATCCATGCTGTCGCGCCTTCCAACGGGTGAGCTGGCAACGGTGAAGAACGGCGATGCGTTGATGATCGTCGGCACCGGCGCTGCGAATGCGGACACCGTCACGGCAGTGACTATGTTGAGCGGAGTTGAGCCTATCCTTGCCGCGCCGAACGGAGCCAGTTCCATGAACCTGGCGCCGTGGAGCATGGGCGGCGGAGCAGGCGGGGACGCACAGTAAGTAGAAAAGCAAACGAACGCAGTACGAACGAATTTTGAGTGTGGCACTTGTTGTGCCTGGGAGCTGAGATGAAACGCTCATGGTGGAAGTGTGTCTGGCTGCTGGTGGTTCTGGCAGTGAGTGTCGCCGGTCAGGCGCAGCAGACGGGAACGATTCGCGGTCTTGTGACGGATCCTGATGCAGCGGTGGTGCCTGGCGCGACGATTACCGCGACAGCGGCTAACGGAAAGGCTTTGACGGCGCAGAGCAAGGGAGACGGCAGCTACTCCATCTCCAACGTGCCGGCGGGCAGCTACTCGATCACGGTGACGATGTCCGGCTTCGGTTCGTTCGTGCGTCAAGGCGTGCGTGTGGCCGCGGGCCAGTCGCTCAATCTGGACGTCAAGCTGGCGATCGCCGAAGCTAATGCTGAGGTGAACGTCACCACGCAGACCAACCAGGTCAGCGTGGACGCTGACTCGAATGCCAGCGCCACGGTCATCAAGGATAAGGACCTGGACGCGCTCTCTGACGATCCGGACGAGCTCCAGAACCAGCTCTCGGCCCTTGCCGGACCTTCGGCCGGACCGAACGGCGGGCAGATCTACATCGACGGCTTTACCGGCGGCACGCTGCCTCCGAAGTCATCGATTCGTGAGATTCGCGTCAATCAGAATCCGTTCTCGGCACAGTACGACAAGCTGGGCTTCGGTCGCGTTGAGATCCTCACCAAGCCGGGCACGGATAAGTTCCGCGGCAATATCAACGTGCAGGGCAATCAGAAGTGGCTGAACACGAGCAGCCCGTTCGTGCAGAACCAGCCGGACTATCACACCTTCTTCCTTCTCGGCAGCCTTAGCGGCCCATTGACCAAGACCTCGTCGTTCAACGTCAGCGGCAACAATCGCGATATCGAAGACAACAACATCATCAGCAATAACGTCCAGATCTATGCGACAAATCTGAATGATCTGTCGACGATCTGCGCTCCGGGAACCGTCGGCTGCCTTACCGGCACCTACGCCGGCAGCGCGATTAATCATCCTCAGAAGCGGTGGGAGATCAGCCCGCGCGTCGACTTTGCTCTCTCTGACAAGAACACCCTGACCATCCGTTTCCAGCACGAGCAGGGGACTAACAAGAACAACAACATCGGCACGTTCGTTCTGCCTACACGCGGACAGAACTCGACGGCCCAGGAAGATACCATCCAGATCAGCGACTCGCAGATCATCAGCCCCAAGGTCGTCAACGAGACCCGTTTCGAGTGGCAACGTACGAATGCGGCTGCGACTGCTCTGAATCCAAGTCTCGCCGGCCTCAATGTCTCAGGCGGTATGAGCACCGGCGGCTCCACCAGCGGCAACTCCAATGTGACGGATAGCCACTTCGAGCTGCAGAACTATACTTCCATCGCTCTGCAGAAGCACTTCTGGCGGTTTGGCGGGCGCCTGCGTACTACCGAGGAGAGCGCTTACTCGACGGCTAACGCAAACGGTACATTCACCTACGCCACCATCCAGGACTACGCAGCTGGCCATGTCAATCAGTATGCGGTTTCGACTATCAACCAGGCCACTGTCTCCTCGCGTGTGACGGACGTTGGTCTTTACGTTGAGGATGACTGGAAGATCCGTCCCAACCTGACGCTCAGCGCGGGCATGCGTCTCGAGACCCAGAATCAGATCGATTCGAATCACGACATCGCTCCGCGTGTCGCGCTCGCCTGGGGTATCCCGAACAAGCACGGCTCGCCCAAGACAGTCGTCCGCATCGGATACGGTATCTTCTACGACCGTTTTGACCTCACGCAGGTCATGAACGTTGTCCGCCAGAACGGCACCAATGTTCAGACCACGACGTTCAGCGCACCGCAGGGCGGGTATCTCAATTGCGGCCCCAGTAACCCGCAAGCCTGCAGCAGCAGCAGCGGCACAGGCGGGAAGAATACGGTCTACACCATCGGGGATACCCGCTCGGCATACATCATGCAGTTCGCGGGTGGCGTCGACCAGCAGGTCGGCAAGGCCTCCATCTCGGTGAACTACCTGAACTCGCGTGGTGTGCACCAGTACCTGAACCGCGCCTTCGCCAACACTGCCACCAACATGATCAACTACCGCTATGATTCTGGCGGCGTCTTCAACCAGAACCAGATCTTCGTCAACGGCAACATGCGGCTGAGCAATACCGTCTCGCTCTTTGGCTTCTACTCACTCAACTACGTCAACGGTAATGCGTCCGGCGCCACGTTTATTCCGTCGCGCGCGACGGATACGAAAGCCGACTACGGTCGCACTCAGTTCGACGTGCGCAACCGCATGCTGATGGCCGGTAACATTAACTTCAAACACGGCTTCTCGGCCAGCCCGTTCCTGGTGGCAAGTTCAGGAAACCCGTACAACATTCTGGCCGGCAGAGACCTGAACGGCGATTCGGTCTATAACGACCGTCCGGCATGGGCCAACTCGGGCAGCGCCAACCTCGCGGGCGCCTGCACCAGTGCCGCGGCTCTGCAGACGGGGCAGACTTCGAACGCCTGGTATAGCGTTCAGCAGAGCGGGAACTACACCCAGATTCCGATCAACAACTGCACCGGGCCGGCTTCGCTGAACTTCAACCTGCGCCTGAACAAGGTCTTCGGCTTCGGTGAGAAGACCGGCGCAGCCTCTGGTCCTAATGGCGGACGCCGTCAGCAGCAGCAGGGCGGCATGATGCCGCCTCCGGGAGGCGGCCGTGGCCAGGGTGGTCCGGGAGGTGCTGGTGGACCGTTTGGCGGAGCCAGCTCCGGCCACAGGTACACCGTCAACTTCGCTATCCAGGCCAACAACCTCCTGAACGTGGTGAACTACGGCTCTCCTGTCGGCACGGTGACCTCGCCGCAGTTCGGCCGGTCGAACTCGATCGGTGGCGGCGGCTTCATGGGCCCCGGCGGTTCCAGCAACGCAGTACGCCGCCTCACCCTGCAGATGGGCTTCAACTTCTAAACGCAATCGAAGTGAATAAGGCGCGGCTATCAGCCGCGCCTTATTCACTTCAGGGCGCTGTGTCTACGGAGATTGGGCTAAGCGGTCTTCTCTATCAGGTCGATGTTTGTAACCGATCCTTCGGGGAAGTCGACCCGGAGCTCAAGTGTGCCGCCTAGCGCTTCGACGTAGCTTCGCAACGTGCTGATGTACATATCGCTGCGGGCTTCGATCTTTGAGACCGCACCCTGTTCGATGTTCATTTTTGCTGCAACTGCCGCTTGGGTGAGATGACGTGCTTTGCGCAGCTTGTCCAATGGCATTGCTGCGATGTCTTCGGCGAGTTGCTTACGCAGGCGCCCCTGAACGTCTGCGGGTAACTTTGAGCGAAGTGCCTTCCAGGTAGTAGTCGCCATTTGCTGATTCCTCAACCGAGCTGAGCTCCTGCATGCTCACATGCTTCTGAGTTCAATATCGTTTTTCTACTTTCTCCAGACTTTTCAGATGCTCCGTGTAGAGGCGTTCAGCTACAGGGAGCATCTTTTCGTACCACCGGCTATCGCCAGTCTTATCACCGCCCACTAGCATTAAGGCGACGCGACGTGGGTCGAAGGCAAAAAGCATACGGTAAGGGCGGCCTTCGTGCTGCGCCCGCAGTTCTTTCATGTTCGGGAAGATCGAGCCCTTCAGAGTATCTGCGTGAGGGCGCGAGAGCGAAGGCCCAAGCGCTTCCAGCAGATTGATAGCCCGGGCAACGGATTCCTGTTCCTCGACGGTAAGGCTGACCCACCATGCTTCGAACTCTGCGGTGATCTCAATTTCCCAACTCACTGATAAATTATGTACCGTAATATATATTCCATCAAGTACATAATTGAACTGAGATGCCGGCTGCAGTCAAGGTGCGGCTCGGGAGCTAGAGCATTTCTCCTGTAGGTGTAGTGTAGGGATTCGTTATCTATGGGCGTTTTCCGCAATGAAAACGCCGCTGCACTCCCCTTCCGGGCTACCCAGCAACAGGAGAAATGCTCTAACTCCTAGGCCACCACAACAGTCTTCCGATTCATAAACTCGTGCATTCCCACGGCTGAAAGCTCACGGCCGAAACCCGACTGCTTTACACCACCGAACGGCAGGCGCGGGTCGCTGGCGACCATGGCATTGATGAAGACTGAACCCGCCTGCAGATCGGCGACAAAGCGCTGCTGTTCGACCGGGTCGTGGGTCCAGGCAGAGGCCCCAAGGCCGAAGGGCGTGTCGTTGGCAACCTCAATCGCTTCGTCCACCGAGTGGACGCGGAAGAGCAGCGCGACCGGACCGAAGATTTCTTCTCGATAGACCGGTGCGGTACGCGACAGGCCAGCGATCACGGTGGGTTCGAAGTAGTTGCCCTGGTCCACCATCATGCGTTCGCCGCCGGTGATGAGCAGAGCTCCGGCGTCGATACAGGCCTGCACCTGGGCTTGTACCTCTTCAAGGCCTTTCGAAGTTGCCAGCGGGCCGACGTCGGTCTCATCGAGCAGGGGATCGCCGACCTTCAGGTTATCCATACCGGCGGAGAAGCGCTCCTGGAACTCGTTGTAGATGCTCTCGTGAACAATAAAACGCTTAGCCGCGATGCATGACTGGCCGTTATTGATGGTGCGCGCCTTGATGGCGGTGTCGATCGCAACGTTCAGGTCGGCTGAGGGCATCACGATGAACGGATCGGAGCCGCCGAGCTCCAGCACGGTCTTCTTGATCAGCTTGCCTGCCTGTGCGGCCACGGCCGAGCCGGCGGGATTGCTGCCGGTCAACGTGATGGCGGCGACCCGCGGATCGTCGATGACCTTGGCCACGTCAGACGACTCAATGAGGAGCGCCTGAAAAACGCCACGCGGGAAGCCGGCGCGGCGGGTGAGAGCCTCAATCGTGAGAGCACACTGGGGCACGTTCGATGCGTGTTTCAGAAGACCGGCGTTGCCTGCCATCAGCGCCGGAGCCAGGAAGCGGAAGACCTGCCACAGAGGAAAGTTCCAGGGCATGATGGCGAGGACGACGCCCAGCGGATCGAAGCGGACGTAGCTGCTGGAGGCCTCGGTCGGGACCGCCTCGGACGTGAGGAATTTAGCGGCGTTCTCGGCATAGAAGCGGCAGGCGGTGGCGCACTTCTGTGCCTCGGCGCGGGCAGCACGGATGGGCTTGCCCATCTCCAGCGTCATCAGGCGCGCCAGCTCTTCCGTTTCATCTTCGATAAGAGAGGCCAGCTTACGCATGCAGAGCGCGCGATGCTCCAGCGGCACCTCCTGGTACGCCTTCCACGCGGAGGCGGCGAGGGCCAGTTTGGCTTCCAGTTGTTCCGGGGGCAGGGCATCGAAGTGCCGCAGCGTTTTTCCTGTAGAGGGATTAATGGAGAGAATTGGCATGCGCGTCTGTGTTCCTATTGTGCCGCAAGCCGTGCCATGGCGGCTGCAAGGACGCTAACTCCGGTGCCGATTGCCTCTGGAGAGGCATACTCATCCGGGCGATGCGAGACGCCGTTGCGGCAGGGAATGAAGATCATCGCAATGGGAGAGAGGCGCGCCATGAAGAGCGAGTCGTGGTACGCGCGGCTCACCATCTTCTTGTATGGGATCTTCGCATCGCGGCAGACCTCTTCCAGCGTGGCCACGATCGTGGCATCGCTGGTTGCCGGCGGGTCGGCATTGACCAGCTCTTCGCGGATAATGACACCACGTTTCGCCTGGATGGCGGCGATATCGCGGCGGACGGCTTCGATGACAGACTCGCGGCGTGCCGGATCGATATCGCGCAGATCGAGTTCCAGCGTCACGCGGCTGGGTACTGAATTCACCGCGCCGGGATGGATCTGAGCCGTTCCCACCGTGCCAACCGTATCGATCGCGCCGGTGGCCAGAGTATTACGCTCGACCGAGAGGATAACCTCGGCGGCGGCGCAGAGCGCGTCCTTGCGATTGGGCATCAGCAGCGCCCCCGCGTGTCCGCCGAAACCTTCCAGGTGGAACTTATAGCTGGCAGGCGCCGCGATGGCGGTAACGATGCCGATGGGCAGGCCCTCCCGCTCAAGCAGCGGGCCTTGTTCGATGTGCAATTCCAGCCAATGTTGGTAGTAACCGGCGGGCAGCTTCACGGTATCGAGACCGCCAGGGAAACCGGCAGCCGTACGGACCTCTTCCAATGTGCGCTCGTGTTTGTCGAGGAAGGCATCGGCCTTTTCCGGTGAGAGAGTGCCCGACAACAGGCGCGAGCCAAGACAGCCGATGCCGAAACGTGTCGGCTCCTCGGAGGTAAACATCAGGAGCTCGACCGAGCGCTTTGGTTGGAAGCCCGCCTCCTTCAGCGCGCGGATCGCTTCCAAACCGCCAAGCACGCCCACCGTACCGTCGTACATGCCGGCATAAGGGATCGCATCTGTGTGCGAGCCGGTACCGATGGGCGCAAGTGTCGGGTCAGAGCCTTCCCAGCGGAAGAAGATATTGCCGACAGCGTCGCGGCGAATGCTGAGGCCGGCCTTCTCAGCCAGCGTCTCCAGGAAGGTCCGCGCTTCCAGATCGGTGCTGGTGAAGACGACGCGTGTGACTGCGGTGCCTTCCTCGGAGGGGGGAGCATCGGAGAAGCTGGCGAGGTCTTCCAGCTCCGACGACAGACGGTCAAGGTTGACGGCGATCTTCATGCGAGCGGGTGCCGGTTCCAGTCTTTGTAGATGAGGTATTTTGCCGGTTCTTTGCCAAGCGCTCCGAACCACTGCGGGCAGTACGGCGCCATGTAGATGAAGTCGCCCGCAGTCACCGGATACCACTGATCGGCGAGCTTGTAGATGCCTCCGCCGGTCATCATCAGCAGGCCGTGTTCCATGACGTGAATCTCGGTCTGCGAGAGCGCGGCGCCGGGCTTGTAGCTCATGGTGTTGACGGCGAAGTCGAAGCCCGTATCGCCGGCCAATAGCGCGCGCACCTGTAGATCTTCATCACCGTTCAACGCGCTGGAAGCAACTTTGGTCTCATCCCCGACCAGAAGCGCAGGGCCTTCTACACCGTCGATCACCTGGTATTTCTTTTCGATGACAGCAAGCCTTGCCGGCTGTGTGCTGGTGATGCTGTGTTCAAGATCTTCGGGAATGTAGGCGTATCCGTTGGCGTTCAGCGTGTACCGCCGGCCTTCGGCTACCAGGCAGACGCTGCCTTCGAGCACGTAGAAAAAGCGCTGTGCGGCCGCCTGGCCGAGCAAGCCGTCAGCGGCCATCTCCGCCGTGTACTGGGTAAAACCGGCGCCTGCGGCCGGCGAGACGTGCACGATGGCAACCGCGTTGTGCATTCCCGGAAAGGGGGAGCGAATGAAGCTGTCCGGCGTGAGCAGAAAGTGATCACCAGCGGTGCGGCTGCGAGAGTGTCCCAGGTTAAACATCGGCGATGCGCTCCAGAAACCGGAGTCCGGTTTCAAAGGCTAACTGTACATCGTCTGGGCGCACGGTTTCATCAGGATGGTGGGAAAGACCATTTGGTGTCCGTAAAAAAAGCATGGCCGCCGGCAGCTGAGGAGCGACGACCATGGCGTCGTGGCCGGCTCCGCTGGTCATGGAAAGTGGATTGCACGGTGCCGCTGCTTCGGCAAGCAGGGTGGTCAGCTTCGGGTCCATGGGGACAGCCGGCTGATCGAGCTTTGCCGCGAAGGAGACAACCATGCCGCGCCTCTGGGCAATGGCGTGTGCGGCTTTCAATAGGCTCTCCACGCCGTCATGGCGTACTGCATCATCCGCATGGCGGACGTCGAGCGAGAGAACGGCCTCGCCGGGAATGACGTTGCCTACACCCGGGTGTGGCGAGAGCTGACCGACGGTTGCTACCAGGCCTGGAGTGTTACGGCCCAGCCTTTCGGTGGCGAGGACGAACTCGGCGGCAGCAGCCAGAGCATCATGGCGCAGATGCATCGGCGTGGTGCCCGCGTGGTTGGCTTTGCCGGTAAAGACAAGCTGAAGCCGCGACTGGCCGATGATGGCGGTAACAACCCCGAGCGAGCGGTCTTCATGCTCGAGAACAGGCCCCTGCTCAATGTGAAATTCCAGATAGCCGAAGTGCCCGCTGTGCAATCGGGCATCGCTGCGTTCGTCCGGATTCAAGCCATAAGCGGTTATCGCTTCCCGCACGGATGTGCCCTTGCCATCAATCCGCGCCAGCAGATCATCCGAGAGTTCGCCAGTCAGTGCCTTGCTCCCGATGAAAGGGAAGCCGAAGCGCACACCCTCTTCTTCACTGAAGGCAATGAGCTCGAGGTGAAAGGGCAGCGGAGCCGCCTCTTCCAGGAGTGCCAGGCCAAGCACGATGCCGAGCGGACCATCGAAGGCTCCGGCATTGGGAACAGTATCGAGATGCGACGCAAGGATGAAAGTACGGTCGGTCTCGATAGCAGCCGCACGCACAATACGCAGGTTTCCCGCGGCGTCATAGCGCGCGGTGAAGCCCTTAGCCGCAGCCCAGGCCATCAACTGTTTATTCGCGCACCGCATCGCCGGAGAAAGATACGTCCGCGTCGTCTCGCCGGCAACATCAGTGATGGCGGCGAGTTCGCGGCAGCGAGAGAGAATGAGATCGGAAGTAGACATGCTAGTTGCTAAAGTGTCTCGGCAGTTCAACAAACCCCTACTCTGGGTGCCCCATTCACGCGTAGCGTGAGTGGGACTGGTGAGCCCCAAAACCTAAATGAATTCGAGCTGTGCTCGAATATCCCGCCCATCGCGATACCACCCCAACGAACGAGGTCCGTTGGGGACCCCGATATGCGATGGATGGGGCACCCAGTTTCAGGGGCAGTTCGTCGATACTCCCTAGTCGTTTGATTTGCCACTGCGCGTATAGAGAAATCTGCTTTACTCATTTTCCTAACCCGGGTGCCCCACCCTCGCGGAGCTAGGGTGGGAGGATAAGTACAACACGCGATCTGCTGAAATCAACCAGGAACTAGCAACCAGCAACTAGCAACTAGAGCTTGTTCGCACTACATGCGAACAAGCGTCGCCTGTATCGTCCCATGGGGTTCGTCCGTCGGGACGAAGATCTCGTTATTGTTCTTCACGCCGAAGCGGTCGAGGTCAACGAGCAGAGCGTGCTTGTTGGGCATGGTCAGCGTAATCTCACTGATCTCCGGAACCGCTTCCAGCACCGCCTCTCCCATCGCGTACAGGGTTTGCTGTACCGACTTCGATTCGTGGGCGGCGAAGGTGTGCAGCATGGTCTCGCGGGCACGTTCGCGTAGCTGGTTGTAGTGCAGTGGAGTGGCGTGGATGTACTTCCAGGTCGCCGTGCAGGCCGTGGCGAAGATGCGGTCACTGGTCGGCTTCAGCGTGGTGAGCTCATCGACGATGTAATCTTCAAAGCCGGAGTTTGCTGTCTTCATGATGACCAGGTTGCTGAGGCCGGAGGTGACATGGAATCCGCCGGGCTGATGGCGGACGACGTGTGTAGTCTGTTGTTCGTCGCTGCCGCGGATGAAGGCTGTAGGATGCAGGCTGCCATCAACCTTCATGTGCTTCCACAGCGCCGAGTGGACGGTGACTTCAGCGGCAAGAACCTGCGGATTGCGAGAGAGCAGGAAGTCGATCAGCTCCTCGGCGAAGTGTTCCATGGAGGTGGCGTTGGACCGATGTGCCACGTAGTACACGGTGTTCTTCATCGTGTCCGTCGGCAGAATCTTCGAGTTATCGCCTTCAACGTGCGCGCTGACGAAGTCGCCCTGCAGCAGTACCTCTACCGTCCACTCGTCAACGTGGTGATGCTCTTCATGCCGGGTAACCTTCAGAAGGCGGACGCGGGATTTGCCGTAACGGTTTTGAGCGAGCTTAACCATAGGCCTATAAGGTACAGCCTCCCTATCGACTGCGATAGAGCGTTTTCCAGGTGGTCAATCACACTCCGGTCAGCTTTTTGTTTGTCATTTCGTAGCGATCGTGGGAGCGGAGAAATCCGCTTCTCTACCATCATCGCTACGTCCCGCGATAGGTGGTGAAGCCGTTCGCGGCCAGCAGCAGAGGGATGTGATAGTGCTGCTCGCCGGGACGAACTTCAAAGGTGATCTCGATCACCGGATAAAGGGTCTGCTGTCCGCGTGCTGCGAAGTACTCTCCCGTGGCAAAGGTGACGCGGTAGAGACCTGCAGTAAGCTGCGTCTCGGGCGGAAGCAGGGTGCGGACACGGCCATCGTTGTCTGTACATGCATCGGAGACGGCTTTCCATGTGTTGCCGTCAAAACGAAGCAGGCTGACAGCAACATGGATGGCCGGGTGGCCTGCCGAAGTATCGAGGATATGAGTAGAGATAGACATGGTGTTTGCGCTCCTCAATTGCCTGCAAGCCATTTGCGCAGGCGAAGCTGGGTAATCAGGCGCTGCTGCTCGGCGGCCTCGGCGAACTCGGTCTCATCATCGTTGTCCAGACGCTGACGCAGGATGTCGAGCATCTGCTCCTGCGTCTTGCCGGTGGCACAGACGATGAAGATGCGGCCGAACTTCTCTTCGTACTGCTGGTTGGCTTCGGCCAGCTCCTGCTTCAGACGCTCGTCATCAGTAAGCGTCTGCTCCTGCGAAGACCATGCCAGCGATCTCTCCGTCGCCTCTTTAGCGGCATGACGTTGGCCGATGCGTGGATGCGAGTCGAAGGCCTGCTGCCTGGCATCGGCGCCAAGGTGATACCAGATGTGGTCAGCGATCTCGGAGAGCGTCTGCTCATTCGGATAAGGACGGTGCGAGACCATCTGCTCAGCCCATTCGTGCGAGCCATTGGCGGGCAGGATTTCAGCCTTGGCCTGGTCGGCGGGCAACGTGTTCCAGTGATTAAGAACAGGATTCATCGGTGGGTGTCATTGTCTCAAAAGATAGTTGCTGAGCGAGAGGTGTGGGTGGGAGTTAAAAGTTGAAAGTTAAAAGTTGAAGCGTTAAGGCCGTGGCAAGAAAGAACTGGATGCCCCAGGTCCCTCGGGGGACCTGGGTATTCGCGCTCCGCGCGACCGTCTTTAAATTTGTCATCCTGACAAGCGGTGGACTCACCTATACCGACAAATCCCGTCCTCGTGCAGCAAACGAAAACTCGTTTTCCGCAAACACAGGCTCCCCACGCAGATACGTCGCAATCACCTCACCCGTCAAGGTACGTCCCAGATAGGGCGAGATGGGATGACGATAGTGCAGCCTGCTCTCCGTCACGGTCCACATGCTCTCCGGCGCAAAGACCGTGAAGTTCG
The DNA here is from genome assembly GCF_052114765.1 of Terriglobus sp. 2YAB30_2. Lineage (NCBI taxonomy): Bacteria > Pseudomonadati > Acidobacteriota > Terriglobia > Terriglobales > Acidobacteriaceae > Terriglobus > Terriglobus sp. 2YAB30_2. The sequence goes on from NZ_JBFRFJ010000004.1 coordinate 317,142, forward strand.
CCGGCCGGTCCACGGCCAGCTCTCCATGCGTCGTGCTCAAACCTGCAAGCTCCGCCGGAGCGACCGCAAACCACCGTGCAAAGTCCTGAAGGGTGAAGCCTCGCTTATGAGCTTCAGTCCAGATAACAGGAACCGCCGTGGAGAGCGATGCGATGCCACCCCAGGCCTTATCGAACGGCCCGGCGGGCTTCATCTCCGGCGGACACGGCGAATGGTCGGTGGCGATCAGGTCGATGACGCCATCGCGCAGCGCCTGCCATAGCCCCTCCTGGTTCGCTTTGCTGCGGATCGGAGGCGCGCACTTGAACTGGGTGGCTCCATCGGCAATCTCTTCCGCGCTGATGCAGAGATAGTGCGGGCAGGTCTCCACCGTGATCGGCAGACCTTCGGCTTTGGCTGCGGCAAGCATAGGCACGGCCTGTGCGGTTGCGAGGTGGACGATATGCAGCCGGAAGCGGAACTCTCGCACCAGCTCGATCAACGCGCGGATGGCGGAGAGCTCTGCCTCATCCGGCCGCGAGGCAAGATAGGTTGCATACTTCGACCAGTCAGCCTCCTCCGCATACAGAGTTTTACTCGCTTCTATGACCGGACCCTCCAGCTCGGCATGCACGAGCAGCGGCTTGCCCAGGCGCGCAAGTGTCGGTGCAGCGCGGCGAAGCTGCGCCAGCGAAAGGTGGGTAAGACCTTCGCAACCAGGATAGATAAGGAAGCACTTGAAGCCCGCGGCGCCGGCCTCAACCAGCGGCTCCAGGTCATCGAGATTTGAGGTGGAGTCGTCTCCCGGGCCGACCAGGCCTCCCCAGGGAAGCCAGTCGATGTAGGCCAATCCCCGCGCCGCGATGCGCTTCTGTTCCAGGGCCTCGACGGAGGTGGTCTCCGGCAGACAGTTCAGCGGCATATCGACAATCGTGACAAAGCCGCCCGCGGCCGCGGCGCGTGTCGCGGTCTCAAAGCCCTCCCATTCGGTACGCCCCGGCTCATTGATATGCGTATGCACATCGATCAGGCCGGGAAGAAGGGCATGGTTGCCGAAGTCGACGACCTCAATTCCCGTCGGAACAGCATCGTGGGCGACGATCTGCGTGATGACGCCATCGTCCACGATCAGCGCGACCCGCTGCATCAGCGCTGCCGGCTGTGGCTGAGGTGGGAGTAGGACGCGGTTCGATCGGAAGGCCTGTGCCATAATCAAATTATGCCGTGATTTTGCGCGTCAATCGCGCATTTTCAAGCATTTGTAAATGACATGAACGGTCACGAAAGATTCATGCAACGCGCGATCGCGCTGGCAACCGAGAACGTTCGCACCGGGCGCGGTGGTCCATTCGGATGCGTCGTGGTGAAGGACGGTGAGATCGTCGCCGAGGGCATGAACCTCGTCACCAGCACCAACGATCCGACGGCCCACGGCGAGGTAGTGGCCATTCGCCGAGCCTGCGAGAAGCTGGGAACATTTTCGCTCGAAGGCTGCGAGGTCTACACCAGTTGCGAGCCCTGCCCCATGTGCCTGGCGGCGTTGTACTGGTCGCGATGCGCGGTGATCTATTACGGCAATACCGCAGCCGACGCGGCCGCAGTCGGATTTGACGACAGCTTCCTGTACGACGAGGTGAAGAAGCCGCTCGAACAGCGCGCTATCCCCATCCGGCAGCTGCTGCACGATGAGGCGCTCGAAAGCTTCCGCGCCTGGACCGCAAGCGAAAAGAAGATCGACTACTAGCGAGAGAGAGTATGGCGAAGACGAAGGTAGCAATTCTGGGATTCGGTACGGTGGGCGGCGGTGTAGCCGATGTGCTGGCGGCGCGGCGGTTCGCGGACATTGAAGTCACGCACGTCTATAACCGTGACTACACGCGTAAACTCTCGCGTCCGCAGGCGAAGAAGCTGCCCAAGACCGTGATCTGGACCGACGACATCAACGTCATCCTGAAGAGCGATGTCGACGTCGTCGTCGAGCTGATCGGCGGTCTTGAATCGATTGAAGGCTGGCTGAAGAAGGCCATCGCTGCCGGTAAGAGCGTGGTGACGGCCAACAAGCAGTTGATCGCCTATCGCGGCGCCGGGCTGGAGAAGCTGGCGGCGAAGAAGGGCGTCTCGCTGTTGTACGGAGCTGCTGTCGCTGGTGGTGTGCCGGTTATCCCCGGCGCGCTGCAGGGTATCGGCGGTGATGAGATTGTCCGAATCAGCGGTATTGTGAACGGCACCTGCAACTTCATCCTGAGCCATATGGAGCAGGGTGCGGAGTACGCCGAGGTGCTGGCCCAGGCGCAGAAGCTTGGCTACGCCGAGGCGAATCCTTCCGCGGATGTAGACGGCTACGATGCCCGCGCCAAGCTCTGCATTCTGTCGCGCGTTGCGATGCACGCCGAGCTGAATCCCGATGAGGTACCGACACAGTCCATCAGCAAGGTATCGGCGGTCGACTTTCACTATGCGAAAGAACTTGGCTGCACCATCCGCCAGGTAAGCCGCGCCCAGGTCCAGGATGGCGTGGTGCATGCGCGTGTAGGTCCGATGGTGGTTCCGACCGAGTCGCCGATTGCGTGGAGCCACGGCACCCAAAACATGGTGGTGACCAGCGGCCGCTTCGGCGGCGATGTGGTCTTCAGCGGCCACGGCGCCGGAGCGCACCCAACGGCGGTCGCCGTCGTCAGCGATCTGCTTGCCGTTGCCCAACAGTGCGGTGTGGTGCATCAACCGGTGCGTAAGCGTGCTGTGGTGGGCGAGTTCCTCGCTCCACACTATCTGCGCTTTGTGGTGAGCGACAAGCCGGGAATCGTCTCCGCCATCGCCGGAGCCTTGGCCAAGGTCGGAGCGAACATCGACTCCATCCTGCAGCGCCCGGGGTATCCGAAAGACCGTCTGCCCTTCGTCGTAACCACTGAGCCCTGCCTGACCTCTGTCGTTGAGAGAGCACTACGCTCCATCGCGAAGATGGACTGCATGCTGGAAAAGCCGCTCTGCCTGCAGATGCTTCGCATCGAAGACAAGGCAGAAGACTAGAGAGATAGCCATACGTTGGGTGCCCCAGGTCCCTCGGGGACCTGGGTATTCGCGCGATGCGCGAACGGTCTTGTGCTTGTCATCCTGAGCGTTCGGGGTCCCCGGCGAACTTGTTCATTGGGGTGAATTAGCGAAGGAACTGTTTGTCATTGATTCTTTCGCATGAGCGAAAGAATCAGTTCGCGCTACGCGCGAATGTCAACCATAAGGCGCAACAACGCCTGTCCAGCGGTCTGAGGATGTGGCTTTTCATGGACAACGTAGCTTGGAGGGAGCCATGAGAAGTTACAGACATCTGACCTACGAAGAGAGATGCCAGATCTGCGTTCTGTCGGAGGGGTCTGTGGGGACCGTTCAGCGATTATCAAATGTATCGTGTCTGATCTGATTTCCGTTCGAATCATAGACCGTACGCTCGATAGAGTCCGGGATTGGCGTTCCGTCTGAAAGTCTTGGGGGATTCTCGGCATACCTAGGGACAACTTTCACTGTGACAGAGCCGAGCTCATCGGCCAGGTTTAGCGTTTCCACCTCGGCTGCCCGCCAGCGGGAACCCGTACCCCGATTCAGTTCGGCCTTCATGGGGACAACGTTCGTGAATTGGTCCGCCACACGTTGCGGCGGGATACCCTGTGGCACATCTCCACGGTTGGTCAAGTGGTCCGCACCGGTGAATGTGTTTTCTTTAAATACCTCCCGCTGAGCCAGATGTCCTCGCTCATAGCCGGATCCTGTATAGGCACTGTCGCTCGATTGCGCGCCTTCGGTGCTGGAGTCTCTTGCAAAGGCTCTTTCTTCAGGTGCAGCCGTGCGTTCCCTTACACCTGCGTGCACTTCGTACGTGACGGAGTTCGGTCTTCCGGCGCCCTGGTTGTAATCGAGGTTGAAGTTGGAAGAGATCTCCGCTGCGTTCTTCTCGCCGAAGCGCATCCCCGTGCGCAGGCCAGTCCCACTGGAGTCGCCGGAGGGATTACCAAATTTCGGTTTCGGTGCTGGCACGATAGCTGACAAAGGCTTCCTACCCCTGTAGAACCTGGGCTTATTCGATGTAGCTGAAGCGCCGGCGTCCAGGTTCAGTTCGCGGGCGCCGCTGTTGGGGTTTTCGCTCGGTTCTACTGGCGTCTGAGTGCTCTCTTCGTTTTCACCGGAAGAGTCGTTGGCGCCTTCTTCCGTATTGCCCTCCTCCGGCGAGGACGGTTCGGTTTCGTTGCCTTGCGGCTCGGATTGCGGGTCGTGTGGTTCGGGTTCGGCTTGCTGCGGCTCCGGTTCGGCGCTGTTGGGCCCAGGCTCGGCGCTGTTTGGCTCGGGCTCGGCGCTGTTCGGCTCGGGCTCGGCGCTGTTGGGCTCCGGCTCGGCGCTGCTGGGCTCGGATTCTGCGTCGTGGGGTTCCGGTTCAGCGTCGTGAGGCTCGGATTCCGCGTCATGTGGCTCCGATTCAGCGTCGTGTGGCTCCGATTCAGCGTCATGAGGCTCGGGTTCAGCGTCATGAGGCTCGGGTTCAGCGTCATGAGGCTCGGGTTCAGCGTCGTGAGGTTCCGGTTCGGAGTTGTGTGGCTCTGCCGGTTCCTCTGAGGCGCGAGGTTCAGCCGGCGGCTCTGCTGGAGGCTGGCCCTGGGGTTCCGCAGCTGCGGGCGCTGGGTTCTGTTCAGAACCGCCTGCCGTGGCCGGCGGCTCTCCGCCACCCTCCTGCGCCGGCGGTGCAACTGGTTCGGCTGCCACGGGAGCCTCCCGCGGCGGGGCGGTTTCAGCTGCCGCTGGGCCTTCACCCTTCGACGGCGGCGTAGCTTCTTTCGGTTCCGCAAGTCCAGATGGAGTACCCTCGCCGGAAGGCTTTCCGGCACCCGCTCCAGCCTCTGCCGCTGCCACACCTGCTCCACCGCCAAGTGCGCCGAAAGCCCCTTCTGCTACGCCGATCACGTTGGGAGTCTCGAAGGCTCCATCCACCACAGCGCTCCCTAGCTTTCGCTCTCCTTCCTGGCTGTCGGGGTGCATCATGTAGTAGTAGACGTCGTCGGCCGCCTTGCCCAGTGTGATGAAAGACTGCGCAAACCCAAGTAGAGTCTTGTCAGGACGAAACCCAAAAAGAGCCGCAGGGTCACTCGCGATTCCTTCGCCGCGTTTATAGAGGTTGTCCATAACGCCTCGGGCAAAGGGATGCTCGTCGGCTCTGGGAACCAGGAAATGGTCGATTGCCTGCAGAGTGGGCCCGAGCCCGCCAGAATCCACCGACTTGTCATGGTCCGGCTTCGCTTCGGGGCTTGCCGGCGCCTGGCTCGTGTCTGGAGCTTGAGTACCGGCACCGGGAACTGGAGGACCAGCATCGGGGCCCGGCGTGACCGAGGTGTGCTCGATATTGAAGCCTTCAGAGCCCCGGTACTCGTGAACGACGACTGTTCCGTCCGGACGTACCTCGACGTTCTGATAGTACGTTTCCCCGTTTTGCACGAAGGATTGTGAGGCCTGATAGTCGTAGGCGGAGCCGTCGGCGCGTTCATATTGTCCCCCTGGCCACACCCGGAACTCCGTCATCCCTGAGTTACCTGCCTCAGACTTTGCCGCCGCTCCGGATTCGTTACCACCGGCGCTCTGCGTTACTCCACCATCCGCCGATGCGCTCGAATTCGAGCTTCCGCCCGTCTCCGGGGTTTGTGTAGCGTTGGAGTCCGTGGTGCTGGCTGCTGCGGTGTCGAGCCGAGCGGAAGTATCGGCAACGGGCTCAGCCGATTTGCCGGGTTCGACCGTTGAAACGGCAGCGCTCTCAACCGCGTTGTTCGGGTCTCCTGGCTGGGGTTCGTCGAAGGAAGGCGGACCGAAGCTGGCCTCATGGAATGCGGTGAGGAAGTCGTCCACACGAACATCGGTGTACGTCGCTGTGGCGGTGTCCATGCCCAGGGTTAAGTCCGTTGGAGGCAGATCGAACGAAGGTGGCCCCATCGTTTTCTGGTCGAAATCCAATGGAACAGAGGCCACTGGTTCAAAGCTGAAGGTCTGACCGCCTGACTCAGCGTCGAACGGCGGCGGATCCGGCAGTGTCGTGCCCATATCCGGCGGACCATAGAAATCTGGAATGGGAGCGAGGCCGGAATCGAACGTGGCGCTGTTGTCGTAATCGGGCGGCGCAAAGCCGGGGTCGAACGGAAAGCTCGGGTCTGGACCTGGGGAGGAGAAGTTGTCCTGCGGGAAAGACATGCCTGGATCAGAGGACGAGAATCCCTGAGTCGAAGGGTCGAAGGGTGAAAACGTTCCGGCATCCGGAGCGGGCCCCTGCGTCGATGGATCGAAGTTTGGAAATGTCCCGTTATCCGGGAATGGTGCCTGAGTCGACGGGTCGAACGTAGAAAATGTTCCGCTATCCGGGAATGGTGCCTGCATGGATGGGTCAAACGTAGGAAATGCCGGGACCGATGCCTGCGTCGATGGGTCGAACGAAGGAACTTGGGTGTTTGCCTGAAAGGCAGACTGCGCGCTTGAATCGAACGCGGGGATATGGATGTCCGGCGGTGGAGTGTAGTTCGAGTTGAAGTCGCTCATCTGAAGTCCTCAACGGTGCGATGAAACGATGTGCGGACGGCATAGATGCTTTATCGAGGGAACATCTTCCGAATAGGGGCAGCCTGCCGATTGAACGCCGAGACCATCGCCACAACTATGCCTCCCCCCAGGATGATGACCAGCACGATGACCAGAATCTTGTTGGATTGAAAGTTCTTGTATGCGGGACTTTCTTCCATCGGATGAACGAGCAGGTCCACTCCCTTAGAAAGGTTATGGATATGGCGAACGGAGTTCACGACCGATGCCGTAGGAGGTGCGTCAAAGACGACGGTGTCACCATCTTCCAGTTGCCCGTCGATTTGATAGCCCTCCATCTGTACCTGAATCGGAGAGAGTGGCCGATTGTTTTCCCCGATGCCTTTGCGTTGAACAGTGAACGTCCAGACGGATTTATCGATGTACGTAACGCTTCTCCGCGTGGTCAGGGGGAAAGGGACGGTGCGCTTCATGAATCCGTAGACGACCCCCTGGGACGCTCCCTGAGCGCGGTCTACTTGAGACGGTAAGCCAGGGGGGGTGACTGGCGCCCACGCTTTCGCGGCGGCACGCGCCGCCTCCGTCGCCTGAGCCATGTCCTTTCCAAGCTCGAAGGCTCGCAGCAACGCGGCTTCGGTTGCCAGTAACTGGCTGAGGGCTCCGAACTCAATCGATTTCCAGGCCCCATCTTCATCCAGGCGGTCGTCGCTGACAGCCAGCAAAGAGACACCGGGCTTCGGCATCCAGGCCTTTGCCGCCGCGGCTGCGGATTGCTTTGCGATGTCCTGGCTCTTGCCTTGTTCCAGCGCGCGGGCCGCAGCGGCGTTGGCTGCGTAGCACCGGCTAAGAGGAAGCGCGAAGCTCGTCGCGATCCACTCCGCCAACTCTCTGGGAATGACGACCCTTTCGGCGGGGTTCTCTGTAGCCGCAGGTGGGTCTTGTTTCTGCGGTGGCTTCGGCCCCGGCGCTGTCTGTTGCGTCTGAGGAGTTCGCGCACGCAGCTTACGGATGAGCCCATGGAGCAGGAGAGCCGCCACAATTCCCTCAAGCGTGAGCCCCCACGTGATCGCGTCCTCACCGTTCTGATAATGGCTGGGTGCGACAAAAGCCACTATGACGAAAAGGACAAGCACGACGACGCTGTAAAGCAAAACGACGCCAATGATGGCAAGAGTGAGCTTAACCTTGGCGGTACGCGCAATGATGATAGCCAGGAGCGTCGCAAACGCCGGGCCGATCACAATCATTGGAGGCCACACCAACAGTCCTTGAAGGGCGACGGCTCCAGCAAGCAGATATACGAGGAAGATAAGGATTCGGGACTGCTGATTCGTGATGGTAATGGCCGGGCCCCCACTGAAACCTGCGAGTCTTCTCCGGGAAGGGAGGGTACATCTGCTGAAACTCTAGCAGCCTTGCCCTGGGGGCATCAATGCCCGGTGCGTTGCCAGGGGAAAGGTTTCCCCATGCCCTCGTTCGACAATATAAGGTCGTGGATCTTGCAAAAAAGTTCGCCGAACTCACGGGCAAACCCTCAAAAGACCTAAATGCAACGACAGCGAAACTCCATCAAGCGCTTCAGCCCGCTTTATCTGAGATGTTTTTACAAAAAAACTTGTATTAGTTGAGGGGTTAGAGGACGTTGCCTATATCCAGAGCTGGATGGTCCTGTCCGGTCGGTGGGACGCCTACCGTAGGTCGGGAGCCCACATGGTGAATGTAAACGGCAAGAGCGAATTTTTGCGCCCTGCAATCATTGCGAAAGGACTCAAGATACCTCTGCTCGTGATCTTAGACGCAGACGGAGACAAGCTACATCGCCGGAATAAAATCACTGGCGAGCAAGAAGTGAGCCCGGAATTGCTTTGGTGCGCGGCCTCCTTTTGAATTTATCGTGCGTCTCTGCCGCTTTCGACGCCTTAGCCTTGATATCGCCCGGTTCTACTTGCGGCAGCTCCCATCCCGTCATGCCCTGCAACACGCGGTCGGCATGCTTGATCGTGTTGACGTGTCCATAGTGGCTCTCAATCATCTGGACGGATGTCCCCATCTGCTCGGCAAGGAAATACACGTCCACGCCTTCCTGCAATCTGAGTGTGGCGTAGGTATGCCGGAAGCAATAAGTCGAGCGTGGCACGCCCTGCGTACCTTCGCGCAGATTCGCTTCATTCAGAAGTATTTGAGCTTCATTTTGTCCGATTAGTCGTAGCATCGCCAAATTATCCCTTTTGTGATCGGCTGTTACCGTAGGGATCTACTTTTCAAACAACAAACCCCACCCACAGCGTGGATGGGGCTCTGCAAGCACGAAACCCTACTTCAAAGACTTATCATCCATCACCGTCCAGCCTTCAGCCTTACGCGCCGCCATCTCGCGTCCGCCGGATGGAACGGTGCCGACACCTGTCTGCAACTGATCGTCGTTCATCTTGTTCGAGCGCATGGACGCATGGCAGGCGACGAAGCTGACATCCTTGCCAACCGCGCTGGTCACGTCATTGCCAAGAGCACCCTTCTTATCAACCAGCTTTAAACCGTCGCCAGTGGCCAGAATCTCAACCCGCGTGTCATACGGCTTCGCGCTCGAAGTCATCAGGTCGTTGGCCTTCTTCAACGCCGCCTGCCAGTCCGCAGGCTGATCGGAGTGCACATGAATCAGAATGCGCTGCGTCGGCTGATTCTGAGGCGTGGCGGGTTGCTGCGCAATGAGACCTGCAGGAACAAGAAGCAGCGAAGAGAGGCGGAAGATCCAGCTACGGCGTGTCATGAGATAGGTCTCCTTCTTGGGTGAAGCTTGAGTTTAGTTGAATAGTGGAAGGGTTGAATAGTTGAATGGTTTCCGTACGGGTATGCGCGCTGCGGGATTCCTCGTATTTTTGTCATCCCGAAGGGATTTGCTTTTCTCTTTCAGCAAGTCGTGAATCTCGCCCGGAACCCATCAAACAATTCAACCAATCAAAACCATTCAACTATTCAACCATTCCACCATTCAACTATCCTTCTCCCTGCCATGAAACACCTCGCATTCGCTCTTCTTGCCGTCTCCCCTGCCTTGCTCGCTCAAGCTAAGCCCGCCCAAGCCAGGCACTCCCAGGCCAAGCCCGCTCCAACGGACGTGGTGCAGTACGTTGATCCTCTGATCGGTAGTGAGAAGACTCCCGAGGGCTATGGCCGCACCCTGCCTCTGGTCGAACCTCCCTTCGCCATGACCGGCTGGATTCCGCAGACACGGCAGAACAAGATCAGCGTGCTCTCGTATGAGTGGCATGACACGACGATGTCGGGCTTCATGGGCACGCATCAGCCGGCGATGTGGATGGGCGACTTCGGCTATGTCACCGTCATCCCGCAGGTAGGCGGCGAGTTGCGCACAACTCCCGAAGCGCGTGCGATGAAGTTTCGCCACGAAGACGAGCAGTCGCATCCGGATATCTATCGCGTGACCCTCGATGCCGGCGAAGGTCAGGCGCTCAAAGCCGAGATAACCGCAACCGAACACAGCGGCATGATGCGCTTCCGCTTTCCGGCCAAAGGTGCGGCCCGTATCCTGGTCGAGGCCTCACGGCCCAACTTCAATGGCTGGGCTGCCGTGGATCTCGCCAAGGGCGAGATCACGGGCTGGAACCCGCACCGCATGGACGCCCACCTGGGGCCGGGCAGTATGCCCAACGCCGGAGCCGCCGCACTGCCCAACTTCAAGGGCTACTTCGTCGTGCAGTTCCGCAAGCTTCCCAAGTCGGGTGAGACCTACGGTAAGGATGCAAAAGACTATCGCGGCGCCTACGTCGAGTTCGCTCCCGGTGAACTGGTTGAGCTGCGCGTAGGCACCTCGTTCATTAGCCTGGACCAGGCGCGCGCCAATCTGAAGGCCGAGATGCCGGACTGGAACTTCGAAGTGCTACAGCGCAAATTGCATGCCACCTGGCAGGAGAAGCTCGCGCATCTGCAGGTCTCCAGAGCCTCGCAATCTGACAAAGTCCGTCTCTACACGGCGTTTTATCGCTCGCAGCTCTTCCCACGCATTATGACCGAGGGCGGCCGCTACTACTCCGGCTTTGACGATAAGGTGCACGATGGCACCAGCTACACGGCCTATTCGATCTGGGATACCTTCCGCGCCGAGTGGAGTTGGCTCACCCTCACGTCTCCGGAACATATCGACGGCATGGTGACGGCCCTGCTGAACGACTACAAAGAGGGCGGCTGGATGCCCAAGTGGCCCAACCCCAGCTATACCAACATCATGATCGGCACGCATGCCGACTCGCTCGTCGCCGAAGCCATGCGCAAGGGCTTCCATGGCTTCGACAAGGAGACGGCGTGGCAGGCGGCCTGGAAAGACGCTACCGTTCCTCCGGATGGAGATACCACCCGCCGCTGGCTCGACCGCGAGGTAAAGACTCCGTATGAGGCCCGCGCCGGCCTGACCTACTACAAGACCCTCGGCTACATTCCGGTCGACAAGATCGACGAAGCCGCCAGCCGCACCATTGAAGACAGCTACGACGACTGGTGCGTCGCGCAGATCGCCAAAATGCTCGGCAAAGACGCGGAGTACAAGGAGCTGATGCAACGCTCCCTCAACGCTCGTCACCTCTACAACCCTGACCGCCACCTGATGAACGGCAAGCGCAGCGACGGAAGCTGGGCGCCGATCAGCGGCGGCGAAGGCGGCGACACCAATGCGAATCGCACCATCGCCGGCTGGACCGAGGGCGATGCCTGGGTCTACACCTGGGGAGCCTTTCACGACCAGGCAGGCCTGATGGACCTGATGGGCGGCGCCGAGAACTACGCCAAGTATCTCGACCAACACTTCGCCGGCGGCCATAACGACCACAACAACGAGCCCAGCCACCACTACGGCTATCTCTACGACTTCGCCGGCCAGCCCTGGAAGACGCAGGAACGCGTCCGCCAGATCGCCGCAGCCCACTACAAGACCGGCCCCGCAGGCCTGATCGGTGACGACGACTGCGGCCAGATGTCCGCCTGGTTCATCTTCACCGCCATGGGCTTCTACCCGGTCAACGCCGCCAGCGGAGAATACATGATCGGCTCACCGCTCTACCGTCAGATGAGCCTGAAGCTGGCAAACGGAAAGACCTTCACGGTACAGGCCGAAAACAACTCGGCAGAGAACCAGTACATCCAGTCCGCCACCATCGACGGCAAGCCGCTGACCGAACCGGTGCTGACGTGGGAGCAGATCCAGGCAGGGGCGACGGTGAAGTTTGTCATGGGACCGAAGCCGTCGCAGTGGGGAAGTGCGTATCGGCCGAAGGCAGTGGTAGCGATGTGAGCTTGAAGTAAAGCTCGCGAAAGTTTATCTGGGTATCAACCGTTTTTGTGGAGTTGGGTCGTTGATATTACGTGGCAGGGTGGTCTCGGGAATTGGTAACTTCTCCTATTGGATCGAGAAGCTGCGCGATCACTACTTGGCGAAGACAGGAATGATCTTGTTTCCCGGAACACTCAATATCCAGCTTGAAACTCCGTATCGATTGCCGGAGAGGCCGATGCGGCTCGAAGGGCACGAGTATGGCGGCACCGTCTCTGTGAACCTTGTTCCCTGTTCCATCCTCGGGAGGCCTGCGTTCATCCTTAGGACGGATGCCAACGAGCAAGGCCGCGGTGACCATCCCAGAACTATTGTTGAGGTGGCCACCGATATCAAGCTCCGCGATGCCTTTCATCTGCAAGATGGTGATGTCGTGGAGATTGAGGGTCTACCCGAATGAACTGAAACGTCGGTTAGAGCCACCGCACGTGAAAGACATAGACGTACACCACGGCCAGCAAGCCGATGACGGCCGCGAGCAGCACACTGTGCCTCAACGTAAAGCGGAAGAGCTTTGACTGGTCGTGCAGCGACATGTTCGTCGCTGCAGCAGCTACCGCGATCGTCTGCAAACTGATCATCTTGCCCATCACGCCGCCGGCGGAGTTCGCTGCAGCCATCAGCACGGCGTCGAGACCGAGACGATTCGCCGTCACTTCTTGCAGGCTGCCGAAGAGAGCGTTAGCAGAGGTGTCCGAGCCGGTGAGGAAGACGCCGAGCCAGCCCAGTAGGGCGCTGAAGAAGGGGAACAGCACTCCTGTTGCTGCAAAGGCCAGGCCCAGGGTGGCGGTGGCTCCGCAGTAGTTCATCAGGAAGGCCATCGCCAGCACTGAGGTCACGGTCAGGGTAGGCAGGGCCAGCGTGCGCACCACCGAGACCAGGATGCGGAGGAACTCCATCGGCCGCACCCGCAGCAACAGGGCAGAGAGCACCGTTGCGGTCATGCAGGAGGTGCCGGAGGCACTAAACCAGTTCAGGTTGAAGATCGCCGGATACGGCGCGGCCTTGGCCACCAGCGGCGGCATACGCAGCACCATGTTGTGCAGATAGGGCCAGGGGATCAGGATGCTGCCGCGGTTCAGCAGCCTCTGAAAGGGCTGGTAACCCCAGAGCAGCACGCAGAGCACCAGCAGGCCGTAGGGCATCCAGGCAACGAAGATCTGGCCGGCGGTGTAGCCGTTTGTTGTTGTCGTATCCGTAATGTCGCCGGGGTGCAGGTAGGAGGTGTCCTGCTCCGACCGGCGGAAGCGAATCACAGCGACGAGGGCGGCGATCGCCGTCAGCGAGGCAAGGATGTCGGTGAGTTGCGGCCCGATGTAGTGCGAGACGCTCCATTGCACTGATGCGAAGGCGGCACCGCCGACGAGACATGGCAGCCAGACTCCTGCAAAACCAGTGCGACCCCACATGGCGAGGATCAGGTACGCAGGAAGAATGAACGAGACCGGCGCGCAGAAGCTGCCGACTGCTCCGCTGAGCTTGTCGAGCGGCAGGCCGGTGATTCCGGCGAGCGTTACTACCGGAATTCCAATCGATCCGAAAGCAACGGGGCCCGTGTTGGCCAGCAGGCAGATGGCGGCGGCGGTAAAGGCGGAGAAGCCGAGGCCGGTCAGCATGGTGGCCGCAATGGCTACTGGAGCTCCAAAGCCGGCGGCGCCTTCGAGAAAGGCTCCGAAGGCGAAGGCGATCAGCAGCGCCTGCAGCCGTAGATCAGGGGTCAGGCGGCTGACGGAATCCTTAATAATGTCGAACTTGCCCGTGGATTCGGTAATGCGGAAGAGGGCAATCGCCCAGAAGATGATCCACGAGATGGGGAAGAGGCCGAAGGCCGCTCCGTGTGCAGCGGCGCTGACGGCCTGCAGCGCGGGCATGTGATATCCGCCGATAGCCAGCACGAAGGTAACGGCCAGTCCCGACAGGCCCGCCATCCACGAGGGTTTGCGCAGGACACCCAATAGAAGCAACAGGGTAAAGATCGGTAGAGCGGCGAGGGCGGCCGACCAGCCGAGTCCCAGGTGATAGAGCAGATAGTCCTGCGGCCACGGCATTCGAGTGTCGGCTCACGAAGTGGAGTATGGAACGCTTTCGCGCCATGGTACGGGGACGTGTTTGGAGTGGTCAAACCGATGGTGCCACAAAACTGGGTGCCCCACATACGCGAAGCTTATGTGGGTTGTTCGAGCGAAGCTCGAATCGTCTTTTTGGGTTTGTCATTTCGCAGCGCCGGGGTCCCCGACCAGCTTGCTGGTTGGGGTGGTCGACCGGAGGGAGCGGAGAAATCTGCTTCTCGACCGAAGATCCCGGCGGGGCGGTAAAGCAGGTCCTTCACTTTGCTCAGGATGACAAGCAAAAGAGGATGACAAGCAAAAGAGAGGGTTCGCGCGGAGCGAATACCCAGGTCCCCAAGGGGACCCGGGGCACCCGGTGTCTTCTTAAATAAAAAGCGGATGTGCTGGTTACCAGCACATCCGCTTCATGTTTCAGGATTGTTATTAGAACGTGACCTTCAGACCGCCCTGCATCACACGCGGCTTGACCGGTCCGGTTGCCGTAATACGTCCGTAGGTTCCGCTGGACGGATTGGCATCGGGCTGGCCGAAGGTGATGCGGTTGAAGGCATTGAAGAGCTCCCAGCGGAACTGGATCTTGTACCGCTCCTGGATCGTCCAGTTCTTCATCAGTGCCGCATCGCTGTAGTTGGTGCCAGGCCCCTTCAGAATGTTTCGTCCTGAGTTGCCGAAAGTCCCAACTGCATTCTGAGCGAAGGCGGCCGTGGTGAAGTACTGCTGCACCCATTCCTGCTTGCTGCCCTGGTGCGTCTGCACAACGACGCCGGGAACGCGGTCGGCCCGGTCGCCATAGACGAGCGCGCCGGAGTTGTTGTTGCCGTTACCACCACTTACGCTGAACGGGCGGCCAGATTGCAGCGTATAGATACCGCTGATCTCCCACTCGCCCAGCACATTGCGCGCGATCGGGTTCCATCCCTTCAGTTTCGGTGTGGAGTAGACCAGGTTGGTCACCGAGACCAGCGGGAAGTTCAGGTCGGAGAGGCCACGGTTGAAGCGCAGGTCATACGGATTGGAGAGACCGTTGCCAGTGAACGACGCATTGCCGCTGGCGGCGATGTCGATATTCTTCGACCACGTAAAGCTGCTCTGCGCCTGGAAGCTGTGCGAGAAGCGCTTCTCGAACTGCGCTTGCAGCGAGTGATAGCTGCTGGTGCCGTTGCTGTTGATGGTGAGGATCTGGCCGTAGTTCGTCAGCCCACGTGTTCCACGTACGCTCGCGGCGATCTGGCCGGGGTTGGCGTCGATGATCAGCGTCTGGTGGTAGGACTGACTGCCGACGTAGGCGAGGTGCATCACCAGGTCTCCGCTGAACTGCTGCTCGACTGACGCGTTCCAGCTCTGCGTCATGCCGAGTTTGAAGTTCGGACGGAAGGCTGCCGGTACCGTGGTCTGTGCCGGGAAGACGTAGTTCGACGAGGGCCGAACATTGTCATAGGCAAAGGGCGGGAACGGGCTGGCGAAGCCCGTTGACGAGAAGTTCGCCCACGGGTTGGAGAAGTTGATCGGGTTCGATGCACTGCCGTTCAGTGTGAACGTCGGGCTGAACGGGCTTACGTCGGCTACGTGGTTATAAGCCGAGTAAGGCAGCGGAGCGGTGAACATACCAAAGCCGGCGCGGAAGGCCGTCTTCGGGCTGGCCTGGTAGGCAAAGGCGATACGAGGCTCCCAGTAACCATAGGTGTTTTGCGCCAGGCTGTCAGGCACACCACGGTCGCCGGGGAAGACCAGACCTCTGGGGGCATTTGGGAAGACCGTGCTCTGCTGTCCCGGGTTGTAGACCGCGCCACGGCCGTCCTTCGAGGCCGGTGCGAGGTTCGGATCCCAGCGCAGGCCGAGCGTGACGGTCAGGTTCGGACGCAGACGGAACTGGTCCTGCCCGAATGCTCCCAGCAGGTTGCCGGAGACATCGGCTATCTCGCCCGCACCTTGCGTGAAGGTACCGACGCGGCCGAGCAGGAAGTCCGCCAGGCCGGAGCCGGTGGAGTATCCGTTGAAGCCGATGATCGGCGCCGCCGGATAGTAGGTGAACTCACGCGCACGCTGATGCCACAGGTCCACACCGAACGAAACGGTGTGGTTGCCGATGATCTTGGTGACGGAGTCGGAGAAGCCCCACGAACGGCGCATCTCCCCCGTGTATTCGGAGTAGGGCGTGCTGAAGCCGCCGTTGGCGTTCAGGCCTTCTGAGTAGCAGGCGCCCGCTGGGTCGCTGACGTTGATGTACTTAGAGAGACAGAAGGCGTTGCCGGAGCTGTCGCGCTGCGTGCCTGCGTTGTAGACGTGCTCCTGGTTCCAGAACAATGAGAGAGCGTTGACCAGGCTGGGCGAGATGGTCCAGGTATGGTTCAGCACCTCGTTGAAGAGCTTGCCCTGCTTGCCGGGAACGATGGCGAGGATGTTGCCGGGCGTCGATGCTTCACCACGGTTGTAGTACTGGATGAAGCTACGCAACGTGAGGCGCTGCTTGTCGTTGATGGAGTAGTCCAGACGGCCGGTGCCTTCGTCGAACTTCTCCACCGAGGCAGGAGCGGTGTAGTAGACCAGGCCGCTGGCCGGATCTCCTCCGCGCGGCAGTGCCGTGTTGGCAATGCGTACAGCGGCAGGGTTATAGAGGCTGGGATCGATGCGGTTGTTAACGAAGCCGCCGCCGAGCGTCTTCGGGTATGCCGAGAAGTCGCCGTTCAACATCGCGGCGGTGGGCGTGTTGGTGCTGTTCGAGGTGGCGGTGGTGGACTGGCGCGTGCCCTGGTAGTTGGCGAAGAAGAAGAGCTTGTTCCTCTTGATCGGGCCGCCGAGGAATCCGCCGAACTGGTTGCGGCGTAGCGGATCCACCTTCTTCGAGAAGTAGTCGGCTGCGTTCAATGCGCTGTTGCGCAGGAACTCGAAGGCTCCGCCGTGGAAGGCGTTGGTGCCGCCCTTGGTCTCAATGCTGACAACCGCTCCCGGCGAGAAGCCATAGTGCGCGTCGAAGTTGTTGGAGATGACACGGAACTCGGCAGTGGCATCGGCGTTCGGTGAAGGCGCTGCGAGCGCCATATAGGTGTCCATGTTGGGCACGCCATCCAACAGATAGAGCGTGCTGCCCTGGCGCCCGCCGCCTGCGGAGGCGCCGGTCTCATTGGGGAAGGTGGTCTCGCCCTGCAGGGTGCCGGCACCGGTGTTGAGTACGTTGACGGTTCCGGGCGAGAGCAATACCAGGCTGGATGGATCGCGTCCGTTGAGCGGAAGTTCACGGATGGCCTGTTCGCCGACGGTGTTGCTGACTTCGGCGTTGGTGGTGTTGATCAGAGCCGCGCCCGCGGTGACGTTGACGGTCTCGCTCTCACTACCGACCTGCAAGCCGATATCGAGCGTAGCCTGCTGGCTGACGGTGAGCAGTACGCCGGTCTGCTGGAACTTCTGGAAGCCGGAGACCTCGGCTGCAATGGTGTAGTGGCCGGGCGGGATAGTGGGGAAACGATAAAGACCGGATGCATTGGTCTCTGAGGTGAGCACCAGGTTGGTCTCGGTATTTGTGGCAGTTACATGTGCATTGGGAACGGCGGCGCCTGAGGGATCCGTAACGGTCCCGCTTAGTACGGCGCTTCCTCCCTGTGCATACACGCTCGACGACATGGCAAAGCACAGCGCGAGCACGCAGAACAAAAGCCTTAATAGCTTTTGAGGGTTCATCAAATTTGGGCCTCAATTTTGGGGGAGTTAGAGGGGGTTCGAAATCGTGTGCTTACTGCACATCTGCACGAATCAATTTCTTTGGGCAAGACAGGTTGGGGGAAACTACGAAATTAGAGCAAGTCTCCTAATACGGCAGCTTTGGATGAATCTGCGAATGCCGTTTTTCTTCGCAGGAAAACGGCGCAAACAACCAAAAACCCCGCTCTACAGCCTTAGGAGAAATGCTCCAGCAAATCAATTGAAAGGGTATTGGATTCCGATGACGACTGTCCATGCGAGGTACCACATCAGATAACGCCGGTTCCAGCGTTGACCGTCACGTCAAGAAACAGCATAAGGTTCTTTGTTTGCCTCAGAAAGGCGCGAATGGGAAGCGTCTGCGCAGGCGTTAAATTTAACTCGCAGACACGCTGCAGGGGCTCTGCTAGAATTCGCGCTATCCAAAACTTTCTCAGGGACTCTATGGATTCTCAGGCTGAGTTTCACCCTGCCGGCGACGCGGTTACTGACCGTTTGCGTCCGCTTACTACGGGCGAGGTTGTCGATCGCACCTTCTCGCTCTCCCGGAGCAATTTCTGGCTCTTCTGTGGTGTCGCCCTGGTTCCTGCGCTGGTGTCGTTATGCGGCAGCAGCATCCGTATCGGCCTTGACCACATGGTGCGGGCCTCTCATTCGAACACGACCTACGCCGTGCTTCTCGGCGTCTTCACGATCGTGTGGAGCCTGGTCACCCTGGGTGTTTATGGCAGCTCGCAGGCCGCATCGACCTTCGCGGTGTCGTCGGTCTACCTGGATCGCCAGGTCACGGTTGGCGCGGCCTATCAGGAGAGTAAAAAGCACTGGTTCCGCTACCCGGCGCTGATCGTTGTGCAGTTCCTGAGCGCGGGATGGGTCACGATTGTCATCTATATCGTGTTGGCTGTTCTGGCCGGGGTAATGGCCGCAACTCGATCGACCTCTGTAACAATCGCGATCGCTCTGGTGGGGTTTGCGGCATTTTTCAGTTTTATATACTCCGGCTATCGCTTCTGCAAGGTTGCCCTGGCGATGCCTGCATCGGTGATGGAGGGTCTCGGCGTACGTGCGGCGCTGAAGCGGAGCCGGGCTCTTACGGCCGATCGCAAGTGGCGCATCTTCCTGATCTTCTGCCTGATCGGTGTGCTTTATCTGGTGCTTTGGGGCGGGCTTTCTGCCTTGGTCTTTGCCTCGATGCGTGGGAAGCTGGCGCTTTTGGCCGCTCAGCTTGTCTCGATGGCGGTGGTATTTTTCGCATCGCTCCTGTTGCAGCCCATTGGCGCCGTCAGCATGACACTGGTCTATTTCGATGAGCGGGTGCGCCGCGAAGCCTTCGATATTGAGTTCATGATGCAGAACCTGGTGGCGCAGCCTGTCGAAGAGCCCGGTTCTCCCGCCGAAGGTGTGGCCGAGGCCTAGGCGAAACGATGTATCGTTGCGCTCTTCCTGCGCTTTTGCTGCTCTTCTCGGGTCTCGCCACACACGCGCAGACCGTGCTGACGCATGTCACCTTGCAGCAGCACCAGGCCAACACTGCAACATTGCAGCAACTGATCCGTGACTGTGCGAGTGATACGAAGGCTTGTACGTCAGATCGTGTAGGTCCTGACGAAAGCATCGATCTCGATGCCAGTACCATGAGTCACGTTCGCTATGGCTGGCTGCGGAAGGCGCTGCCGGAGATGGCGACCGCGACCCAGCAACAGCGTGCAGCGAAGGCGGAGACCCTGCTGCAGCATCTTTCGATCGAATCCGCAGCGCCGCAGCCGCGCCACGATGTGCGCAAGGAGGCGGATGCAGTACTGCAGCAGGTCGAGTTTAAAGAGGCGAAGCCATCGTGGTGGGAACGGCTGTCCAGACGGATTGATCTCTGGATGGCGCGCCACCTGAACGTTTCCAATGTCAGCGATTCCACCATCAGCTGGGCGAGAGTCGTGCTCGAAGTGATTCTCTTTGCCATTCCTCTGCTGGCGCTTGGTCTGTGGCTGATGCGCCAGTTACGCGAAGACAGGCTGGTGCCGGAACAAGTGCGTGGCACAAAGCAGGAGACGCCCGCGTCGGTCTCATGGGTAAAGGAGGCGGAGGCGTGCGCCCAGCGGGGTGAGTGGAGAGAGGCGATCCATGCACTCTATTGGCAGACGATTACCGGTTTTGAAGAGCGGCGCATCTGGGCGATCGTCCGTAACCGCACGCCGCGGGAGTACCTCGTACTGCTACAGCCCGGCTCGGAACAGCGCAGGCTGCTGCGCGAACAGACTGTACTACTCGAGTCGGTCTGGTATGGCCGGCGCGAAGCCACGGAGCTCGACTATCAGCGTGCGGCCGGGCTTGCACGGGAGCTGTCCCGCGCATGATGGCACGTGAGAAGAAACTCGTCCTGGCCGGCATCGGTATTGCCATCGGCCTGATCGTCCTCGTCAGCATCTTTGCGTCATCCTCCGATCCAAATGATCAGAGGCCCATTGTGAGCAATGCCGCGGCCGGCGGTACGAAAGCAGCCTATGTGCTGTTGCAGCGTCTCGGATATCGCGTGCAGCATTCCGATGCTCCTCTGACGGCTCTCAATACCGTCGATGCGGAGCACACCACGCTTGTGATTGCGACACCGTGGGCCCAGTTCGAGAAGCCCGAGCAGGATGCGCTCGGAGACTTCGTCAAACGCGGTGGCCACGTGTTGGCGGATGGCATTGCCGGAGCGCATCTACTGCCGGGTTTCTATTGGCTGGATGACCTTAGGCCGCCGGAGCGCTGCCTGACAACCCCCCAGGGCAGCAGCGCACTGGCGCATGCCGGACCGGTTTTGTTCCATCCTGCCATTCTCGCCAAAGACGACCTGCTGGAGACCTATGTGGCGCACTCGTGCATGGGAGGGGCAGCGGTCATCTACTATCCCTACGGAAAAGGTTCGATCGTATGGTGGGCTTCAGTAGAGCCGATCACCAATCGTGGTCTGCACGACGATGCGAACCTGCGACTACTGATGGCGAGTATCGGAGGCACGGATCGCACGATTCTCTTCAACGAAGCCGATGCGCAGCCGTTACCGCTCTCGCCGTGGAGCAAAACCAAAGGCATCCCCTTGACCGCACTGGTGCTGCAGCTTCTGGCGGTGTTGCTCTTTCTCTTCCTGGCGTATGGATGGCGACACGGTCCATTACGGACATTGGCAACTACGCCGCGTACCTCACCGCTTGAGTTCGCCTATTCGATGGGCAATCTGTATCACAAGGCGGGTGCGGGAGAAGCGGCGATTGCAGATGCGCGTCTGCGCCTGATTCACATGCTGGAACAGCAGTGCGGTATTGGGCGTGAAACGGTGCGGGAGGGCGCGCCTGCGATTGCAGCTTCGCTACGCGAACGCTTCAACTATGACTCGCCCGATATCATCCCGCTTTTAGAAGAGACAGAAACATTGAAGCGGACTTCGCCTGCAGTCGCTCTTACGGTGGTCAAACGTTTCCATCAGGTTATGGAAGAGTTGGAGCAGCGGGTGTCTGTGAAATCCACGGCTTTCAAGGAGAATTTCTTTGTCCGAACATGAACAGTTGCTCCCCGAGGAGCAGATTGGAACCAATGCCGTCCAGGCTCTCTTCGAGCACGGCTCGCAGGAACTGGGAAAGGTCCTTGCAGGACAGCATGAGCTGATCGAGCAGGCGATGGTGACGCTGCTCGCCGGTGGACACGCCATTATTGAAGGCGTACCCGGCGTTGCGAAGACGCTGGCAGTGAAGTCGCTGGCGCGCTGGCTGGCGCTCGACTATCGTCGCATCCAGGGAACTCCGGACATGATGCCGGCCGATATCACCGGTACAAATGTTTTCATGCCGTCCCACAATGCCTTTGTCTTTCACAAGGGGCCGGCATTTACGCAGTTCCTGTTGGCCGACGAGGTGAATCGTATGCCTCCGCGCACGCAGGCTGCACTGCTGGAGTGCATGGAAGAGAGACAGATCACGGCCGATGGCGTGCGCCATGTACTCGATCCGTACTTTACGGTCTTTGCTACGCAGAACCCGGTGGAGTTTGAAGGAACCTATCCTCTGCCTGAGGCCCAGCTCGATCGTTTCCTGTTGAAGATCAGAATCGGGTATCCGTCGGAAGCTGAAGAGCTTTCGGTGCTGGAACGGCACCATGCCTCCGGCGGCCTGCTGGAACAGACACCGATCGATCCAGTCGATCCGGCCTGGATCTCCGCGGCACGGGCACAGGCGCGCGCCGTCGAAGCAGAGGAGCAGGTACTTCAGTATCTGCTGTCAATTGTTCGCCGCACGCGTTCGTGGCCCGCGCTGGCCCTGGGAGCTTCACCACGCGCAGCCGTCGCTCTGTTGAACACCGCGAAGGTGTACGCCGCCAAAGATGGCCGCGATTTCCTGCTGCCGGACGACGTCAAGGCGGCCGCGATTCCATGTCTGCGGCACCGCCTGCAATTGAAGGCCGAAGCAGAACTGGAAGGTCTTGACCCGGACCGCGTTTTGAACGACGTGTTGGCGGCTTCCCCGGTTCCCAAATAGGTTCGAATGCAGACGCTGATCCCAGAACCGGTTGCGGCATCCGCTACGCTGAAAAGCCAGCGTTGGCGCTTATTCGCATTTGCTCTTACGCCGCGCGCCCTGTGGCTGTTGACGGCAGGCGTGTTGTTTGCGATTCCCGCGTTCTTTCTGTCGCACACTCTCTGGATGATGCCCGTATGGGACGGCATCATTCTTGTGCTGGCTGCGATCGATGCCTGGCGTCTACCGAAGGCCGGCATCTTTACCGTCAGACGGCGATTTGTCCATGCACCGATGCTGGGTGAGCGGACGGATATTGTGTTGGAGATCGAACAGGCTGGGAGCGGCCGGATGCGTGTCGCGGTCATGGACGGGCTGCATCCCGCACTCTCGCTGGTTCCTCCGCTGCAGGCAATTACCATCTTCCGCAACCAACTGGCGGAGATCCGTGTCCCGACCTTTCCGGCCAAACGTGGTGAGATGAAGCTGGACCACGTCTATCTTCGTTACCGGTCGATCCTGGGCCTGGCGGAGGGTCGCTCGCTTGTGCCCCTGGAACAGACGATTCGTGTCGTGCCGCAGGCCGTCGGCACAGCCGACGATGTTTTTCTGATCCGTGCGCGTCAGATCGAGTTGGAGAAGCGGAGGCGAGGCCGCATCGGCCTCGGCCGCGAGTTTGAGTCGCTACGTGACTATCAGCAGGGCGATGAACTGCGGAACATCTCATGGACAGCGACCGCACGTCGCGGCAAACCCATCACACGCACCTTCCGCACGGAACGGTCGCAACAGGTATGGACTGTCATTGATGCCGGGCGACTGTCACGGACATCGTTTGAGTTGAAGGTTGGCGGATCAAACCATGGCAATTCGGCGATGGTCGGCTTCCAGGAGCGGGCGCATGATGACCGGTTGCACCTGCAACAGGTGGATCAGGCGGTCTCGGCAGCGATGCGCCTGTCTCAGGTGGTGGACCGCGCCGGCGACCGTAGCGCGTTGCTTGCCTATGGCCGGCGCATCCAGCAACAGATCTCCCCATCGAAGGGAGCACCACATCTGCGCCGTATGCTCGATGCCTTGTCGATGGTTCATTCGGAGCATGCCGAAGCAGATCATCGGCTGGCTGCGGCCCGCTTCCGTCAGCTCCAGACCCAGCGGTCGCTCGTCTTCTGGATCACCGAGATGGCGGAGAGTGCCTCTGCGCCTGACGTATCGCTCGCGGTTGCCGATCTCGCGAAGCGGCACCTGGTCGTGCTGGTGTTGCTCGAGCATCCCGAACTGACGGAGTTTGCACGGCAGCAGCCTCGCAATGCGACTGAGATGTTTGCCGTGACTGCGGCCAATGAGATGCTTGCGCGCCGCAGGCTGATCGTGGCGCAGCTACAGCGCCGCGGGGTCCTGGTGGTGGAGACATCTCCGGAAAAGGCAGGCATCGCCGCCATCAACCGTTATCTGGAGATCAAATCGCAGGGAACGCTTTAGGGCAGTTTTCCCTGTTGCTGGGTATCCCGGAAGGGGGTGCAGCGGCGTTTTCATTGCGGAAAACGCCCATAGATACGGGATCCCTACACTCCACCTACAGGAGAAATGCTTTAGGCGAGCGCTGGTTCCGAGACGGTATCCAAGGCTTTCTGGTCGCGGTTCTGTCCTAACCACAACCAAAGCAGGGTGAGCAGAGTGGCGGAGATGCCGAATTTGAGCGCCAGCGGCGCCTTGGTGGGTGAAACAAAGCCTTCCAGTGTGCCGGCAATGAGCAGCATCGGGATGGTGCCGGCGAGCAGACGGACGGCTTCGGTCCCGGCGAGCACGAGGGATTCACGGCGCGAGAGCAGTCCGGGAAACAGGAGACCCCAGCCAATACGCAGTCCTGCTCCCCCGGCGATGAAGATCGCGGGAAGCTCCAGCGCGCCGTGTGCTGCGACAAAACTCCACAGGCTGAGGGACATATGATGCTGCGCGCAGGCTGTACTGACGACTCCCATCAGCAGGCCATTATTGAACAGGAGGAACACGGTGAAGACACCGCCGGCGATACCTCCCGCGAAGGTAAAGAAGGTAACGCTGAGGTTATTTGTCGTGATCGCTGCCGAGGCGCGCGGCTTAATGGCGACCACGGAGTCGGTCCACATCTGATGTTTCTCGATGGTGCTCACCATCGATGGGCCGAGGAACTCCCGCATGAACTCCGGCCGCGCCAGTGTGAGCAGCGTTCCCAGCAGGGCTCCCCCGAGGAAGATGAGCAGGGATGCTGCCGTGAAGGGAAGCAGCCCACGGAAGATGCGTGGATAGTCATCAGTGAAAAACCGCAGCATACCGCGCAGTGTCGTCTTGCGGCCTGCATAGACGAGATGATGGGCCCGGCTGACCAGGCGGTTGAGGTATTCGGCGGTAGTTTTGGCGGAACGGTCGCTTCGGGCAGCAGAGAGGTCGGCGGCAGCCTGGCGGTAGAGCAGGCCGAACTCGGAGAGCTCCTCGGCGGTAAGGTGCTTCAAACGAAATTTCTCTGCCTGCTGAATCAGGAATTCCAATTTGGCCCAGGAGGCCCTACGCTGTTCTAACCAGGCATTCGAGATCATGAGCACCCATCAATATCGAGATCAGCTTAGCATCGACACACCCGAGCAGGTAGCACTCAGTTTTCCCGTGGCCGGCCTCGGCTCACGTATGCTGGCGCACCTAGCTGACCTGCTTCTTCAGGGTGGCATTTATATATTTCTGGTCATCGTCATCAGCCTGGCGTTTGCGTCAGCCGGAGGCGCCGAGCGGCTGAACCAGGTCTCAGACCGCACCGGCATGTGGCTGACGGCCGGCCTGATCTTCGTGAACTTTCTCTTCTTCTGGGGCTATTACACCCTGTTTGAAGCCTTCTGGAATGGACAGACGCCGGGAAAGCGTTTGAACCGCATCCGCGTCATTAAAGACACGGGCAGACAGATCACGCTCTTCGAGGCAATGGCGCGGAACTTCCTGCGGATTATCGATATGATGCCGACGGCTTACGTCATCGGGATCTTCACGATCGTTATCAGCAAGCAGAACAAGCGGTTGGGCGATCTGCTTGCGGGCACCATCGTTGTCCGTCAGGAGGAGACCGCAGGGGCTGGATCAGCCTATTCCAGCCGCAGCATTACGATCGCTCCCGAGCCCGCCCCGGTGCAGAATCATGCGATGCATGTGGCGCATGGCGTTGAGTTCGATCCATCTGTGATTGCAAAGCTCTCGACGGAAGATCTGGTCATGATCGAAGCCTTCGTCGCCCGGATTCCTGACCTGGATCCGGATACGATCGACCGTATCGGGTCGCAGATGCTGGCTTCTCTCTGCCGCAAGATGCAGATAGAGGTGCCGGCAACCCCCGGGAGCCGGCGATGCCTGGAAGCCATTGCGCATTCGTTGCGCGAGGTCGCGGTATATCGAAGAGGCTAGTGCAGTTCTCCTAAAGGTGTAGAGCGAAGCGTTTGCAGTTTGCGCCGTTTTCCTTCGAAGAAAACGGCATTCGCAGATTTCTCCAACACCACAGTATTAGGAGAATTGCTCTAGGGCATGCCCACGTCAGGCAACGCCATTTGCATCATCGAGCAGCGCGCTCAATCCAGAAGCTGTTGGGCCACACATTCTTTCCATCGAGTGTGGGTGCGTAGATCTTTAGCTGCGCGGGCATGCGTGTGTAGCTGTCTTTCCACGCCGGGAAGGCGGCCTCAAGCTCGTTCCAGTGTTCGTGCTGAAGTGCGCTTGCGGACCACATGACGCGGAAGGCCTGGTTGAAAGAAAGAAAGGCCTCGAGCATGTACTGCTCTCCCCAGAAGCAGAGATTGGTCATCACGAACTTCTGCGGGTAATCGTGCGGCGTAAAGATGTCGTGCAGGTGAACCAGGACACCTTCGGCGAGCTCAGGCAGGATGCGCAGGCATTCATAGAGCACGTCGCTGTCGACCGAGACTACGTGCGTGGAATCGATGAAGAGGATATCGTTGGCTTCGAGCTGATGAAAGAACTCGAGTGGGACCTGTTGTACCGGCTTTTCGATCAACTGGGTCAAGCCATCGATGCCATGTTTGAGATACGGCGCAGGGTGCGGTTCGATGCTGATCAACTCACCCGGGAAGCCCTCTTTCCGATTGGCACGTAAGGCGGCGGCCAGCACCATCGTGGTGTTTCCACTACCGATCTCGATAATGCGGCGAGGCTTGTTGCGGCGCACGAAGGCATACGCGATCTCTGCATCCACATGCTCGAAGAAGCCGTTGTTGAAGTGGAACGAGCGATGTCCATTGTTGGAGACCGAACTTTCAGGGAACTTGCACTCAGCCAGATAGGGCGCCAGATCCTGCTGCAGCCGTTGGATCTGCTCGTCGAAACGGAAGTCGATGCCGCTACAGGGACGGCGTTCTTTCCAGTCCTTACCGCGGAAGGAGTCCAGGTCCGGCACGGGAAAGTAAAAGTGTGAGGGAGTGACGCTAACGTGCAGACCGCTCTGAAGGGCGTGAAATAACGAGGAGAGCGTTGTCCGTACAGACGGACTGCGCATGATGCGATTCACCGGATGATCCTCCGCTGCGTGGTGATCCCGTCGCTGAGGCTCAACTGTGCGCGCGGCGCGGTATCCATCAACTAATGCTTAGTTGCTCTGGATGCCCCCGCGTTTACTTCGGGTTGCCCGGACGAAACCATGACGTTGCAAAACACCTTCGGTATATCGAGAAGATCTATAAAGTGAACAGTTTCCGGACATAGGAGGGGCCGGCATTTGACGTGATTTCCGGTCGTTCCAATTACGAGCACAAACAACGAAGAAGAGTAGCTCAGAGCACAAAAACTCCCGTTCAGAGCAGGATTTACAGAAGCTCCGAAACGGGAGTTTGATGAGCAGAGACTGACTTAGTACTTCGGCATGGTCGGGTCGATCTTCTCGGCCCAGGCCAGGATGCCCCCTGCGACGTTCTTCACGTTGGAGAAGCCGGCAGCCTTCAGCTCGAGCGCGGCCTTCTGGCTGCGCGCGCCGGAGCGGCAGTGGACCAGTACTTCCTTGTCCTTGTACTGCGCCAACTCGCCAAGCTTCGAACCGATCTCGCCCAGCGGATAGAGCGGAGCGCCCAGGTTCGCAATGCGATACTCATGCGGCTCGCGAACATCCAGCAACACGAAGTCATCGTTGCGGTCGCGCTTGGCCTTCAGCTCTTCCACGGTGATCTGCGGAATGCCGTCCTGTACGAGAACATCACCCACGGCGGCGTGCTGCGCTACTTCCAGCGGGCCGGTGGTCGTCGGCGGAGCGATGCCGCAGAATTGATCGTAATCAATCAGTTCCTTGATCTCGTGCGTTCCGCACATCGGGCACTTCGGGTTCTTGCGCAGCTTCAGCGTACGGAAGCTCATCGACAGAGAATCCACGAGCAGCAGGCGGCCGACAAGCGGCTCGCCGATACCGAGGATCAGCTTGATGACCTCGGTGGCCTGAATCACGCCGACCAGTCCGGGCAGAATGCCCAGTACGCCACCCTCGGCGCAGGACGGAACCAGACCCGGCGGTGGCGGTTCCGGATAGAGGCAGCGATAGCAGGGGCCTTCCTCCGTGGCGAAGACTGAAGCCTGGCCCTCGAAGCGGAAGATCGAGCCGTAGGCATTGGGCTTGTTCAGCAGCACGCAGGCATCGTTGACCAGGTAGCGTGTCTGGAAGTTGTCCGTGCCGTCGGCGATGATGTCGTAGTCCTTGAAGATCTCAAGGGCGTTGTCGCTGCGCAGCATGACGTTGTGCTTCACCACGTTCATGTACGGGTTCAGGTCTTTGAGCTTCTTCTCGGCGGAGTCGACCTTCAGCTGGCCGACAGTCGAGGTCGAGTGGATGATCTGGCGCTGCAGGTTGCTGGCGTCGACAACGTCAAAGTCCACCAGGCCAAGCGTGCCGATGCCGGCAGCGGCGAGGTAGTAGGCAAGCGGAGCGCCCAGACCGCCGGTCCCAACGCACAGGACCTTGGCGGCCTTCAGCTTCTGCTGGCCTTCAAAGCCCACCTCGGGCAGGATCAGGTGGCGCGAGTAGCGCGAGATTTCGTCGTTCGACAGTTCCGGGAGTGCGACTTCTTTCAAATCAGGCATGGTATGGTCCTTCGGCTGACTGAGCCGTAGAGGACCCGAAAAGCGGGTCCTTCGCTACGCTCAGGATGACAAGAAAAAAATGTCGGAAGGGGATGTTGTCTAACGACAACAAAGAGCGCGCGAAGCGCTTACGCCTGGACGGCCAGTCCGGCCGGCGCCGCCGGCGATGGAAGGAATAATGGTGAGCTCGTCAGCGGCGCTGACTGCGGAGGCCTCGGCGGCGGGCAGATAGCGGACGTCGTCATCGTTCAGGTAGACGTTGACGAAGCTGCGCAGCTTGCCGTCCGGGGTAAAGAGGTGATTCTTCAGCTCGGGGTGGGCGGCGACCAGTGCATCGAGCCCGGCCTGAACCGTGGCGCCGTTTACCTCCACGGTGGCTTGCTTGTCCGTGAACGCCCGGAGCGGTGTCGGGATGTTGATCTTCATGCGTTTTCTCCAACTGCTTTTGTGATCAGAATCTCTTCCTGCTGAAAAGCTTTGTCATCTTCCGTCGTGCCGCTGAGGTGAAAGGCATTGGTCAGATTGGCCTTGCCCTTGTCGACGCTGGTGATGACGTAACAGCAGCCGAACCAATGAGCCTCGGCGAAGTCGGTCGAAGACCACATCGCCGGATGATCTGGATGCGAGTGGTAAAAGCCCACGATGTCCAGGCCCTGTTTGCGGCCTTCGCGCTGAATCTTGATCAGCTCCATGGGGCTGATGTTGTAGCGATTGTGCGCGCTGTCGGTGCGGGTATTCCCGGCACGGACGATCGCGGAGACATGGTTGCCGTCATCCTTGGCATGGCCCAGCAGAACGCCGCAGCACTCATGGGGATACGTCTCCTCGCCGTGGGCGCGGAGGGCATCGTAGTCGGCTTGGGTGATGTGGAGTTTCATTCCTGCCAGAACCGTTCGCTGAGATATTTGTCTGCGGAGTCGCAGAGGATGGTGACGATAATGGCCTCGCGCCCGGCGGCAACCTCTTCCTCGGCGATGTGCAGCGCCGTGGCGACGTTGGCGGCCGAGGAGATACCCATCAGGATGCCTTCTTCGCGGGCGATGCGCTTCGCCATCACGTAGGCCTCTTCGGTGGAGGCTTCCACCAGGCGATCCGCGAGCTTGGGATCGTAGATCGGCGGAACGATAGCGGTGGGCATGTGCTTCAGACCTTCGAGGCCGTTGAAGGGCGAGTCCGGCTGCATCGAGATGCACTGGATCTTCGGGTTCAGCTCACGCAACCGGCGCGTGGTGCCCATGAAGGTGCCGGAGGTGCCGAGGCCAGCAACGAAGTGCGTCAGACGCCCTTCGGTCTGTTGCCAGATCTCGTTCGCAGTGGTCTTGTAGTGCGCCTGCCAGTTGTTATTGTTCGAGTACTGATCGGCGTAGAAATACTTGTCGGGGTCGCTGGCGGCCAGCTCCCGCGCCTTGCGAATGGCGCCGTCGGAGCCATCTGCCGGATCGGTCAGAACAATGTTCGCCCCGTAAGCGGCGAGGATCTTTTTACGCTCCGGAGAGGCATTTGACGGCAGGCAGAGCGTCACCGGGAAGCCCATGGCCGCGCCCAGCATGGCATAGGCGATGCCCGTGTTGCCGCTGGTGGCGTCAAGCAGGTGCTTTCCGGGAGTGAGCTTGCCCTCGCGCTGTGCGGACAGAACAATGTTCGAGGCGGGACGGTCTTTCACGCTGCCGCCGGGGTTTGCCCACTCGGCTTTGCCCAGGAGGACGATGCCGGGCAGCTTGGCTGTCAGGCGGTCCAGACGGACGAGTGGTGTATTCCCAACCCGATCGAGCACAGAGGTGCCAAGGGTAGAGGTGTTGGCGCCGGAGATTTTGGTTTCCGTCAGCAAAACTCTGGTTTCCGTTCCTGTCGCCGGGCGCTCCGAGGCGGGCAGCAATATGCGACACTGTTGTTGAGTTTATCCGCTTATGGCCAGAAAGACACAGCAGCAGCCCAGGTTCGACACCGTGTTGTCCACGCTGGGGAACCACAAGTTTGATGTTTCCGCCGGCGCCAACGGTGCAAAGCGCATCTCCAAGTACGGTTGCGCCGCCGAGATTCGTGCTGCAGCCGACGGAACCGCCGAGATTACGGCCCGTCCGGGCTGGCTGCTCAAGGGAAATATCGCCCGCCTGGTCGACAAGGGCTACCAGAAGTTCCTGAAGGCCGGTCACGTCGAGATTCCCGCCACGGCGGACAATCTGCGCGATCTCCACCGCTTCAGCGAGGAGCTGAAGGAGTCGATGGGCGCTCTGGTGCTATACAACGAGGCTTTGGGCACCACCAGCGATCGCTACGTCTACGACCGCGTCCTGGGTCGCCCCTAAGTCGACGGGACAAACGCTCGTTAAAAGCAGAGGAATTTTAGACCGGCTCGCGACTGCGCGCCGGTCTTTGTGTTTTGAGGTGACAGAGCATTCCCCTGCGGGATATCCAGAGCAACAGGGAAAGGCTCTAACGGCAGCCCCGGAGCAACTCTCATGCGCCCGCTGCGCTATCCTGGCGCCCAGGCTTGCCGTAGCAAGAAACTTGTTTTAAGCAAAAAAACGGCCCTCCGGGAGGAGGGCCAATCTGCCTTGGTTCTCTCTGGTTAGGAGAGCTTGGTGTGGACGCGCTCTTGATTGGCAGCGTTCCAACGATCCTGATGGTTCGCGGCGGGCTTTAGGAGCCCCGCCGCGCTCTGGGGGAGAGACTTAGCGGTTTGAGGTGTCCGGCGTCGAGGTTCCGGTAACCGGTGTTGCGGGAGCAGCGGTCGCCGACGTCGAATCCATGCTCGCGATGCTGTTGTGCATCAGCGATACGTATACGCCGTTACGGATTGGCTTCTCCTGACCCTCTTCAGCCTTGGCGGTGTTACGGCCGAGGCCACTTCTATAGATGCGATAAACCGGGACCTGGTGCTCGGTGACCAGGTAGCGTACGACAGAATCAGCCATTGCCTGCGAGCTTGATACACCAGAACCGCTGTAACCCTGCACTTCGATGATGTAGCCCTTCTCGGTGGCGAGCTTCTCGGCCATGGCATCGAGTTCAGCCTTGCCCTTCGGTCCGAGCTTCGTGCTGCCCTTGGCGAACGGGATGGCGGAGTCGCTTACCTTGTTGAACTGGTCGAGGTTCTGGACGGTGCCATGCAGAGCATCCGTACGGGTGCTGGCAGTGGAGGCAACCTGGTTGGCCTTATCGGCACGGTTACCAGCGTCTGCTGCATGCTGGTCGGCCAAGTCGGCAGCGGACTGGGCCTTGTTGATGCCTGCCGTTGCACGGGAGTCTACGTCGCGGATGTCATTTGCGTTCTTGGCCTGAAGCTGATCGAGCTCATTGACACGGTCCTTGACCGGGTCAACCTGGCGATGTACCCACTTCTTGCGGGCAAAGGGATTCACATGTCCCCAAAAGCCCTCTTTCGACTCTGACTGCAGCGGCTGACCGGTGGCGTACGTTGTGTTATCCGTTGCGTCCTGCTTTTGACCCTGAGCTGGGGAAGCGGTGCTGTTCTGCTGAGCGTAAGCCGGAAAAGCAAGAGCGCCGGTCAGAACGACGGCAGACAAACCGGAAAAGGCACGAGCGTATTTCATATCGATAGCTCCTTTTAGAGTCGCGGCGGTTCAACTAAAACAAACACCGTCACAACGCTTTCGTACTCTTCTTAGAGCAGCTATCGTGCCAAAACGGTGGCCTATTTAGAATCTGTAACTTACGAGAAAATTCCGTCGATTCGTCCGCACCGCGAACAATTACCGTGGGAAAAATATTCCCTACACTGCAGTAAATTCACGGGGTTTACTTGGATTGCACACCTGTAATGTGCAGTTCCGGTTGCTGCTGGTTCCAGCTCTGTGGCAGTCCCTCAAAGATCAGTCGGAACTCCGCCGTCGCGCCGGGAGCGATGGGCGCTACCGAGATGGGCTGTGTGTCCACGTAGGGGATCCGGGTGCGGATCAGCATCAGGGGGACCGTCTGGAGTGAGACCGTATGTCCATCGTCCGACCGGAAGATCGTCTGCACGGTCACCCCGGTGATGGTCCGGGTGCCGGTGTTGGTGATCTTGCCATCGATATAGGTGGAGCGGCCGCCGGCGAAGGGCGAGGTCGCCTCAGACATCTCGATCCCACTCAAGGGAAGGTTGGCGGCGTAGCTGTCCAGCGGCGCTACCGTGGTCGGCGCCTGCACCTTGTGGTGGCCGAAGATGAGCATCAGGACAACAGCCAATAGCACCACACCGCCACCGATCAGCAGCGGCGTACGCATTGAGCTGCGAGGTTCTGTGGGCGGAGGTGTGAAGAGTGCGTCGTCAGCCATGAAACCGATTGTAGGGCGTAGCGATGAATTCCAACAGACCGCAAGTCTGGGTTAGCGTGGGTACCGCACTGCCGGCGGTCGTCTTTTTCACCAGCCTGACTATCGCTGCGAAAATGACGAGACCAGGCAGAGTCTAGAAGCATCGATTAGAGCATTTTTCCTGTTGCTGGGTATCCCGGGAGGAGCGTGCAGCGCCGTTTTCATTGGGGAAAACGCCCATAGATGCACAGGCCCTGCACTACACCTACAGGAAAATGCTCTAGCTGTATGTCGGATGCGCCCAGGTACCTTGGGAAATTCTCACGAAATTTTTGCAAAGCAAGCGCATCTAAACGAGGGAAGATTGCGTTCAAAGAGATATAGAGAGCGCACGTCCAGCTTTCCCCCATTTGCAGTTTTTTCAGGAGTGCACCGATGCAGACCGAGACGACCCGCAGACAGCGAGTAGACGAGGCGATTTATCGCACCGTAGCCATCGCCGCCGCGGTATTGATTGTGATTGGAGTTCTGGTAGCTTAGAGCATTTCCCCTGACACTGTAGCCTTGGAAAAATCTGCGAATGCCGTTTTCTTCGCGGAAAACGGCGCAAACGGCGATAACTCCGCTCTACACCATTAGGAGAAATACTCCAGCCGCCTTGGTGTCCCCGTAAGTTGGACACTTTTCGCACGCCCCAACAATTCTTATGCCAGCGTGGCCCGCTTGATCTTCTGGCGGAAGTCTTCGCCCTGCATCTCCACAATGACGCACATTTCCTGCAAGCGGCTGCGCATGCGTTCGCCGATGCGGTCACCCAGGGTCTCGTCACGCATTACGTTGCGCGGGGTACTTGCCTCTGCGCCGAGCGGAGCCTGATTAGCGTAGTTCGTYGTGATGATGGTGGTGCGCTTGTCGTTATAGCGAGTGTTCAGGATGTGCGCGACGGTATCCCAGACCCAGTCCGTGGGTTTGGAGGCGCCGAGCTCGTCCAGAAGCAGAATCTCGGCATCGAAGACCGGCTTCAGAATCTCCAGTTCCGTGGCCGAAACCTTCGGGTTGTAGCTGTGCTGCACTTCCTTCAGCAGCTCACGGTAGTCGTAGAAGAGTCCGGTGGCACCGCGCTCCATGATGAGCGACTGCAGAATGCCGACGGCCAGATGGGTTTTCCCCACACCGATGTTCCCCGTGATCAGAAGACCGGAACCGTCCGTTTCGATCGGATACCCTTCAACGAACTTCTTCGCCGCCAAGTGCGCCTTGAGTAGGGAACGGTGAGAGCTGGGAAAGCTGGTCTCGTAGTTGTCGAGGGTGCAGTGCTCGTAACGGCGGGGGATACGGGCGCGTTCCAAATTCGCCAAAGCGCGACGCTGCGTCTGACAACCGCAAGCGGTGGCGTACTGCTCCCCGTCCGGCCGGGTGAGGATGCGGAGACCGGCTCCTTCGCAGATGGGGCAAACGACGCTCATACCTATGAGATGAGTATGCTTGTCCGCAAGGCTTAGGAAAACCCCCATCGATCTAGGAAAACTTCCGACTCCGATGTCTTGTCATCCTGAGCAAACGGGGTGGTGAAGCGAAGGACCTGCTTTTGAGGGACTTCCGGGTTCCCGGATTCGGATCATCCTGAACCACTGCACCACCCGTGGTGCAGTCCCAGTTTAACCCGGGTTATACTTAACAGAGCACCCGTAGTCGACAGGCACATCGATGTTGCGTGATCTTTGCCGCAGCAAGCGAACCGCCCCCGGGAGCTGGACAAAAACAAGCCGGTTTATAGCAATACAGCCCGGCAACACACGAAAAGGATTTATTTTCAATGCCCAAGCAGGGAATTCACCCCAACTACACCGATATGAACGTAAAGTGCGCCTGCGGAAACACTTTTGTGACCCGCTCGACGCATAAGGGCGACCTGACGGTCGAAATCTGCGCCAACTGCCACCCCTTCTTCACTGGCAAGCAGAAGCTGATCGACACGGCTGGACGCGTAGAGCGCTTCCGCCGCAAGTTCGAGAAGTCTGGCGCGGCCGCCAAGTAAATACAAACGCATCAAGGCCGAGGCCCTTGCTACGGCGAGGGCCTTTGGCTTTTCTGTAGATACACATGAAGAAGAACTGGGACAACCCGACCGAGTATGTCATGCCCGACAACGGTGCCGTCGTTCCTGCCGAATTCTCCATCGGCAAGGTTCGGGTGGCTCCCGCAACGGTGCTTGCCCCCATGGCGGGGGTAACCGACACGGTCTTCCGGCGTTTCATCCGCAACGCCAGCATGTTTACGCCGGACTCCTCCGGCGACGTGAATCAGACGGTCA
Source organism: Terriglobus sp. 2YAB30_2 (assembly GCF_052114765.1). NCBI lineage: Bacteria > Pseudomonadati > Acidobacteriota > Terriglobia > Terriglobales > Acidobacteriaceae > Terriglobus > Terriglobus sp. 2YAB30_2. Next base: position 351,936 of record NZ_JBFRFJ010000004.1, read on the forward strand.
CGAACCAGCAGTCGGGCTGTGGTCTCATCATGACCGAGTTCACCTCGGCTGACGGTCTGGCCCGCATGCGCGAGACCAAGCGCAAGCGCTACCTGACCTACTACGAGGACGAGCACCCGATTTCGGCCCAGCTCTTCGGATCGAATCCGGTCACGCTGGCCGAGTCTGCCCGCATCGTGGAAGACGCCGGTTTCGATATCGTCGACCTCAACCTGGGCTGCCCGGCCAAGCGCGTCACCTCCTGCAACGGTGGCAGCGGCCTGCTGCGCGATCTGCCGCTGATCGGTGAGATCTTCCAGGCGGTCCGGGCTGCCGTCACCATTCCATTTACGGTGAAGTTCCGCATGGGGTGGAACGACGCCAATATCGTGTGCGTTCCGCTGGCGAAGATGGCCGAGGACTGCGGGCTGAACGCCGTCGCGCTGCACGCCCGTACGCGCGAGCAGGGCTACAGCGGCCAGGCGCGCTGGGAGTGGATCGCGCAGGTCAAGGACGCGGTGAAGATTCCGGTCATCGGCAACGGTGATATCCGCACGCCGGAGGATGCTGCCGCCATGGTGGCGGAGACCGGCTGCGACGCCGTGATGATCGGCCGCGCCGCTCCGGCGAATCCGTGGCTCTTCCGTCAGATCGCACAGTACACCGCGACTGGGCGCTACGATCAGCCGACCGAGATGGACCGCTACCGCATGATTCGGACTTATTTCGAGATGCTGCTCGAAGAGATTGAGCAGGAGCATCCGGAGATTGAGTTCGCAACTCCTGGCCGTGCTGAGACCGACGAAGAGAAGCGCCGCAAGCGTGATCGAGAGTCAGCCCGCCGCGATGCCATCGGCAAGATGAAGCAGTTCGCAAGCTGGTTCACGCACGGCGTAGCCGGCGGAGCTTCACTGCGCAGGGCGATCTACGAGGCCAAGGTGGGCGAAGACGTCATGATTGCCGTCGAGGACTTCTTCGAGGGCAAGATGAAGCCGGTCACCGAAGAAGTCGCCGAAGAGCCGACCTTGGAAGCCCTGGGCGCCGGCTGCGACTAACCCATACACCGGGTGCCCCATGTCCCGCTTCTGGGACGTGGGTATTCGCGCTACGCGCGAACCGTCTTTTTTTTTGTGGTCCTGAGAGTAAGCGAAGGACCTGCTTTCTCTGCCCTATCGGATAACAAAAAAACCTATCCCTTCATCCCCGCAGCAATCCTCTCAATCGCGCGATGCCCTGAGAGCGCCGCACCCTCCTGCCATCCCACCAGATGCGACAGATAATCACCCGCGAAGATCGTGCGGCCTTCAGGTTTATCGAGCTGGCTGTAGGCAGCTTCAGTCCCATCGAGATGATTGTTAGCGAAGCAGCCAAGCGAATACGGAATGTTCTCCCAGCTCACATAGATGGGTTTTGTAAGCAGGGAAGACTTGCCCGGATGCAGCTTCTCCACCGCAGCACGGGAAGCATCGAGCTTGCCCTGCCGCGAGAGCGCACCAAACGGCGTGAACTGGCGCGTGACATCGTCGCGTTCGGCGTTGAAGCCACCGATGATGATGCCGGTCTTCGAGAAGAGCTTGTCGGAGGGATACCACACCAGGTCGACGGTCTGGCGAGGGAAGCTGATGCCGCCGTAGATGCGGTTTTCCTTCTCCCAGAAACGCGGAGACTCCCAGGCGATCTTGTAGTTGGTTGTCATGGGGATGCCGGTGAAGGCGTTCTGTGTCGCAGCAGTGAAGTTGTTCTTCGTCTTCGCCAGTACCGGGATTGGCATCGTGCAGACACACCAATCAGCCGTAATGGTCTGTGCCGAGCCTTTCTTTGTGTATGCCACGGTAACTGAGTTGGGACCGGTTGTGATCTCGGTGACCGGCGCCTCGTAGACGATGATGTTGCCCAGCACTTTGGCGAAGCCGTAGCCGATGCGGTCCATTCCGCCGACCGGCTGGAACATGGTCGCCTGCCAGTCGATCTGCTCTTCGTACAAAACGCCCTTGGAGAGGTCGGCGGCGAGCAACTCGCTGAGTTTGAGAGGATCATGCAGCTTCGCAACGGCAGGCCCGGCGCCGCGCGGTGTAACAAAGCCTGCCCGGGTGGTGCCGGAGTACTTGCTTTGCTGGTTAAGGTCGCCGAAGCCGCGCAGGAAATAGTACATGCGCTCCGCATCGTCCTTTGTCAGCTCCTGGTCTAGCGCATGTTTGTTAATAGCCTTAGAAAGCAGCTCCGCGATGTAACCGCGGGTGTCATGCACTACCTGCCGTTCTTCCACGGGCTTTCCACCATTCAGCGAATCTGACTGCATCAGTGCAGAGCGGGAGAAATTGATCTCTATCTCCAGCGGGACGTTCAGCTCCTGGCAGTAGTCGAGGATGTGCGTGTGATGCGAGGGAATGCGTGCCGGGCCGGCGTTCAGATAGTGACCTTCTTCCCAGGTACACTCCTGTTTCGTGCCGTCCAGGAACTCGACGGTCGTGCCGTTACGCACCGACCATGAGCGACCACCGGGCCGATGACGAGCCTCCAGCACCGTGACCGTAAAGCCTGCCTTGCGCAGCTCATAGGCTGTTACCAGGCCGGAGATACCCGCTCCGAGAACGACGACCTTCTTCCCTTTGCCGAAGTCCGCAGGTAGCTCCGGCAGAGGAGACGCGCCGGAGGCAGGCATCAGGCCGAGAAGATGCATTGTGGAATAAGCAGCGGAGTAGCCTCCGAGCTGCGCCATCCGTTGGATAAAGACACGACGGGTAGGGCTCATGGAATGGCCTCTTTCTTACGTCTGAACTGTAAAACGGAGAACGACTGTTCTCATTATCGGGCGCGAATGGGCGTGTTACAAGAGGATAAATCCACCATTCTCGCGATGGCATTCATCGGCATACACGATTGCGCCTTGAAGGAAGTAATCATCGTTGAATGTTGGCGAACTGCAGGCGACTATACAATCGCAACATTCCGAAAATTGAGGTTGATTCGATGCGTCGTGCCGCAAGGGCTCTGGGTCTCGTCACTTTTTATGGTGTTCTGTTTGCCCAGCGCGGGCCAAGTGTAACAAGCGCTGACCATCGAGTTGTGCAGCCTGTGTTGATTGCTCCTGGAAGCAAGCCCTTCCATCTCGATGCTGTAGTACTCGATGGACAGCAGACGATCGGCACGATCGAATGGCTCTGGATCGACCCTACGCATTACCGGCGTTTCATCAGGTCGGCTGAATTCTCGCAGGATCTGATCGTGAACGGTGACAGAACATTGGAGAAAAATTCGGGAGACTACCTTCCGTTGAAATGGAATACCTTCGCTATGGCCGTCGTGGATTCGTCTTTCATTACAAATACAATTCGCGACGGAGACCGCCTGGAAACAAAAGCAAATAAGCTTGCCGACGCATCAGGAATCAAGTGCTTCGACCAAGCCCGGAAAATGTGCATACGGTACCCGGATGGTTTACATGAGATTGTGGCCGCTTCCGGACATGGGGTTGAATTCAGCGACTATCAGAACTTCCGCGGAACACTTGTTGCCCGGACTATTACGAATGCCGCGCGCCTCGGAGAAAAACGACTGGACCTGCACGTGGTTGGACTCGAAGATTTGAAGAATCCCAAGCCAGACATGCTGGCAATTAACGCACCTTCGACACCAGCCAAACAAAAACTGCAGGTTGATGTTATGAGAGAAAATGACCTGCGGAAGCAAGCGAACACAGATCCTGAGATCATCTGGCCGCAACCTCTGGATGGAGGGGAACACGGCGAAGCCAGCTTTTATATGTCCACGGATAGGACAGGCAAGGTCCGTGAGGTATTACCGCTCTACACCGTCAATGAACGTACAAACGACTCCGCCGTACGGCAGATTATGCGATGGACATTCCGCCCTTACCTCAAGGATGGTGTGCCTCAACAGATGGAGGGTGTTCTCTCGTTCACCGTGGATACCAGGAAATGGGGTCCAAAAGAACCGCTGACCGATGCCGAGGTGCGGAAGTTGGCAACCAACATTGTTGAGCCCAAGGTCGACGGCAGCAAGTATCCAAAGGGAACGACGTATAGCCTGTGGGCTGCCATTGATTCTGATGGCCAGGTTATCGAAGCGATGACCGGTGATGGTCCACATGAGCTATGGGGACCTTGCTATGACGCCATGCGTTCATGGCACTTCAGCCCGCTGATGGAGAATGGACAACCCCGTCCCTATCGAGCGAATTTCATCTTTCACATCAACTAACGTCTTTTCTTTTTCGCCTTCTTCTCCCGCTGAATCGACTTCTTCGACCGCTTCTTCCCCGCGCCCTTCGGCGGTTTGTACGGATGGGCACCGGGTTTTGCCGGACGCTCTCCGTCCGCAGGCGCGAATGGACCGCTCTCGTCTTCCAGAATGGCAAACTGCAGGCGCCGATTCACGCGGTCCACGCGATCGAGCAGCACTCGCACCTTCTGCCCCATGGCATAGCAGCGCCCGTTACGGTCTCCACAGATGCGGCGTGAGCCCTCATTGAAGTAATAGCGATCGTCGCGCAGCGAGTCGATCGGGACCAGGCCCTCCACGAAAAGACCATCGAGCTCGACGAAGAGGCCGTACTTGGTGGCCGACAGGATCATCGCGTCGAAGTCTTCGCCGACACGGTCCTGCATGAACTTGATCTTCTTCCACTCGATCAGCTCACGCTCGGCATCTTCGGAGCCGCGTTCACGCTCGCTCGACTCCTGCGCGATGGAGGCCAACTCGCTGGCCATGATGGGGCCTTCCAGATCGGCAGCATGCTTCGTGAAACGGGCATTGCCCCACGGCGCCGGCTTGTCGCTCAGCACGGCGCTGCCCATGGGATTGGCTCCGCTCTGGAGCAGGTCTTTGACAATGCGATGCACGATCAGGTCTGGATAACGGCGGATCGGCGAGGTGAAGTGCGTATAAGTCGGCGAGGCCAGCGCGAAGTGGCCTTCGTTCTGTTCGGAGTAGACAGCCTGCTTCAGTGAACGCAGCATAAGGTAGGCGAGGATGCGTTCCTCGGGCTTGCCCGCAATGCGCTCGGTCAGCATCTGGTACATGCGCGGCGTCACCGGAATCGCTTCGGTGACCTCGTGCGTCTTGGCGGCGCGTCCGCTGCCGCGTGCATCGCGCCGGTCTCCGCGTGTCTGGATCTTGCGTACCGGCAGATTGCCGATGCCGAGTGAGTAGCCGAAGCCGGCCGCCGTCTCTTCGAACTCGACAACGCGCCGCGCATCAGGAGGTTCGTGAATACGGTAGATGCCCGGCACGCCCTGTGACTCAATCCAGGTAGCCACGCACTCATTGGCTGAAAGCATGAACTCTTCGATCAGGCGATGCGCCCAGATGCGTTCGGACCGCACGATCCCTTGCATCTCGCCGGCTTCGTTGAACTGCACCACAGGCTCAGGAAGATCGAAGTCGATGGAGCCACGCCGTACGCGTTTACGATTCAGAAGGCGCGAGAGCACCTCCATGCGCTTGAACTCGGGCACCAGGTCGGCGAACTCGCGCAGAGCATTGGCGTCGTCATCGAGCACACGCTGCACGTTGGTGTAGGTCATGCGCTGTGCGGAGCGGATGATGCCTTCCATCACCTGGTAGCGCAGTACCTCGCCACGCTGGTCGATCTCCATGACGCAGGAGAGAACCAGCCGATTCTCGTGCGGCCGCAGCGAGCACATATCGCTGGAGAGCTCCTGCGGCAGCATTGGAATGGCCCGGTCAGGAAAGTAAACACTGGTGCCGCGCAGGCGCGCTTCAAGATCGAGTGCGCCTCCAGGCAGGACATACTCAGCCACGTCCGCGATGTGGACCTGCAACTCCCAGTTGCCGCTGGGCAGAAGGCGGGCGTGTACGGCGTCGTCGAAGTCCTTTGCAGTTTCGCCGTCGATGGTGACGATCGGGAAGCTGCGGAAGTCGATGCGGCCGCTCTCCCTGGGGTGCGTTCCGAATCCATTCCAGGGTGTCGATTCGAGCTCGTGAATGTACGCTCCATTGAGCTCTGCCGCCTGCGCGCGCGCCTCTTCGAGGACGTCGTCAGGGAAGACGTGCGGCAGATGATGCTTGCGGATAATGATCTCGACGTCGACACCGAAGGCGTCTTTGTCGCCCAGCACCTCGATGATGCGGCCGGTTGCCGGACGGGCAGTCGTGGGGAAGTCGGTGATCTCCACATCGACAGCCATGCCTTCGAGGTTGCGCCAGTCTTCCTCAAGCTGTGCGCGTGCTTCTTCTCCCAGCACACGATGTGGCGAGCCCTCTTTTTGCAGAGGGACCTCCAACCCGTCAGGGATGAGGATCGGCTGCGTCATGCGCTCATCGAGCGGTGTGACATAGTTGCCACGCACCAGCGGAGAGTCGTGACGCTTCTGCGGACGGGCGTAGTGGAAGATGCCGACAATCGTTGGGTGCTTGCGATTGAGCACGCGGGCGATACGTCCGGACCGACGGCCGTCGCGTTGCGGTGGGCCAACCTCCACCAGCACCTGGTCGCCCTGCATGGCTCCGTTGATCTCCGGCGGAGGGATGAAGATGTCGTCCTCACCGGGTACCCGAACAAAACCGAAGCCGTCACGATGCAGGTCGAGCTTGCCGGAGACGAGATTGTCGCGATTGAACGATGCGGCAGTGGGATACCTGCCGCGCCTGGTGGAGGTCGCTCCGCCAGGCGTCCCGCGGTCGTTCGGCTTCGGCACCGCCCACTGATCGTGATCGACCTTCTGCAGCGCGCCGCTCGCCGTCATGCGGGCAAGGTGTTCGAGTAGCAGACGGCGTTCGCGGCCTCCGCCGAGGCCGAGCTCACGGATGAGTTGCTTATAGCCTGCGCGTCCGCCGGGAGAGCGTTCGATCAGCCGGAGGAGCTCGCGGTCGGTCTGGGGATAGTTTCGGCCTGCCATCGTCCCCTCAAGCATAAAGGGCGCGGAGGTGACCGCGCCCTTTAGAGCATTTTCCCTGTTGCTGGGTATCCCGGAAAATGCTCTATCGAGTGAGCATGTATTTCTCGTTATCGCCGAGCGAGCGTATCCGGTGGCTGTGACTTCAGTTCAGAGGCGGCCTCCTGCAGCGTCATGGCGTCGGGTGTGAGGCGGAAGCCGGACTTTACCTCATCTTCCTGCTCGGAGATGGACTTGAAGAGCAGCGCTTTCCCATCGATGTGGATGTGGGTTTCGACGATAAGCCATACGCCAGGCTTGACCTCGCGGCGTTCTACCGAGAAGGTGCCGCCCTTCTTCATACGGCCAAAGAGACCCCAGCCGAAGGTGACGTCATTGGTGAGGGTGCCGTGCATCAGCTTCAGACGATGTTGTGCCTTATCCAGGACGATCTCGCCGGACATGGCGGCGAAGACACGGGATTCCATCGAGGGCGGCGTGAAGTTCGGATTGGGAACAAAAGCGAGAGTAGTCGCCTCTGGACTATCGGACTTTACTGACCAGTAGAAGGCATCCGGCATCATGCGCAGCATCTCTTCGGCACGCTTATCGTCCTCGCGGCCGCTCTTGCGCTGCTTCTCCTGTTCGCTGGGGCTGGAGACGAAATCGGTGATCTTACGGTCTTCTGTGGCGAGTTCGGCTGGGGTCAAGGGCCGGCCATCGGTACGGATCTTCTTCTTTATCGCTCCGCTATCCGTCTCAATGACGTAGAAGAGGGCATCTTCGCCGGGCTTCTGATAGTGCGAACGGTACTGCCACCGTGTATGGTCAGCGTGGTCGGCGACGATCTCCGTCTGCATGACCTGGCGCGCCAGGTTCTGGGCGGCGGTGTCCTGTTGTGCAAAAGCAGGAAAAGCAAAAATAGTCAGCGCTGCAACAGCAGCAATCGATCGGGTACCCATCAGGACGGGTTCCTCCTTGAGCTTGCTGACCCAGTTGGATGCATCTTTGTCGCGGCTGGTTTACAGGATGCGTGCAAGCTGCTGATTATATTGGGCTATATCGGGAGAAGAAGGCAACCCGGGATCCGTCTAAAGCGGGGCTCCCGGGTTGCGGAATAGTCACAGTCAGGCGATCACTGCGAGCTTCGCGCGCTTTCCAAGCCGCACGGGGATACGTGCGGGCAATTCGGTGACCGTAAGGAAGGCATCCTTATGGACATTGCCGTCGATCCGCACAGCGCCCTCGGCAACCTTTCGCGTCGCTTCTCCAGCAGAAGCGGCGAGACCCAGAGCGACGAGAAGCTTCGCGACGCGCACGCTGGAGTCCGTGATGGCGAGCGCTTCCGGAGAGATCTGTACCTCCTCCAGGTCGTCCGCGATGGCCTTCTGCTGGAAGGTGCGCGCCCAGTTCTCCTCGGCGTGTACCGCTTCCGCTTCTGAGTGGAAGCCGGCCGTGATGGTGCGTGCCAGGTTCTTCTTCGCCTGCATGGGATGAAGCGCCCCTGAAGCGACATCGGCGCGCATCTGGTCGATGGCAGACTGCGGCAGGTCGGTGAGGAAGACCCAGTACCGCCACATCAGCTCATCGGAGATGCTCATCAGCTTGCCGTACATCTCACCCGCCGGCTCCTTGATGCCGATGGCATTGCCGAGCGACTTCGACATCTTCTGCACGCCGTCGAGGCCTTCGAGGATGGGCGTCATCAGGATGATCTGCGGAGCCTGTCCGTGAGTGCGTTGCAGGTCGCGGCCGCGCATCAGGTTGAATTTCTGATCCGTGCCGCCCAGCTCGACATCACACTTCAGTGCAACCGAGTCATAGCCTTGCGCCATGGGGTACAGCAGCTCGTGGACGTGAATGGGCTGCTCCTCCTGGAAGCGCTTATGGAAGTCTTCGCGCTCCAGCATCTGCGAGACGGTAAACTGCGCTGCCAACTTGACAATGCCGGCGTAGCCAAGCTGGTCGAGCCACTCCGAGTTGTAGCGGACCTCGGTCTTGTCCGCGTCCAGAATCCTGAAGACCTGTTCTTTATAGGTCTCGGCGTTGGCGTCGATCTCTTCGCGCGTGAGCGGCTTGCGCGTCTGGCTCTTACCGGTGGGATCGCCGATCAGGGCGGTCGAGTCACCGATCAGGAAGATGACGGTATGGCCCAGGGTCTGGAAGTGCTTCAGCTTGCGCATCAGCACGGTGTGGCCAAGGTGCAGATCGGGCGCCGTAGGGTCGAAGCCGGCTTTGATGCGCATAGGGGTACCGGTCGCGATCGACTTCTCGATGCGTTTGGCCAGGTCCTCCAGCGGAATGATCTCCGCCGCGCCCTTGGTGATGAGGTCAAGCTGTTCCTGCAGTAATGGAAAGGTCATGATGTCGCACCTTCAAGTATAGAAGGCGGGCGTGGGATACTTGCGGGCATGGATGTCGAAGGTGTCCGTAAGTTCCTGCGCTCCCTGCCTCACGTCGCGGAGACCCGCCAGTGGGGCGACAACCTCGTCTTCTGGGTGGGCGATAAGACCAAAGGCGGAAAGATGTTCGCCCTGATCAATCTGGACGACGAGTCCCGCCTGGGCCGGCAGCCGGTGGTCTTCAGCTTCGCCGCCGATCCGGAGCGGTTTCACGAGCTGCTGGAGATTGAAGGAGTGTTACCCGCGCCTTACCTGGCACGGGCAAAGTGGATTGCTCTGGCAGGCTGGAACGTCTTCCGCAAGGCCGAGCTGGAAGACCTGCTGCGCCAGGCTCATAACCGCGTCTTCGAGAAGCTGCCGAAGAAAGTGAAAGCAGCGCTCTGAGTAGCCTAGACCCTGGGTGCCCCATCCATCGCAACGCGATGGGTGGGAGATTCGCGCGTTGCGCGAATCAAGTTTCTGCTGTATCGACAGATTTATCAGGTGAGAGATAGTTCGAGGGATGGCGGCTATGAACTGCACGGCTCCTACTTTATTCGAGCTTCGCTCGAACGTCCCACCCATCGCGAAGCGATGGATGGGGCACCCAGAGTACGGGATCCGAATCTGTCGATAAACCCTAAATCTTCGCCATCCGCAGCCGCAACGCATTCGCAATCACCGACACCGAACTGAAGCTCATCGCCGCCGCAGCAATCATCGGGCTCAACACAATGCCAAAGATGGGATACAGTGCTCCCGCGGCAACCGGTACGCCCAACGCGTTGTAAATAAAGGCAAAGAACAGGTTCTGCCGGATATTGCTCATGGTTGCTTCACTGAGCCGGTAGGCACGCAGGATGCCGTTGAGATCGCCCTTCACAAGCGTGACTCCCGCCGTCTGCATGGCGACGTCGGTGCCGGTTCCCATGGCGATGCCGACATCGGCCTTTGCCAGGGCGACCGCATCGTTGACGCCGTCGCCTGCCATAGCGACAACATGCCCCGCCTGCTGCAGTTTCTCAATCGCCTCGCGCTTGCCGGCGGGCAATACCTCGGCAATGACCTGGTCAATTCCCAGCTGTGAGGCCACGGCCTCTGCCGTCGCTCGGCTGTCGCCGGTCAGCATCACAATCGCAAGACCCTCGTTGTGCAGTTGGCGTAAGGCCTCGCGGGCAGTGGCTTTGATGGGATCCGCGACAGCGAGAGTGCCAAGCAATATGTTGTCCTGCGCCAGGAATACGACCGTCTGCCCTTCGCGGCGCAGCTTGTCGGCTTCAGTGGAAGAGGTATCGATTCCCAGCTCCTGCATCAGGGCGGTGTTGCCGAGTGCGATGGTGGCATTGTCGACATGGCCGCGAACGCCTTTACCGGTGATCGAGGAGAAGTTCGTGACGGGCAGCAAGCTAAGGCCGCGTTCTTTGGCCGCGGCAACGATCGCGGCTGCCAGTGGATGCTCGCTGGCGTTCTCCAGGCTGGCCGCCAGCCGCAGCAGACGAGCTTCCTCTATGCCATAGGTCCTGATCGCGGTAACGCGCGGTTTGCCCTCGGTAAGTGTGCCGGTCTTGTCGAGAACCAGGGTGTCGACCTTGCGCAGTGTCTCGATCGCTTCAGCATTGCGGAAGAGCACACCGATGTGTGCGGCCTTGCCGCTGGCGACCATGATGGACATCGGCGTCGCCAGTCCCAGAGCGCAGGGGCAGGCGATCATCACGACGGCGACAGCAGAGACGAGTGCATGCGCCAGCCGCGGTTGGGGTCCCACGAGAGCCCACGCAACGGCAGCGAGTACAGCGGCAAGGATGACGGCGGGAACAAAGTAGCCGGCGACCTGGTCGGCAAGACGCTGAATCGGGGCGCGGCTGCGCTGTGCCTCGGCGACCATCTGCACGATCTGGGAGAGCAGACTCTCGCGACCAACGCGCTCGGCACGCAACACCAGCGTTCCCGTACCGTTGACTGTAGCTCCGGTCACGCGGTCGCCTGCATGCTTCTCTGCCGGTATGGGCTCGCCCGTCATCATCGACTCGTCGACAGAGCTTGCACCTTCCGTGACCACGCCATCGGCGGGAATCTTTTCGCCGGGACGAACGCGGAGAAGATCGCCGGCGTGAACCATGTCGAGTGGAACATCCTCTTCGGTTCCGTCTGTCTTGATGCGCCGCGCCGACTTCGCCGCAAGGCCAAGCAGACTGCGGATCGCCTCTCCGGTGCGCGCACGCGCCTTCAGCTCAAGCACCTGACCCAGCAGCACCAGCACCACGATGACAGCGGCGGCTTCAAAGTACACCGGCGCCTCTCCCATCTCATCGCGAAAGGCAGCAGGGAAGAGATCTGGGAAGAAGAGCGCGGCCACACTATAGCCATAGGCAGCAGCGACCCCAAGGCCAATGAGCGTAAACATGTTCAGGTTGCGTGTGCGGACGGACTGCGCCGCCCGTTCGAAGAAGGGCCATCCTCCCCACAGCACGACCGGTGTACTGAGCGCCATCTCCAGCCAGTGAAGCGTACGCCCACCGAAAAGATGCTCCGCGCGCATGCCGCTCATGGCGGCCACAAAGACCGGAGCCGTGAGGATCGCGCAGATCCAGAAGCGGCGGCGCATGTCAGTGAGCTCAGGGTTTTCCTGCTCTTCAACTTCGATCGTCCGGGGTTCCAACGCCATGCCGCACTTGGGGCAGTTACCGGGATGGTCACTCACCACCTCCGGATGCATGGGGCAGGTGTACTCGGTGCGTGTGAGAGCTACAGGCACTGCCGGCTCAAGCGCCATGCCGCACTTCGGGCAACTGCCAGGTCCCTTTTGGCTAACCTCGGGGTCCATGGGGCAGATGTATTCCGCCGAGGTCTCAGCAGCGGTCGGAGGAGCCGCGGGCTTTGGGTTCAAATACTTCTCCGGATCGGCCTTGAACTTTGCAGCACAGTTCGGGCAGCAGAAGTAATAGGTCTTGCCCTGGTGCTCTGCCTTCGCAGGAGCGGTGGCCGGATTCACCATCATGCCGCAGACCGGATCTTTCTGCGCCGGCTGACTGACGATGTTGAAAGGGGACGACTTCGCGCCCTGGTGACTGCTGCCGTAGTGTTCGTGCTCCATCGCCATCTCCTCGATTATGCGACGTTCCGCCGCATGGGTGATGCATGGGAGAACGCATGGCCGAATTCGGCATTACACCGGAGAGCGGTGATCCAGGCAGTAAGCAAGCTGTAGCTTTGGCGTGATAGAGTCGCGATGCCCGATGAAAATTGAAAACAGCAATGCTGCGTCGTATCGCTGGACCGTTGGAATACTGCTTGGCGTCGGCGTCCTGGTGAACTACTTCGACCGTGTCAATCTTTCGGTCTCGCACGATGCTCTGGTGCAGACTTTTGGAATTACGCCATCGGTTTTTGGCCAGCTCTCAGCGGCGTATTCGTGGACCTATGCCGCGTGTCAGTTACCCACCGGGGTAATACTCGATGCCTTCGGCGTGCGTAAGGTCTCGCTCTACTCGATTGCCATCTGGGGCATTGCTTCGATTGCGGCCGCATTTGCACCCGGCGTGCTGCTGTTCTTCGCGGCGCGGCTGCTGCTGGGTATTGGTGAAGCTCCCACCTTTCCGGCGAATGCGAAAGCTGTCGGTGCATGGTTCCCGCAGCATGAACGGTCGCTGGCGACGGCGATCTTTGACAGCGCAGCAAAGCTGGCCAACGGGATCGGTGTGCCCTTGCTCGGGCTCTTGCTGTTACGCGTCGGCTGGCGAATGTCCTTTGGTTTTACGGCGGCGCTTTCGTTTGGGTATCTCGGGCTGTTTGCGCTGCTCTACCGCGAACCGGATCGCTTCACCATGCGAAACGTACTCCATCCGAGTTCCGAGACAGAGGATGCGGCTGCGATTCTGGCTCCGCCGATTCCGCTGACCCACCTGTTACGCGAGCGCAAAGTGATCGGTCTGGCAATCGGCGCGGGGTCGTACAACTACGTCTTCTATCTGTTGTTGACGTGGCTGCCGACCTATCTTGCAGAGACACTGCATATCTCGCTGCGGCAGTCGTTCCTCTTCACCTCTGCGCCCTGGCTGATCGCCACGGCCTGCGGCTTCTTCATCGGCGGTGTGCTGGTCGACTTTCTGATCCGTCGCGGCAAAGATGCGAGCACGGTGCGGCGTTCAGTTCTGTTGATCGGGACAACCTGTGGACTGGGATTGATCGGCGCGGCCTTTGCCCACGATGTTGTCTCGGCGCTGGTGCCCATCTCGATTGCGATCGGAGGTCTCTCCGCGGCATCACCCATCTGCTGGAGCCTGCCCTCGCTGCTGGTGCCGAATACAAGCACCGGCAAGGTGGGCGGCATCATGAACTTTTCGAACCAGCTCTCTGCCATTGCGGCGCCGATCCTGACCGGATATACCGTGCAGGCGACACATAACTTCACCTGGGCCTTCGGGATCGCCGCGGCGTACCTGGTGATCGGCGTGTTGTCGTACGCCTTCCTGCTTGGGCGGATTCAGCCCATCGATGTCCGGCGGGCGTTAGAGGCGTAGAACAGGCCGGGTGCCCCACATACCGGGGTCCCCAGCGAACGAAGTTCGTTGGGGTGGATACGCGAAGCTTATGTGGGAAATTCGAGCGAAGCTCGAACCGCTTTTTGTTTGTCATTTTGTAGGGCCGGGGTCCCCGACCAGCTTGCTGGTTGGGGTGGTCGACCAGTAGAAGCGGAGAAATCTGCTTTTCCGCACTCGCGGTTCCAAGTTCAAAGGCGGTGGCGCTTAGCGCGATACCCAGGTCCCAGAAGCGGGACCCGGGGCACCCAGCGTGTAGATCCCGCCTTAACTCTTCTTTACCAAAGCTCGTGTCGCACCCACCGAAATACCGCCATCGATCAGGATCGTCTGCCCGGTCACGTATCGGGAAGCCTCGCTGGCCAGGAAGACCACCGCACCGTCCAGGTCATTCGGAGCTCCCGGACGTTTGAGCGGGATGCGCTCGACCAGATACTGTACCCAGCCCTCATCTTCATACATCACGCGGTTCTGGCTGGTCTTGAACCATCCCGGAGCCAGCACGTTGACCGTCACACCGTGCTCTCCCCAGTCATCCGCAAGGCTCATCGTCAACTGCTTAATGCCGCCGCGGCTGGCGCCATAGGGTCCAAGACCTGCCGATCCACGCACGCTGGTGACCGAGCCGATATTGATGATGCGTCCGTAGCCTCGGGCGATCATGCCACGTGCGATGGTCTGTGCGACAAAGAAGGCTCCACGCAGGTTGGTGTCGAGGATGGTGTTCCAGTCCTCCCAGGTGACCTCAAGCGCCGGCTTCCGGATGTTGCATCCGGCGTTGTTCACCAGGATGTCGACCCTGCCGTAGACGGCATCGGCAGCCGGGCCGAAGGCGGTGATGCTCTTCTCGTCGCGCACGTCGAGAGTTAACGCGTGAGCCGTGACACCCATGCCGGCGAGCTCTTCCACGAAGGCGTCGCAGTCGCCGGCCTTGCGGCTGGTGACGATCAGCTTTGCGCCCGCACGTCCGAGGGCGCGAGAGAAGTACTGTCCCAGGCCGCGCGATGCCCCGGTAACAACGGCTACCTGTCCTGTCAGATCGAAGAGGTTCTCGCTCAACGCTTAGTTCTCCTTACCGGGTGCAACGACAACCTTGAGCAGACCCGCCTCACGCGCATGCAGACGCGCAAACCAGTCGGCAGCCTCTTCCAGCGTGCTGACGGCGGAGATCAGGGGCTTTACCGTGATGGCGCCTTCGGACATCAGGCGAATGGCTTCGACGTACTCACCTGCGGAGGAGCAAGAACCCTGCAGCCGGACCTCACGCGTGACCACGCGCTGCAACGGCAACGGAACCTCAGGCTGAATATTGCCGATCAGGCCGACCGTACCGCCGCGGCGTACGCATTCGATAGAAGCAACGACAGTCTCCGCACGGCCGACGGCTTCGAGGACGACATCCATGCCGAGATTGCTGGTCCGGCGCAGGATCTCGGCGACCAGGTCGTTGCCCGAAAGATGCAGCGTGTCCGGAATACCGACATCGACAGCCATCTGCAGGCGAGCAGCATCGACGTCGGCGATAGTAACGGAGCGTGCTCCGGCAGCGCGCGCGGCCTGGGCAGTCAGCAGGCCAATCATGCCGGCACCGATCACCAGGGCAGAGTCACCCGGCTTCAGTTGCGAGACACGCACGCCATGCAGCGCAACGGCGACGGCCTCCAACATGGCAGCCTCTTCGAAGGGGAAGTTTTCCGGCAACTGATAGAGGATGCGCTCGGGCACGGCAACGAACTCGGCAAAGGCTCCATGGCGGCGATAGTCTCCGCAGGAGACGCCCATCACCTGGCGGTTGTCGCAGAGGTTGACCTCGCCCCGTTTGCAGAACTCGCACTTACCGCAGTAAACGGTGGAGTCGAAGGTGACGCGATCGCCGGCCTTGTAGCCCTGTACTTCAGAGCCGACCGCGGCGATGATGCCTGCGGCCTCGTGGCCCATGACGATGGGTGGAATCCGGCGGCCGGAACCGCCATCGTAGCCGTGAACATCGCTTCCGCAGATGCCGCAGGCGGCGACCTTGATCAGAACCTCGTCGGCGGCAACGGCCGGGACGGGCATATCGATGACCTGCAGATGTTCGTACGCCTCAAGCATCAGGGCTTTCATGCGTTGTGCTTTCTCCTGTTGGGGATAAGCATACGGGCTGCTCCGTATGGCTGTCCTCTTGATTGCCCGGAGGCCAAAAATACGGTATTCTTTAACTTCCGCAGCAAGCCCGCGGCCCCGTTCTGGTGGCCTGGCGGCCCAAAGCGAGGCGAAACGCCCTCCCACTGCGCGAAAACACCTTCGTCAAACCTGATTGTCGGGAGACGACCTGGAGATTTGTCATGGCACAGACCTGTGAGTTTTGCGGCAAGGGACCGCAGTTTGGTAACAACATTTCGCACGCGCACAACGTTACCCGCCGCCGCTGGAACGTAAACCTGCAGGCCGTGAAGGCTGTGGTGAACGGCGCCAGCAAGCGCATCCGCGTGTGCACCAGCTGCATCAAGTCCGGTAAGGTCGTCAAGGCCTAAGCCGTTTCAAAAGAATAAGTTTCAGTCGCCCGGCAGGCGCGCAGCGTGCCGGGCTTTCTGTGTTAAGCACATAAACGCTGCACTGCAAATGGTGCAACTGTACGGCTCCTCAGAACACCGGCTTCCGCTTCTCCGCGCTCTGGAACAGGTTTACCGCCAGCACCATGATCAGCGGCTCCAGAATGTGCCGGAACCTCGCCTGCACGGTCACGAAGTAATACGGTAGCGGGTAGATCAGGAACGCCAGCGTCATTAGCCAGGCTGCCTTGCGCCGTTGCTTGATCGCCAGCAGCAATCCCAGCACACCCACCACGGTTCCGAAGGTGAAGTTCAACTCACGGCCGTACTCGACGTATTCCTTGTGCGGAATGACCGGTTGGGGCACGCCCGCCCAGAACATGTAGGCACGCAGTGCGCTTAGTTTCCAGAATTCGGGGCGATGGGTGTGAATCCACTCCTCAGCCAGCGCGCCGCGGTCTCTTACCCATTGCACTTCGCCTTTGGCGCGGTACTCGTCGATGATGCGTGTGTTTTCGAGTGGAACAGTCGTGCCCCAGGGGAAACCAACGGACCAGGAAGAGTTCCCCATATAGTTCTCCGCCCCGAAGTTGCTGCGGATAGGGATGAAGGCGTGCAGGACCAGGTAATTGCGAATCACCCATGGAGCCAGCAGGGAACCTGCAACAACACCGGCAACGACGGCGCGTTTGAACGCCTGTAGCCGATGTCCGGGAACACCCCAAAGCACCCACAGCGCCGCTACCGGGAGAAAGACCGTGGGGGTGGCGTTGGTCAACGCCAGCAGGCCACCCAAGATGCCGAAGATGGTCCATTGCCGCCATGTGCCGCCGCCGTTTTCGCGCATGCGCAGGGCGAGCACGAAGATCCAGGTGAAAAGGCAGCAGGTGAGGGTCATCTCCCAAACCCACTTCACAGCGAACTGCATGGCTGCGGGGTACAGAGCCCACAACCATGCGGACCACAGAGCGACCCTCGGGTTGAAGCAGCGGTAACCGATCTCGTAGACAGCGAGCGCCGTCAAGGCAGAGAACAAGCTGTTGATCGTGAGGATGAACCATGCCGACAGCGGACTATAGATACCGAAGAGCTTGAACGACGCGGCGATGAGGAAGGTATAAAGCGGAGGCAGCCATGCGGTGGGACCAGTATGTCCCTGGAAGGGATCGGCATAGCCGTAGCCAGTAACCAGAGCACGCGCGACGCGTCCGGCCTCCCACCCGAACTGAAAGTGGTCTTCAAAAAGACGGATGCGGTAGGTGTGGGCCAGGGTCATGTAGAGGACGCGGACGATGAGTCCCACCCAGAAGATCTTCCATGGCAGGCGAATCGACGTCTGTTGTTCGCTGCCGGCGATGTTGGCCATATTTCTTATTCAATCATCGTTGTCACCAGCTACCGCATTTTCCCTGTTACCGGGTATTCCGGAAGAGGCGTGTGACGGCATTTTCATTGCGGAAAATGCCCATAGATGCGGAATCCCTGCGCTACGCCTACAGGGAAAATGCTCTATGCTTCCCCCATGGCTCCTAATCCTTATGCTGCCGCCCTCGGAGATAACGATCCCGCAACCGTGCTGGCCACCACGCCGGCGAAGCTGAAGGCTCTGGTCGCAGGTCTCAGTGCTGAGCAGGTCAACACGCCGCCCACGCCGGGCAAGTGGAGTATCCGCGAGATCTTCGCGCACCTGGCCGACTGCGAGATGGCCTTCGGCTTCCGCCTGCGCCAGACGCTGGCCGTCGACAATCCTGAACTGCAGCCCTTCGATCAGGACAAGTGGGCCGAGCATTACGCGGCGTACGACTATACGACCGCAGTGGCGTTCTACGAGGCCTTCCGTGACTGGAACCTGAGGTTCCTCTCGACGGTGACCGACGAGCAGAAACAGCGCGGAGCTTCGCATCCAGAGCGCGGGTTCACACCCTTCTCTGTACAACTAGCGACCATCGCCGGCCACGACCTGCACCACGTCTCCCACATGGAGAAGCTGGTGGCAGGATTGAAGTCGTGAGCTTCCACAAGACCGGGTACCCCATGTCCCTTTAAAGGACATGGGTATTCGCGCTGGGCGCGAACCCTTTGTCTAATCTCCTCAACCTGCGTATCAGTTTTGAAAATCGGGAATGGGTCAGTTTGAAATCTCGGGCTTCCGTAGTCTCTTGAAGCCACAAATAACTAATCCGATTCCAGCCAAATAGCCAATTGCGGAGAAGATGTCATAACTAATGGAAGCAGTGTCTACTGGTGCCATTATTGAGAAATGCGGCGATCCTAAACGTACTAGCAACACAATTGTTGCTCCCGCGAAATAAAGTGCTGCCGAGGTTTTCCGTCTGATATTCATCGCACTGCGTCCATACTCTCAGAAATCAAACCGACCAACTACTTCTTTTTAGGGTCCGAGCTTCTTCGTTTCCGGTTCTGGCAATAGGAAACTAGCTCCTTAATCCGGAGCTACCCCACCCAATCCGCATTTCACGAAATAATGATCGGATGCGTCCGCTTCGCATCGGTATCGACTTTGGCACAACCAATACCTCCATCGCCCGTGCAGACGGTGCCGAGGTAACGCTCGCGCACTTCGCTGCACCGGCGGGAGAGACGCCGTCGTACCGGTCGCTGCTGTATCTGGAGCAGGTGCGGGAGAAGGGGCGTCCGCTGGTGCACTCCTACACCGGGCCGCGCGGCATTGAGCACTACCTTGCTGCCGACCACGAGGCATCGGGGACGCAAGGGCGCCTGATCCAGTCGCTCAAGTCCTATCTGCCGTCGCGGTCGCTGACCGGCACCGAGGTCTTTGGCCGCAGATACACCCTCGAAGACCTGATCGCACGCATCCTGACCGACGTACGGGTCGCAGCCGAGCGGCAGTTTGGTCATCCCATACGCAGCGTCACGGCGGGCCGCCCCGTACGTTTTGTCGGCTCGGAGTCGGAGGAGGATGATGCCTTCGCCGAATCGCGTCTGCGTCACGCCTTTGAGCTCGCCGGATACGAAGAGGTGCACTTTCAACTGGAGCCGATCGGCGCTGCCTATAGCTATGAGTCCTCCCTGGAGCATGACGAACTGATCCTGATCGGCGACTTCGGTGGCGGCACCTCGGACTTTTCGCTGTTGCATGTGGGGCCATCGTTTCGCACGCAGACAGACCGCGGTAAATCGATGCTTGGGACCTCGGGCCTGGGACTCGCGGGTGATGCCTTCGATGCAAAGATCGTGCGCAAGCTGGTCTCTCCGGCACTGGGGGCAGATACGCTGGCTCGCTCGCTGAAGAAGCTGCTGCCCGCTGTGCCGAACTGGATCTTCGCCAACCTGGAACGCTGGCACTATCTCTCGTTCTTGCGGACACGCAATGTCATGGAGATCCTGTCGCGGGCAGAACGCTCCGCGCTCGAGCCAGAGAAGATCACGGCGCTCATCACGCTCATCGATCGCGATCTCGGTTACCAGTTGCACCAGGCTGTACAGCGGACCAAGGTGCAGTTATCGCTGGAGGAGACCGCCGAGTTCTTCTTCCGGGACGACGATCTTGAACTGCGTGCAATGGTGAAGCGCAGCGAGTTCGAGGGATGGATCGCCGATGAGCTGGAGGCAATCGAGCAGGCGGTCGCGAGCCTGCTTGAGAGTACCGGGGTGCAGCCGCAGCAGATCGACCGAGTCTTCCTGACCGGCGGCACCAGCTTTGTCCCCGCGGTGCGGGCTATCTTTCATCGCATGATCGGCGAGGGCAAGCTGCGCACCGGCAACGAGTTCACTTCGGTGGCGCATGGGCTATCGCTGAGTCGATAACGCTCGACTTTTTGCTTTGTCATTTCGTAGAGTCGTGCAGAAATCTGCTTTTGTTGTTCCATTCTTCGCTCAGGGCTGGCGTGGCAAGCGGTACCTCAGCGGCTAAAGCCGCGTCATTTGCCACGCCGATACGGCACGGCTGAAGCCGTGCCCTTAAGCAAAACGAAAAGCATCCTCAAGTCTTGGATCTCGCGATGGACGAAGGGTCCGCTGATTTCAATACATATTTTGTAGCGCACTCCGCGACTTGCTTTTCCGTTCGCGCGACGCGCGAATGCCTTGCTTAAGGGGACGGCTTCAGCCGTCCCGTATCGGCTACGGAAGAAACGCGGCTTTAGCCGCTGAGGTACAACTTCTTTCTCACGCTTCCAGCAAGCCGTTCATATAATGGCCTGCATGCCGTCGTCGAAGAACAAACCCAGGACCTTCAAAGCCAAGCTGGAGCATCTCCAGGGAAATCTGGGATGGGTTGTCGCGTATCTTCCGTTTGACCCGTCGAAGGCCTGGCCGGAGCGGAAGCGGCTGCGGGTGCGAGGCGATGTCAATGGGTATGCTTTTCGCAGCTCGCTCTTTCCCAAAGGCGGTGGAGGCGGTTTCTTTCTCCTGGTGAACAAGGCGATGCAGAAGGGGGCAAACGCCGTGCCGGGTTCGGTGGTAACCATCACCATGGAGCCTGACCTGGAGGAGCGTGACTTCGGTGTGCCGCCTACCCTTGTGCCCTATCTGAAGAAAGACCGTGCGCTCAAGAAGTTTTACGACGAGTTTTCTGACTCTGCCAAGCATGACATTGCGCGCCATATGGCTGAGCCCAAGACGCCGGAGGCGCTGAAAGAGCGCACGGAGCGATTCCTTGAGCGCGTGATGCTCACCATGGAGGGTGAACAGATCACGCCACCGATCCTGGTTATGCTCTTCCGTGAGAATCCGCTGTCGGAGAGGGGTTGGAAGCTGATGACGAAGGTGCAGCGGCGCAACCACCTGCTGGGCATCTTCTACTACCGCACCCCGGAGAGCCGCGAGAAGCGAGCCCGCAAGGCCGTGGAGGAAGCACTAAAAGTGGCAGAGAAGAAGTTGACATAACATGCGATGCTTAACCACGTGAATGTAGATTTTGCCGCCGAGCAGTTAGCGCAACTTCAGCAACGGATTCAGCCGCTGCACAATGAGTTGGCCGCCCATCCTCTCTTCTCCTCCTTCCGCACCATGAACGACCTGCATCGCTTCATGGAGACGCACGTCTACGCGGTCTGGGATTTCATGTCGCTGCTGAAGGCGCTGCAGCGCGGTCTTACATGTGTCGAGGTTCCCTGGCTGCCCTCGCGAGACCCCGTCTCCTGCCATCTCGTAAACCAGATCGTTCTCGGTGAGGAGAGCGATGTCTATGCCCATCAGCACATGTCGCACTTTGAGCTCTATCTGCTGGCAATGCGTTCGGCCGGAGCTTCGACCCAGTCCATCGATGCCTTCCTTGCGCTTCTTCGTGGCGGCAGCGGTGTGCAGAAAGGGCTGGTAGCGGCTGTTGCTCCCATGGGAGCAGCGTCGTTCGTGCGTCACACCTTTGCGCTGATTGAGACCGGAAAGCTGCATACCATCGCGTCGGCGTTTACCTTCGGACGCGAAGACCTGATCCCGGAAATGTTCCAGGGCTTTCTCGAGCGGCTCGCACCAGAGCTGCAGCCGAAGCTCGAGCCCTTCCTCTGGTATTTGAACCGCCACATTGAAGTCGATGGCGGCGAACACGGACCGATGGCTCTGAAGATGGTGGCCAAGCTGTGTGGGAACGATCGGGCACGCTGGCTGGAAGCCGCAGACGCAGCTGAGGCGGCGCTGCACGCCCGCCTCGCATTGTGGAACTCGCTGGCCTAGGGAGTATCGGAAAAATTCAGCCCATACCCTGGGGCCATGTCCCTCGGGGAAAGGGGCCGGTTTCCTCTCCAAGGCGGAATTTTCGAGCCACGTGGCATGAGAGTTATAGAGCGGGCCTTCAGCCCTTGATCCATTCAATATGCCGGAGACCTGGGGCGTTGCCCCAGGCTGATATAGAGCGCGCCTTCAGCGCTTATATTGCCCGGGTGCCCCACCCTCGCAACGCTAGGGTGGGTTAGGAATACCCAAAATCTCTAACAAAAATACGAATCAACACAAACCGAATTTGTCGATACGTCCTAGCAACCAGCAACTAGGTCGTTTCTTCCAGATAAATCTTGGTGTAGTCCAGATAATTGTTGGCATACTGCAGAATCATCTCGCGGTCTTTGTCGTCGAGCTGACGGCGGACCTTTCCTGGCAGGCCTGCCACCAGGGAACGCGGCGGAATCACGGTGCCCTCAGGAATCAGGGCTCCCGCGGCGATGATGGAGCCTTCGCCAATACGCGCGCCGTTGAGGATGGTGGCGTGCATGCCGACCAGGACAGCGTCCTCTACCGTGCATCCATGGACAACGGCCGAGTGGCCGATGGTGACCAGCTCACCGATATGGACCGGGTGGACGTAGCGCATGCCGTGCAGCACGGCGCAGTCCTGAATGTTGGTCTTCGATGCGATGCGGATCGCGTTGACGTCGCCGCGAACGACGGCGTTCATCCAGACCGAGCACTGGTCTCCGAAGACGACATCGCCGATCACCTGCGCGGACTGGTCGATATAGCAGCCCTGGCCAATAATGGGCGTCTTTCCCTGGTAAGAGCGGATCATGCGCTCGATTCTACTCACTCTTCGCTGACAACAAGACCCAGGCGCTCCATCTCACGCGCCTGAATCTTGTAGTCGATCCAAAATCCGATGCCGATCGCTACCGGAATCAAACCGCCGGCCGCACCTGCCAGGATCTCCCGAACCTGGAGGATCAGGGTCAGCAGAAGACATGTGGCGATGATGCCGACACCGCAGGCGATCAGAATCAGGGCTGCACGGCGTGCGTTCCCCATGCTGCGCAAAGGGTCGCCGCGCTCCTCGGCGCGCTCGGCGGCGCCGAAGATCTTTTCGATCTGGTCCGGGGGAATACCGCGCTGCAGGGCCACCATACGCTGCTCGACCCTGAGTTTCTTCTCGTGATAGCCAGAGACCATGCCTCCGACGCCCAGGATGGCGATCATTGCGAAGATGGCCACAGGAACGACGAATGGGCTGAAGAATGCGTGCATCTGTTGTACCTCCTTGTGTTCTGCGGGCGTAAGACTGCAGGTCGCAGAGAAAGTTTCAGGCGATGAGGTGAAACTTTCGGCGACAATCTCAGTCCTACCGCCTTTGCAGACTAACGCCCAATTCGAACAGATCGTGCAGGAGCACCAGCAGCAGGTCTTCCGTACCCTCGCCCGGCTGGTGAACCGCCGGGAAAATCTGGAGGATCTGGCGCAGGAGGTGTTTTTGCGGCTCTATCGAGCGCTGCCCACATTTCGAGGAGAGGCGATGCTGTCGACCTACCTGTACCGCATCACGGTGAACGTAGCGCAGGATGAATGGAAGCGCCGCCGCCGTGTCGACGATCCACTGCTTCCCATGTCGACGGGAGAAGAGGATGGCGGTCCAACGCTCGAAGATCGCCTGGCGCATCGGGATCCGGGGGCAGAGCAGCAGCTGCTCTCTGGAGAGTTCTGGTCGATGGTGCAGCAGCAGGTGATGACGCTTACTCCGGTGGAGCGGACCGTGCTCACCCTCTTCCATCAGGAAGAGCAGACCTACGAACAGATTGCGCTGACCCTGAATCTTCCGATTAATACGGTGCGGACGCATCTGCATCGCGCCCGGACACGTCTGAAACAGAGAGTCGAGCAGGCGATGAAGCCGGAAGCAGTGAAGCCCGCAGTTACGATCCACGAAAGGGTAAGGGTATGACCGAAGATCTCGACCGGAATCAGAGTCTCGATCTCCGCATCGCGGAGGCCCTCGATCGCGGACCGCAGGTCCCGGTGCCTGATGGGTTCGCGGCTCGTCTTGTATCCCGTCTGCCGGAGCAGGCTCCAGCGCGGTCCGTGATGCCGGCCTTCCGCTACACCTATTCGCGGCGGCTGGCCATGGTGTGCGTGGCGTTACTGGCAGTGGTTCTGCTGGTGGTGGCTGCCTCCAGGCCGTCGAACTTCATCGTGGCGGAGGCGATTTTTATCGGCGAATTGGCACTGCTGACCCTGTGGCTCTCTTCCCGGCGAACGGCATGATTCAGTTGCACTATTTGCGGTGCAGAAAGCTGGATTTGCTGGCAATTGGCCGAAAATCAGATATTCTTAGACGATCCCTTACCGGGACGGGAGTGAGGTGTATCTCCATTGGCAGAGGTTCGAGTTCAAGAAGGCGAACCCCTTGAAAATGCCCTGCGCCGTTTTAAGCGCAAGGTGCAGCAGGAAGACATTATCAAGGAAGTAAAGCGTCATTCCTTCTACCTGAAGCCGGGTGAGAAGAAGCGCGTGAAGGAAGCCCTGGCCCGCAAGCGCAACCGCAAGAAGTCGCGCAAGGAGCAGGACTAACAGCAGTACCGGGCAGGACCGCGGCACGGATGCCGGCGGTCCTGCCATCCAGGATGTACTTCTCCGCCGAGGTCTTCTTTTTCCGGCGGCGTTCGGCGTACCTAAGTCGTCTAACGAGATATACGGAGCCGGTTCCACGGCTCTCCGGGCCCAAGCACTGACAAAGAAATAGGTTTATGGTTTCTACGCGCTGTCTGGCGTGATGCCTTCTTTTACGTACGTAATGAAAGAAGCCCCCCATGGAGTTTGTGGACCGTATTCTGAAGTGCTCCGACTGTGGCAGTGAGTTCGTCTTCACTGCCGGGGAACAGCTATTTTTCTTCGACAAACAGTTCAAGAACGATCCCAAGCGCTGCAAGCCGTGCAAGGCGAAGCGGGCGGCGCGGGGATCCGGTTCTGCACCTAACACTCGGACTGAGACTCGCACGCAGTGCAGCGAGTGCGGCGTGGAGACGACCGTGCCCTTCAAGCCGACGCAGGGACGTCCGGTCCTCTGCCGTCAGTGTTTCCAGCAGAAGCGCCCGGTAGCCGCCGCGATTGCGGTACCTGATCCCTCCAGCACGCCGATCGCACAGGCTTAGAACTGTATCGACAGACAAATAGCGAAAGGACGCACGGCTTTCTCGAGCATGCAGAGTCCTTTGTTTGTCATTTTCGGACTGATCTGCTTTTCCGGTAAATTGCCCTCAGCGGCTGAAGCCGCTCCTCTTTCGAGCTCTCGTACGGCATGGCTGAAGCCATGCCCTTAAGCAAGACGATCGCGCATTGCGCGATAGATCACTCGAATGAACAAGTTCATTCGAAGTGATTAGCAATGACTATTAGAAAGGCTGCCTCACAATCCTACGAGATGCGCTTCCACGTTCGCGCAACGCGCGAATGCCTTGCTCCGGGGTCCCTGGCCAGCTTTGCTGGCTGGGGTGGTTAAGGGGACGGCTTTTAGCCGTCCCGTACCGGGGAGTAATAAGAAAGCGGCTTCAGCCGCTGAGGTACCAAGCCATTTCCGCAGAGCAGATCCCTCCCAAAAATGGCCGAGACCCACTTATCAAATCCTAAAGCGCCATACGTTCTTTCAACGCCTGTGACTGGCGGCGCGAGAAGATCACTTCGGTCCCGTCCTTCAGCACTGCCCGTACAGCTCCGTCGACTTCCAGTTCCATGCGTGCGATCCATCGCAGGTTGACGATCTGGCTGCGGTTGGCACGGAAGAAATGATCGTCCAATCTCGCCTGGAGTGTTTGCAGGCTGCGCAGAATGAGAGGGCGATTCTCGCCGAAGTGAAGCCGGGCGTAGTTGCCCTCCGCTTCAATCAGCTTGATCTCCACCGCGCGCACCATCCAGGCGCGCTCTCCTTCCCGGATAAAGAACTGGTCGAGAGTCAGCCTCTGCGGCTCGGAGCGATCTTCGGTGAGGACATGTTCAAGGGCGGCTTTCAGGCGCTCCGGTGTAACTGGTTTCAGCAGGTAGTCGGCTGCACGAACCTCAAAGGCTCGCAGCGCGTAGCGATCGAATGCCGTGGTGAAGATCACGGCGGGTGTCTGCTCGCGGCCTGCGATCTCATCGAGCAGATCGAAGCCGGTAGCTCCGGGCATCTCTACATCGAGGAACAGCAGGTCAGGCCGTTCGCGGGCGATCATCTCCTTGGCTTCGGAGACGTTGGCTGCCTCGCCGGCAATGGTCACATCGGGATGGGCCTCCAGAAGGCGGCGCATCTCGGCGCGCGCGCGGCGCTCATCATCAATCAGAAGTGCGCGCATGATCGGTCTCCTCTTCTTTGAGTGGCAGCGTCAGGGTTGCAGTGGCGATCGAGTCATCGAGACGAAGGTGGAGCTCCGCATCCGCTCCATAGAGCAGGCGCAGGCGCTGCCTCGAATTCTCAAGTCCGGTTCCGGAGACCTCGATCGCAGTAGAGATTGCTGTCGGGAGAGGATTGGTGACCATGATTTGCAGGGTGTTGTCCGCGATGCTGGAGCGCAGGACAACCTCGCCACCCTGCTCGATGCGCGCAATGCCGTGCTTTACGGCGTTCTCGACCAGATGCTGGACCGCCATCGGAGGAATGAGAGCCTGCCGGGCTTCGTCGGTGATCTCGCAACGCACTCTCAGTCTGTGTTCGAAGCGCATCTGTTCGAGTTGAAGGTAGTCGTCGACGACAGCGAGTTCGTCCTTGAGCGGAATCTCGCGACGTTCTTCGGTTCGCAGGCCGGCACGCAGCAGACCGGCAAGGCGGGTAAGGGCCAGGTCAGCCTGCGCGCGGTCTTCATACATGAGGGCGCGAATGGTGTTGAGCGCGTTGAAGAGGAAGTGCGGATTCACGCGGGCGCTCAGGCTACGGTACTGTGCCTCCTGCGCAGCAAGTTCGAGCTCAAGGCGGCGAGCCTCATCGCGGCGGCGCTCGCGAACAGTGTGGATCAAGGCGTAGACGATGACCCAACCGAAGAGCATGATGCAGTTGTTCACGTAGAGGGAGACAGCGATGCCGCGGTCGACCTTGCCCAGCGTGATATGGAGAAGACGGTCGTTGATCGCGATCATCAAGGCGCTCATGAGCGCTGCCATAGCGAGAAACAGCGGCACCAGACGCGGCAAGAGTGCGCGCAACGGCAGCGTGATCCAACGGCGCAGGCCGAGATGTAGCAGGTGTGAGGCTACGATGCCGTAGATAAGGTAGAGCCCATAGGACAGAGCTACCTGTCCGAAGAGTTTTCGCGTAAGGGGGTGGTGGCTGTACTGCAGATAGACCAGGGCAATGGAGAAAAGGATGAGGCAGAGAATTCCCCAGCCGCCGAGCTGCAGCCAGAGGTAACGCCGCGTAAGACTACTTCGCCGTACGGCCAAAGAACTCCTCCAGGATCCTGTTAACGCGCGCCATCGCATTGAGGACACGGAAGTCGTGGTGGCTGTCCTCCAGGACAAGGTGTGCCACGGCGGCGCCGGCTCTGCGTTCCAGTAGGGCGGCCGCGCGCGGGAAACTCTCGGCAAGCAGAAGGCAGCCCGCCAGAAAGATGACCAGCGCAATCAATAACATCACCAGACTCCTGAAGCGAATCATAGGGTAGTACCTCGGCGAAGTCTGAGATTAAAGGGGTTTGGCGGGGTTCAGGGGGAATCTTTGACGAGCGGTGAAATAGCTCCGTGAGCGCGCTCGTTATCTTGCACCGTGCTAACGGCCCGCCTATAATTTCGTCAGTTCCCTGAGAGCAGCGCCATCTCGTTTCACCCCCGCGACAACCGGCTGAACGATGGAGAGCGGCCACATCGCCGCATCGCATGCACGCAGGAACCAAGGTGTAGAGGTATACGGGTCACATCGACCATCAAGGAGTTTCACCATCCGCATGAATCGTAACGTTCTTCTCATTTCCGCGATCGCCGCCGGCATCGCGGCTCCCGCTCTGGCACAGACCGCCGCTCCGCAGCCCGCTGCTCCCGCTGCGGCGCCGCAGCAGGTGAAGCCCGAAGCCGTTCCCGCGAAGATCGCCCTGATCGCCTTCGAGCAGGTGGTTCTCGCCACCAACGAGGGCCAGCAGGCGGTCGCCACCGTCCAGAAGAAGTACGAGCCCACCAAGGCCAAGATCGAAGCTGCGGGTAACGAAGTCGATTCGCTGAAGAAGCAGCTCCAGAGCGGCACCAGCCTTTCGGACGATGAGAAGGCCAGCCGCGCCCGCACCATCGACACGAAGGAAAAGCAGCTCAACCGCGATGCCGAGGATGCACAGGCCGCTTACAACCAGGACCTGCAGGAAGCAATCAGCAAGATTGCCGGTAAGGTGAGCCAGGTAGCCCAGCAGTATGTCGCCAAGAATGGCTACACGCTTCTGATCGACATCGGCAGCCAGCAGAGCAACGTAATGTGGGCGACTCCGAACACCGATATCTCGCAGGCCGTTGTAGATGCTTACAACACCCAGTCCGGTGTTGCTGCTCCTCCGCCGTCTGCTCCGTCGGCCACTAAGCCGGCGACGCCGCGTCCTTCAACGACACCGACGACGCCGCGTCCTTCGACGACCCCGAAAAAGTAAAAACCAATTCCGCGAAACGAACTGAAGGGCCGGAGGAACATCCTCCGGCTCTTCGGCATTTCTGTGGAAAACTCTGTGGATCACTTTTGGGTATTGGCGGGAAAACGCGGATCCGCTTTTGAAGAATGCACTATCTATGGTTCGCTGTAGGTCGATAACTATATTATTTTCAATAAGTTATAGAGATTGTTTGACGGCGCGACAGAGATGGTTTTGAGTTTTTCCCGTTACGGACCCGAAACAGGCTTTCCACAGATCGTGTTACACCACCGTTAACGATCCTGCTGAATCTAAAGAGACGGCTCTCGCAGGCTAAGGCGTTTTCTCCTGATGGTGTAGAGCCGAAGCGCTTTGACTGGTAGGCGCGGTTTTCCTTCGAGAAAACGGTATTCGCAGATTTATCCAACGCTACAGGTATTAGGAGAATTGCTCTAGGGCAGGCCCTTAGTCTTCCCCGATCTTGAGGACGGCGAGGAAGGCCTCCTGCGGGATATCGACTTTGCCGATACGCTTCATCCGCTTCTTGCCTTCTTTCTGCTTTTCCAGAAGTTTGCGTTTACGGCTGATGTCGCCGCCGTAGCACTTGGCGATCACGTTCTTGCGGATGGCGGTGACGGTCTCGCGGGCGACAATCTTTGAACCGATCGCAGCCTGGATGGCGACCTCGAACATCTGCCGCGGGATCAGCTCCTTCATCTTGTGCACGAGCGCCTTACCGCGTTCATAGGCGACATCGCGGTGAACGATGATGGAGAGCGCATCGACCGGTTCGCCGGAGACGAGGATATCCATCTTCACCATCGGCGAGACCCATGTGCCCGTGAGGTGATAGTCCAGCGAAGCGTAGCCGCGCGAGACGGACTTCAGGCGGTCATAGAAGTCGAGCACGATCTCGTTCAGCGGCAGCTCATAGGTCAGCATGACGCGTGTCGGTGTGATGTACTCGAAGTTCTTCTGCTTGCCGCGCTTCTCTTCCACCAGCTTCAGAATGCCGCCGACATATTCTTCGTTGGTCATGATCATCGCGGTGATGATCGGCTCTTCGATCTTTTCGATCGAGGTGACCTCGGGCCAGCGCGATGGATTGTCCACCTCAAGCACCGAACCGTCGGTCATGGTGATCTTGTAGCGCACGCCAGGGGCGGTGGTGATCAGATCGAGGTTGAACTCGCGCTCCAGGCGCTCCTGGATGATCTCCATGTGGAGAAGACCGAGGAAGCCGCAGCGGAACCCGAAGCCAAGGGCGGCCGAGCTTTCGGGCTCGAAGAAAAAGCTGGAGTCGTTCAGGCGCAGCTTTTCGAGAGCGTCGCGGAGCAGGGTGTGCTCATGCGAGTCGACCGTGTAGAGACCGGCGAAGACCATGCTCTTGATGTCTTCGAAGCCGGGCAGCATTCCCGTCGCCGGATGAGCTGCGTCGGTGACGGTGTCGCCGATCTTGGTATCGGCCACGTTCTTGATAGTAGCGACGAAGAAGCCGACCTCGCCGGCGCCGAGGGACTCGATCTCGACCGGCTTGGGGGTGAGAACACCGAGGTTCTCGATGTCGAAGACCTTGCCGTTCGACATCAGCTTGATCTTCTGGCCCTTGTACATGCGGCCGTTGATGATACGGGCAAGTACGATCACGCCGCGGTAGGCATCGAACCAGGAGTCGAAGATCAGCGCCTGCAGGGGAGCATCGCTGTGACCTTTCGGATGCGGCAGCAGATGAACGATGGATTCCAGGATCTCATCCACACCGAGGCCGGTCTTTGCGGAGACGGGGACTGCGTGGTCCGCTGGCAGGCCAACGGCCTGCTCGATCATCTCCTTGGTGCGCGGGATATCGGCGCTGGGAAGATCGATCTTATTAATGACCGGAATGATCTCGAGACCATTGTTGATGGCGAGGTAGGCGTTCGCCAGGGTCTGGGCTTCCACGCCCTGCGAGGCATCGACGACCAGCAGCGCGCCTTCGCAGGAGGCCAGCGAGCGCGAAACCTCGTAGCTGAAGTCCACGTGGCCGGGTGTATCGATCAGGTTCAACTGGTAGGTCTGTCCGTCGCGTGCGGTGTACATCATGCGGACCGAGTGGGCCTTGATGGTGATGCCGCGCTCGCGCTCCAGATCCATGGCGTCCAGCACCTGAGCCTGCATCTCGCGCGCGGTCAAAGAGCCAGTCATCTCCAGCAGACGGTCTGAGAGTGTGGACTTGCCGTGGTCAATGTGCGCGATGATCGCGAAATTTCGGATGTATTTAGGATCCATCTCGGGTGGGAACAGCCTCAACCTCCATCTTAACATCCGAGCGGAAAGGGGAGGACCACAACCATTGGGAGAAGTTGGCGTCATACAATGAGCAGGAACCGCGTGCGACAATCTGCCTCCATGCCGACCCGATTCGGCAAAGTACTTCTGGGCCTGGCCTGCATCCCCGTGGTGTTTCTTACGGGGTGTCCGCAGCAGCAACCGGTGAAAGCACCCACACCGCAGGCTCCGCCTACGATTACAGCCACTCCGGTGCCGGCTGCGGCTCCTCAGGTTCCTGACTACGCCGCGCGCGCCCAGGCTACACGCGTGCAGCAGCTCATCACCCAGGTCGATCGCAGCTATAACTCCGGTCTGCAGAACTATCGCGCCGGAAGACTCGATGCGGCACGCATGGACTTCGATGCATCGGTCGACATGATGCTGACCAGCGGTCTGGATATCCGGTCGATTCAGCAGCTCAATGACGAGTTTGAGCGCGTGGTCACCGCAGTGAATGCGCTGGAGCTGGACGCATTGAAGCAGGGCACCGGTTTTTCTCCGAAGCTGGAGGCCGCACCTCTGGACGCGGCCAATGACGTGACCTTCTCCCCCGATCCCGAGCTGACCGCGAGATTGAATGCCGAGCTGCGCACCACGGTGTCGGACTTTCCGCTGGCGGTGAATGACTACGTCGCCGGCTTCATCAATTACTTCACGAAGTCTCCCGGCGGGCACGTGCATCTGTTGCGGTCGCTGGAGCGTGCCGGCAAGTACAAGGACATGATCCAGAAGATCCTGCGCGAGGAAGGTGTCCCTCAGGACCTGATCTATCTGGCGGTCGCCGAGTCCGGCTTCCAGCCACAGGCATTGAATGGGAAGAGCGGCGCGGGCGGCATGTGGCAGTTCATGCCGTTTGCGGGCGCCTACGGGCTTACACGCAACGGCTGGGTGGACGAACGGTTTGATCCGGAGAAGTCTTCGCGCGCTTATGCGAGATATATCAAGGAGCTCTACAACCAGTTCGGTGACTGGTACCTGGCTCTGGCTGCCTATGACTGGGGCCCGGGCAATGTGCAGCGCGCGGTGATGCGCACCGGCTATGCGGATTTCTGGGAACTGTACCGGCGCGGCAATCTTCCGGGCGAGACCAGGAACTACGTGCCTGGCATCATCGCGGCCATCATCATGGCGAAGAACCCGCAGCAGTACAACCTGACGGAGATCAATCCGGAGCCGCCGGCGGTGTATGACACGGTATCGGTCAGCTCGCAGGTGGACCTTCGCCTGGTGGCGGACGTGACGAACTCATCGGTTGCGACCCTGGTGAGCTTGAACCCAAGTCTGCTGCGGCTGGTGACGCCGCGCGATATGACCTTCGATCTCCATATCCCGGCGGGGACGAAGGACGAGTTCCAGAAGCGCATCAGCGCCATTCCGGAAGACAAGCGCGTGAGCTGGCGCTTCCATGAGGTGCGTGGCGGCGAGACGTTGAACTCGATCGCGGAGAGCTTCCACGTCCATGCATCCGAGATCGCCAGCGTGAATGACATCGCCGATGGAAGCGCGCTCGATCTCGGCGACGAGCTCGTGATCCCAGTTGCCCCGGTGAGCACCACCAGCGCATCGGGCGCGGTCCATATCCAGCGTTACACGATGCGCAGGGGCGATACGCTGATCACCGTGGCAGACCGCTTCGGTGTCAGCGTGGAGCAGTTGAGGCGCTGGAATACATTGCGTTCAAGCCAGGTAAGCGCAGGCAAATCGCTCATCGTGAGTGAGCCGGTAAGGCTTGCTCCACAGGGGCGTGGAGCTCGCAAGAAATCATCGAACGCGAAGGCTTCGACATCAGCAAAGAGCTCTTCGAAGAAGACTGTGACGACATCAAAGAAGCCGTCGAGCTCGGCTGCCAAGAAGCGACGGTAAGCAAAAAGAGTTCCTCTAACGCAACTTCTTCTTGCCAACGCTTCCTCATCGTTGCATTCTTTAGCTAGAATTCGTTCCGCTGACGCTGCGTCATAATGACTGCAGACAGGGTGGAGGAGATATATGGCCTACGACGACGAGATCATCAAGCTTCATGCATCGGCTGTAGAAGACAACTACGACGACGAGTCCGAAGACGACCTCGACGAAGTCGATGAAGAAGAGGAGGTCGAGGTGACCTCTGATGATGATGACGCCGAGCCTTTGCTGCATGAGGTGCTGCACGCCGAAGAGGTAAGCATCCCGACGGCACCGGCCGATGCGGTTCATACCTACGAGCCTGCGGAGAAGGAGCCCGGGCTTGCCATTGCTGCTGCCTCCGCGCCCACACCGATGAAAAAGGCTCCGGCGAAGAAGGCTTCTGCTAAGAAAGCCGCGCCGAAGAAGGCCGCGGTCAAGAAGGCTGCGGTCAAGAAGGTGGTAAAGAAAACCGCCGCTAAGTCCGTTAAGAAGGCTGTAGCGAAAAAAGCAGCCAAGAAAACGGTGGCGAAGAAAGCCGCCAAGAAGGCCGTCGTGAAGAAGGCCGCTAAGAAAGCCGCGCCGAAGAAGGCTGCGAAGAAAGTTTCTACGAAATCTGCCGCGAAGAAGTCGAGCGCTCTACGCGGCGGAAAGGCGACCCCCAAAAAGGCCGCCGCTAAAAAGGGCGCTCAAAAATCATTGAAGAGAGGTATTACCTTGGCAACGAAGAAAGCTGCAAAGAAGGCTGTTAAGAAGGCTGTGAAGAAGGCTCCGGCGAAGAAGGCCGCGAAGAAGGCCGTCAAGAAGGCTGCTAAGAAGGCCGTCAAGAAGGCCGCTAAGAAGGCCACGAAGTAACTCTGTAACCTAAGGCAAGCAAAAAAGCCCGGTTCCTCGAATGAGGCCCGGGCTTTTTTGCGTCTGTACGACGGTGTCTCGGCAGATTCGTCTTGTGTCTTACCTGGGAATTATGTCGTCCCCGCCCACCCTAGAGCATTTCTCCTGTTGCTGGGTAGCCCGGAAGTGGAGTGTAGCGGCGTTTTCATTATGGAAAACGCCCATAGATAACGAATCCCTACACTACACCTACAGGAGAAATGCTCTAGCGTTGCGAGCGTTCACCCCAACGAACAAGTTCGTTGGGGACCCCGAGGGTGGGGCACCCAGGTAGGCATAGAGAGCAGCTCCGTCAAGCGAGCTGGTTCGTTGGTCCCGACCCTTAATGCTTATCTCGCCCGGGTGCCCCACCCTCACGGAGTTAGGGTGGGCGGGGAGCCCCGAGTCCCGAACAAATACAAAACGAACATGTCGGATAAACGCGAGGGGGAGTTTGAAGCAGCAAAAGAGGCCCGCCGAAGCGGGCCTCTTTCAAGGGAACGATGCGATCTAGTTGTGTGCTGATGCGATCTCGGCCAGCACCTGTTCGGAGTGGTTGGGGATGTCTTTTACCTCCCACACCTTGACCACCTTGCCCTTGGGATCGATCAGGTAGGTGGTGCGGGCGGCAAATTTCATGGTGCCGCGTTCGGCGATGGGGACGTTATAGGCATCGATGACCTTGTGATCCGGGTCGGCGAGGAGCTTGAAGTCGAAGGTGTCTTTGCTGCACCAGGTCTTGTGGCTCTCCACGGTGTCAAGGCTTACACCCAGAACCACTGCCTTGGCGGCTTCGTACTTCTTGATATCGCGCTGGAAGTTATGGGCCTCAATCGTGCAGCCCGTGGTCTGATCCTTGGGGTAGAAGTACAGGACGACCCACTTGCCCTTGTAATCGCTCAGGTGGACAGCTTTGTCTTCCTGCGAGATGGCTGAGAAGTCCGGCGCCTTCGAGCCGACCGGAAGGTAATCGCTCGCGGCCCTTGCCTTCAGAGCGAAGGTTCCGGACAGGGCGAGGCCTGCGATGACGACTGCGGCAAACAAACCTTTACGCATGCTGCAATTCTCCTTGAGTGAAGCGTCACTAGTGTATTCCTGGCCCTATCAGACGGATGTCACCGAAATGGTAATGTTCGCGGCATCGGCCGCGGCAACAATCGCGGTCTGATCGAATACCAGGGTGCGCCCAGCCTCGATGGAAAGACATGTCGCTCCCGCCGCGATCATGGTCTGAATGGTCTTCAGGCCGATCACAGGCACGTCGAAGCGCATGTCCTGACGGGGCTTGGCTACCTTGATGACTGTTAGACGGCGGGCCAGCGTAGAAGACTCATCCTCGAGCGTGCGAAAAATTTCCCCGGCCCGGGCGATGGTTGCATCCGTACCCTCCATAGCCTCAATCGCAACGCAGGCCTGGGCGGCAACAACGACTGTTTGCCCAAGGTCGAAGCCGGCGATGCCCAGAGCAACTTTCCTGCCGTACTCGATATCGGCGAGCTCCTGCTCATCGGGGTGGCGGCTGGTGAGCACGCCTGGTTTGGCGAGAAGAGGCTCGAGGTAGGTGGTGGAGGAGATCAGCTCAATGCCTTCGTCGCCCAGCACCTTGGCCACGGCTCCCAGAAGCATGTCGGTGTTGCGGGTGCGCAGATTCAGCAGCAGCTTGGCCAGGCGCCAGTCCGGCCGGATGGAAGAGAAGATCTGCTTATGCTTCACCTGCCCGGCCATCACGGCACGGGTGACACCTTCCTTCTGGAAGGTCTCGATCAGCTTCGAGAGCTCACCGAGCGAAAGCCAGTGCACGCGCACACCAGGGTCGCGAGCGGCAATCTCATTCATCTCGAGGTCGGTTTCTTCTTTGATCGCGGCCACAACGACGGTCAGGCCGTGCGAACGCGCGGCTTCGAGCAAGAGAAAGGGGAACCTTCCGTTCCCCGCGATCAATCCAAGTTTTCCGTTGCCGCTCTCGCTCACCGAATGACTCCGCGGTGGCTGCGGCCGATGAACTCCGCCAGGTAGGCAACCTTGTCACCGAACTCGCCCGCAGCTACCTTCTCGCGGATCGACGCGAGGGCATCGCTCATATTCAGCTTGGAACCGACGATCAGCCGGTAGGCGGCGCGGAGCTCTTTGATCTCTTCGAGCGTAAATCCACGGCGCTCAAGCCCGACCTTGTTGATGGAGTAGGCATGGTTCTCGCGGGTTGCGCTGGTCAGCGAGTAGGGCATCACGTCCTGCGTCGCCATGGTGCCGCCGCCGATGTAAGCGTATTTGCCTACGGCGCAGAACTGATGCACGGCGCTGAAAGCGCCGACGGTGGCAAAGTCTTCTACGACAACATGGCCTGCGAGCGTGGCGTTGTTGGCAAAGATGCAGTGGTCACCGACATGGGAGTCGTGCCCGATATGCGCGAAGCACATGAACAGGTTGTTGGATCCGATGCGGGTCAGACCGCCGCCACCTGCAGTGCCGCGGGAGATGTTCACGCTCTCGCGAATGTCGTTGTTGTCGCCGATGATGACCTGGGTCGCTTCTCCCCGGTACTTCAGGTCCTGCGGAGGAACGCCGATGCAGGCGAAGGGGGAGATGCGATTGCCGGAGCCGATGGTCGTGTGGCCGTCCAGAACGACATGGGAGACCAGGGTGCAGTTCTCGCCGAGAACCACATTCGGACCGATGGTGGAATAGGGACCTACCGTGCAGCTTGCTGGAACAACGGCGCCTTCGGCGACGATGGCCGTGGGATGAATACTCACTCCGCGCCCTCTTGCTTCTTGGTGCGGGGGATCATCTGCGAGGTAATGACAGCTTCGCAGACCAGCTTTCCGTCGACATGGACAGTACCCTGCATCTTTACGGCGCGGCTGCGCCAGTTCAGTACCTTGGCTTCGATGTGAAGCTGATCGCCGGGCGTAACGGGGCGGCGGAACTTGGCGGCATCGATACCGGTGAAGACCATGAGCTTGTCACTATGGTCTTCGAACTCGCTCAGCATCAGGATGCAGCCTGCCTGCGCCATGGCTTCCACCATCAGCACGCCGGGCATCATGGGCTGGCCGGGAAAGTGGCCCTGGAAGAACTCCTCGTTACGGGTGACGTTCTTCAGGCAAAGGATGCGTTCGCGTATCTGAAGGTCGAGGACGCGATCGATCAGCAGGAAGGGATAGCGATGCGGCAGGAAGGACATCACTTCGTTGATGTCCATAGTGCGCTTCGCCGTGGCGACGGCCTGCGCTTCCGGGGTGGCTACGGTCTCCATAACATCCCCGATTCTACCGAATTTCGTTTTCAGGCCCGCCGCGAAGGGCTCGGTCCTGGGCTATTTCTTTCCAACTTTCTGCTTGGCGGCGATAGTGGCCTGGATGTCGAAGAGCTCCGGGGAGAGGTTCTGGTTGTACTTCACGTCGGTATAGAACTTCTGGTTCACCATGTCTCCGTTGCGGAAGCGGGTGATGGTGTAGGCCGTTTGGATGCCCTGTACGCTGTGGTAGCCGTCGTACTCTTCCCGGTCGATATCGAAGTCTTTGTACTTTTCGTTGCGGTACTGGAAGGTACGGGCGAGGGGAAGGTGACTGTTGGCGTCGAGCTCGATGGTGATGGCGTCGTTTGTCGGCGAGATGACCGTCACTTTGTCGGCGACGCGGCGCTGCACCATGGTGGTGCCTTCGAAGACGACCATGGTGCCGGGCAGCTTGAGCCAGTCATGGAGTACGACTTCAATAGAATGCTTCCGGCGGCGGAAGTAATCCTGCGAGATATCTTCAGGAAGAGCGACCTTGCCGCGGAAGGTGACCTCGTCTGCGGAGTTGGCGGTGAACATCTGCACGATGTCGCGTTTTTTGGTGTACTCGATGCGCTCGACCTCGGTTTCCGGACCGTTGGTCTGCCGATGGAAATCCCAGAAGACGGAGACGTCGCCGGTGGGCGCTCCGCGGAAAAAGTAGCCGACCTGGCCTTCCAGCAGCCAGTCGCGGCGGTTCAACCAGCCGTCGCCGCCGAGCGCGATCACCATCTTGTCGAGCAGATCACGGGCCTTCTGCTCGCCGGAGGCATCGGTGGCGGGTGCGGCCTGCGCCTTCATGATGGAGGCGCACGGACCGGCGAGGGTGGCGACGAGTAAGGCAGTGGCAAACCTGGTCTTCAGGCGCATTCAGACTCCAAGGAAAGGTTAACCGATAAGTACCGCGCCGCCGTTGACGTTGAAGATCTCGCCGGAGACGAAGCCGGCCAGCGGCGTGCAGAGAAACAGGATCGGACCGGCGATCTCCTCCGGCCGTGCGGCACGGCCCAGGGGAATGGTCGCCAAATACTTGGACGCGGAAGGGCCGTTCAGGGCTTCAGCGCTCATCTCGGTCCGCACCCAGCCGGGTGCGACGCAGTTGGCCAGAATGCCCTGAGGCGCCAGCTCCGACGAAAGGCTCTTGGTCAGCGAGAGCAGCGCGCCTTTGCTGGCGGCATAGTCGGCGTGAAACGCTTCGCCTCGCTGTGCGGCCGTGGAAGCAACCAGAACGATATGTCCGCGGGTTCCGTTGGAGTCGGGCTGCTGGATCTGCATCTGCGCCGCAGCGGCGGAGACCAGGCCGAAGATGGAGTCGAGATTGACGCCGATGGTGGTACGCCACTGTTCGTCGGCCATGGAGGCGATGGGTTGGTCGTGCGGCGGCCAGATGCCGTGGTTGGCGACCAGGATGTCGAGGCGCCCGAAGGCACGGACGGCGGCCTCGACCAGTGCACGGCCGTCCTCGACGGTGCCGAGCTCCTGCTGGACGGGGCAGGTATCGTCAGCGCCGCACTCTTCGACCAGTTGGGTGGCGCGGGTGGCGGCGGCACGGTAGTTGAAGACGACCTGTGCTCCGGCCTGACGAAACATACGGACGGTGGCCGCGCCGATGCCACGCGAGCCGCCGGTGATGAGAGCGACTTTGCCGGAGAGCGAGAGGGTTGGGGCTGCCATCGATTGTCATGATAGCGGGATCGAGAGATTTGAGTAGCCACCAAACCGGTGCCCCAATCTGTGGCGGGGTAAGCCCTTCCGGTAAACTTAACCCTTGATGGCAACGCTTAAAGCACCCCGCGGCACGCGCGATCTGCTGCCGCCTGATACCGCACTCTGGAACCATATTGATTCGGTCGCACGCTCTGTCTTCGCACGTTACGGCTTCGGCGAGATCCGTACACCAATCTTCGAAGCGACAGAGCTCTTTGCCCGCGGCGTGGGGGAAGAGACCGACATCGTCTCCAAGGAGATGTTCACCTGGGAAGATCGCGCGCGTGCTGCGAGCGAGAAGTCGCAGTCGCTGACGCTGCGTCCGGAGAATACCGCTGGTGTTGTTCGCGCCTATATCGAGCACAAGTTGGGCGAGACCGGGCAGTTGCAGAAGCTGTACTACATCGGTCCGCAGTTCCGCCGCGAGCGTCCGCAGAAGGGTCGCTATCGCCAGTTCTTCCAGATCGGTGCGGAGGTCATTGGGCCGTCGAGCTCGGGGTCGGAGTCACCGTTGCGCGATGCCGAGATCCTGGAGATGCTGGCCACCTTCCTCGATGAGCTGGGCGTGAAGGACTGGAAGTTGATGATCAACTCGGTGGGCAGCTCCACCGATCGTCCACGCTATCTGGCCGCGCTCCGAGACGCGCTGGAGCCGATCAAGGACAAGATGTCGCCGGATAATCAGCGCCGCGCGGAGACCAATCCGCTGCGTGTCCTGGACTCAAAGGAAGAGGCGGATCAGGAGCTGATCAACGGCCTGCCGAAGATCGCGGATTATCTGGACGAGAGCTCGAAGTCGCACTTCGCGCAGGTGCTGGCGGCGCTGGATGCCTGCGGCGTTCCGTACACCGTGAATCCGCGACTGGTGCGCGGCCTGGACTACTACACGCGTACGACCTTCGAGTTCGTGACCGAGACTGGTCTGGGAACGCAGAATGCGCTGTTGGGAGGCGGACGTTACGACGGTTTGAGCGAGATCATCGGCGGCCCGAAGGCTCCGGGGATTGGCTTTGCCATCGGCGAAGACCGTCTGGTGCTGACGCTGCAGGCGCAGGCAGAGGCAGAAGCTGCTGCCGGCAATGCGGCTCCGGAAAAGAAGATGGACACGTACATCGCCCCGATGGGCGAAGGGCAGAATGCGGCTGCGCTGAAGCTGGCGCGCGATCTGCGTCGTGCTGGGCTGTCGGTTGAAGTCGGCGATGGAAGCTTCCGTCTGAAGAAGAGCTTTGAGGCAGCGGACCGCGTTGCTCGGACGATCCTGATTCTTGGTGAGGATGAGGTGGCCAGCGGAACAGCGACGGTGAAGACCTTCGCGACCGGTGAACAGGTGAAGGTGGCGTTCGCGGAGTTGCAGGACAAGCTGCGCGCATAACCTTTGAAGTGTGATTTGCTTAAGTCGTTTCGTAGTGAAGTGACTTGAGCTTATTCTTCGCTGAGCCAAGGTCGATCAGGTACCTCAGCGGCTAAAGCCGCGTCTTATCGCGGCGGGGTGTGGCATGGCTGAAGCCATGCCCTTAAGCAAGGCATTCGCGCGTTGCGCGAATCAAGAAGCAACGTCGATGGGGTGAGTTACGGAACACTTGTTTGGAGATCGGCGGGTGCTCCGTCCATCGCAAGATCCAAGGGATGAGGATGAGCTTTTGTTTTGCTTAAGGGCACGGCTTCAGCCGTGCCGTAATATCTGGCAAAAGACGCGGCTTTAGCCGCTGAGGGCTCTACGTTAGAGAAGCAGATTTCTCCGCTCCCGCTGGTCGCTACGAAATGACAAACAAACGTCTTCGAACTCCAGATTTGGACTACCCCAAATAGTCGAGACCGCCTAGGATAACGCCATGAAGAGAGCGCTGCTGCCCGCAGTCTTACTGCTGCCGTCCTTCGTCTACGCGCAGAACGGTATTCCCGCCGCGGAACGCAAGGGGTTCGATCGCATCACGCAGAGCGATGTGCGCAAAGACCTGGCGTATATCGCAAGCGATGCCCTGCAAGGGCGGTTGAGTCTGCAGCCGGGGGACGATCAGGCTGCCGAGTGGATAGCGAAGCAGTTCGCTGCCGCTGGTTTGAAGCCGATCACGAAAGAACCGGGAACGCGCGGTTACTTCCAGCCATTCCAGTTGGTCGAGTATGCTCCGGACCGCGCAGCGAGTTCGGTTACGCTCACACGCGCAGGCAAAGAGATTGCCTTTCATGCGCCCGAGGCGACGGGGGCGTTCAAGCGCGCGGTGGATATCACTGCTCCAGTAGTCTTTGCGGGCTTCGGTATCACGGCACCGGAGCTCGGATATGACGACTACAAGGGCATCGATGTGCGGGGAAAGATCGCTCTGGTCTTCGATCATGAGCCGCAGGAGGATGATCCTCATTCGGTCTTCAATGGCACCGGCAACACGCGATATGCGACGACGCGCGTCAAGTTGAAGAATGCTCAGGCTCACGGAGCCGTGGCGCTCTTGGTCGTCGCCGAGCCAAATCGCAAACATCTCACCAATGCGGAACGCTCTGCCCGTATCGGCGGCAGCGTAACTCGCACCCAACCGCTTCCGCTGCAAGCGATCGAGAAGGATGAGATCGATATCCCGTCAATACTGATTCGCGATGAGGTGCTGCAACAGTTGCTGGTGACAGCGGGAGCAACGGGAAGTGAGTTGCAGACGGCCATCGATCACGATCTGAAGCCGCAGAGCCGGGCATTGCCGGACACACAGCTCACGCTCCATCTGCGCAATACCAGGGAACATGTCGGAACGACGGAGAATGTTGCCGGTCTGCTGGAAGGATCAGATCCAAAGCTGGCTGTCGAGACCATTTTGATTACGGCACATCACGATCACGATGGAGCAACGCCGTGCGCCGCGGGTAAGGGCGATGTCGACGAACAGGGAAAGTCGACTCCGGCGAGCCCAGAGTGCATGCAGGTCTGGCATGGAGCGGACGATAACGGCTCCGGTACGGTCGGTGTGGTGGAGCTGGCGCGCGCGTTTGCAGCGAACCCGTCGCGGCCGAAGCGGTCGATTCTGTTTGTGGTGTTTGCCGCTGAGGAGCGAGGTCTGTTGGGAGCGTACTGGATGGCGGCACATCCGGTGCGTCCGTTGGCGACGACGCGGGCGCAGATTAACTTCGACATGATCGGGCGGGACGAGAAGCCGAGCCCGCAGACCGATGGTCTTATCGAGATTCCTGCGGATACGTCGAACCGCCTGAACCTGATCGGCGCGCTCTACTCACCGGAGTACAACCGCGTGGTGGTGGAAGAGAACAAGCAGGTCGGCCTGGTGTTGGATGACCGCTTCGATCGTGAGTCGGCGTTGAACGTCTTCTTCCGCTCCGACCAGTTTCCATTCGTGCTGCATAACATTCCGGCGTTCTGGTGGTTCACCGGCTTCCATCCGGACTATCACCACACCTCCGATACGGTGGAGAAGATCGACTATCCCAAGATGGAGAAGATTCTAAAGCTGGCGTATCTCTCGGCGTGGAGGTTCGGCAGCGATGCGCAGACTCCTGCGTTTATTGCGTCGCCGCAACCATAAGAGGAGCCGATGCCGTGGATGCCCCATGTCCCGGGGTCCCCAACGAACTTGTTTCGTTGGGGTGGTGTCCCGATTTTGGGGCGTGGGTATTCGCGCTACGCGCGAACGCTTTTATTCGTCATCCCGCAGAGAGTTGCTTTTGTTCGACTGCGGGAAGAGAAGCTCAGGATTGTTCCGGGGCTTGAAGGGGCCGAGAGGTTGCACAATGCATGGTGCAACCTGATTTGAGGCCTGATCTCCATTTGCACCGGGCCCCAAAGTGGGGTAAACTTTCTAAGTTTGGCGATGCGGCCGTTTGTCCTGGGGCTGGAGTCCTGAAGAATGGACTTGGTGAAGGATAGAAGGCGGCTTGGAAGCAGGCCTGTTTCGCCCCTTGCAATACCAATGAGATTTCCGGGCAGCGTGCCAGAGGGTGCGACTGTCTGTGGAGGGTATGACCATGTACGCAGTGATTCGCACCGGCGGTAAGCAGTACCGCGTTGCTCCCGGCGAGACCGTAAAGATCGAGAAGCTGGCCGTTGACGGCGCAGTTGAGTTTTCCGACGTTCTGGCCGTGAGCCCTGAAGAGGGTAAGTTCGAGAAGCTGGACGGCGCCAAGGTACTGGCCGAGGTTGTCAGCGAAGGCCGTGGCGACAAGATTCTGGTCTTCCACTACAAGCGCAAGAAGCAGTACAAGAAGCTGCAGGGTCACCGCCAGAGCTTCGTTGAGGTCAAGATCAACGAGATCCAGGTGAACGGTAAGAGCTTCAAGGCTTAAGATTTGATTTCGGCCGGGAATGCCCGGCCCATGAACGAGGTTCAAGGCGATGGCACATAAAAAAGGTGGCGGTAGTTCTTCTAACGGACGCGATTCAAACGCACAGCGGCTTGGCGTCAAGGCGTTTGCCGGTCAGGTTGTGACGGGCGGCAGCATCATCGTGCGTCAGCGCGGTACACCGCTGAAGGCCGGTCTGAACGTCGGCCGCGGCAGCGATGACACGTTGTTTGCCAAGATCGACGGCC
Organism: Terriglobus sp. 2YAB30_2; assembly: GCF_052114765.1. Taxonomy (NCBI): domain Bacteria; kingdom Pseudomonadati; phylum Acidobacteriota; class Terriglobia; order Terriglobales; family Acidobacteriaceae; genus Terriglobus; species Terriglobus sp. 2YAB30_2. The sequence continues at coordinate 395,053 of NZ_JBFRFJ010000004.1, forward strand.
GCGTGAAGTTCACCGACCGTGGCCGCATGGGACGCTTCGTCTCGATTGAGACTGTCTCGGCCTAACCAGGTTCGTAGTCGAGCAAAAGCCCCGCTCTGCGGGGCTTTTGCTGTTTTAAAGCATTTTCCCTGTTGCTGGGTAGCCCGAAAAGGATGTGCAGCGCGTTTTCATTGCGGAAAACGCCCATAGATGTCGAGACCCTACATTGCACCTACAGGGAAAATGCTCTAAGGATTTTTCGTCGTAGCAACCTTCTCCGCTACATCAAGTGGCGGGGACGTAGTGCGGTTCCTGAGCCATTCCACGGTGACGCCCTTGGCGGAGCTCTTTTCCGGCGGCAGGTTTTTCAAATCCGGCATGTATACCTCGATACCGGCCTTTTCTGTCATGCGGGTGGTTCCATAGACGAGCTGCGCCTGGTAGTTGGTCAGATCGAGATCGAACCATGGATCGTCGGACGCGTCGATCATGGTTAGGTCAGCCTGTCGCATGGTGAGTTTGCCGAAGTCGAGTGAACCGCCAACCAGCCGCAGAAAGTTATGCCACTGCGCCAGTTTCTCCTCGTCCATGTTGGCGTTGCCGTAGACGACCTTCAGATCGTCGTTCGAAAGTGTGACGCTGCTGATCTGTCCATGAATGTGGGGCGGCGGCAGAAAGCGTTGCGTATCGAGGTAGAGATCGTTGTCCGAGACCAGAACGCCGGCGACACCGGATTTGGGAACCAGGTCTTCGGCGTTGACGTGAAAGACACTGAGCAGGCCCTTCATCGGAATCTTGAGGACACTGATCTTGTTCAGATGGAACTTCAGGCGTCCATCCGGGAGAGGAGACAGGGCCCCTTGGAGCTGCACTGGCAGTGGCATCAGTTTGTGCAGCGTTCCATGAAGTTGAATCTGCCCGTCCTTGTTTTCAATGGAGACGCCGGTCAGCGGCGGTTTTCCCGACTCTCCGGAGTTGATGTAGTCCGCGATATCGGCCAGTTTGACATGGATGAAGCCTTTTTCAATCTCTAGCAGGAATGACTCCGGCAGGTCGAAGGAAGGATTCTGGCCTGTACGGGTAGAGCGCAACTGCCCACGGATCCAGCGGACGTAGACGCGGAAGTGCGGGCCTTTGCGAAGGATCAGGTTATGCGCGTAGAGGCGTGTAGGTTCGTGAGCATCCATTGCAGGCAGTGTGCCCGCAGGAGCCGCGGAGTCAGCGTGCAGAATGTATGCACGGCTTTGGCGTCCCAGCCAGAAGACGACGACAAACGCTACGAAAGCGAGCAAGCTCCAGGCGACCGCGCGTGGAGGAGGGCGCAGGATCATCCGTAGATAGATGCGGAAGAATGAATTTTCTTTTTGTTTCTCTCGCATGAAAAATTTCGTGTGAGCGTGCCGTACGGCTCTGTCGGCTAGAGCATTTCTCCTGTAGGTGTAGTGTAGGGATTCCGTATCTATGGGCGTTTTCCGCAATGAAAACGCCGCTGCACTCCCCTTCCGGGCTACCCAGCAACAGGAGAAATGCTCTAGTGGTCATTTCGGCGAGCGCTCCTGTACCCTGCTGGGCATGGCCATAAAGACGTTTGTGGCGGCACTGGCCGCCCTGCTCCCCCTGTCTGCGGCGGCGTTCGCCCAGAATGAACGGAACCCGGCAACTCCTCTCATTGCGTTTGATCCTTACTTCAGCGTCTGGTCGATGGCAGATCATCTCACTGACCAGAACACCAGGCATTGGACCGGAACGGAGATGCCGATGCGCGGCTATCTTCGCGTCGACGGTAACGCGTATCGCTGGATGGGGCGGAGCCCGGGATCGGTTGCGGCGATGGAGCAGAAGGCTCTGCACGTGACACCGACGCAGACGGAGTACACCTTTGAGGGTGGCGGAGTTCGGCTGCAGGCGATCTTTCTTTCTCCGAGCCTGCCAAATGATCTGGAGCTGCTGGCACGGCCGGTCACCTATCTGACCTGGCAGATTTCTGCCACCGACAGCAAGCCGCACGCAGTCGAGCTTTATCTGGGTGTCGATACGCGTATTGCAGTGGATTCACCGGACCAGCAAGTGACGTGGCATCGCGCCCGAGTGGGCGGGATGGATGTGTTGAGTGCTGGCTCCGTGGAGCAGAGAGCCCTGGCGCGTGCGGGCGATAATCTGCGCGCCGACTGGGGATACTTCCATCTTGCGGTTCCTGCGGAGACGCAGGCGATAACCTCGATCGGTGCCGACAGCGCAGCGGTGTTCCTGAAGTCAGGAAACCTGCCGCAGGACGATGATCTGGACCAGCCGCGCGCCGCCGACCGTTCTCCCCAGCTTGCGGTGGAGATGAAGCTGCAGGTTCCCGCATCGCAGACGGTGGAGCGTCACGTCGGCCTCGCCTTTACGCAGCCGTTGGCGATCGAGTATCTAAACCGCCGCCTCAAGCCCTATTGGGCACGCGACGGGAAGACGCCGCAGGCAATGCTGACCCAGGCGATGCAGGAGTATGCCGCAGTGGCCAAGCGCTCAAAGGACTTCGACGAGAAACTGACAGCGAAACTGCTGAAGGATGGCGGCCCGGTGTATGCGCGCCTGGCTACACTGGCCTTCCGCCAGACCTTGGCGGCCAATGGGCTGGCAGCCGATCTGGATGGTTCGCCGCTGCAGTTCCCCAAGGAGAACTTCTCCAACGGCTGCATCGCGACAGTGGATGTGCTGTATCCGTCCTCGCCGTTCTTTCTGTACTTCAATCCGGCGTTGCTGGAGGCTCAACTCAAGCCGGTGATGGAGTATGCGGCGTTGTCGCGGTGGAAGTTCCCCTTCGCGCCGCATGACCTGGGAACGTATCCGCTTGCCAATGGACAGGTCTATGGCGGCGGAGAGCGCACCGAGGACGACCAGATGCCGGTGGAAGAGAGCGGCAACATGCTGCTGATGATTGCGGCCATGGGGCGCGCCCAGGGTGACTGGCACTTTGCTAAACAGTACTGGCCGCTGCTGGTGAAGTGGGCGGCGTATCTGAAGGACAAAGGTCTGGACCCGGAGAATCAACTCTCGACCGATGACTTTGCCGGCCATCTGGCGCACAACGCCAACCTGTCCATCAAGGCGATTGATGCTCTGGGAGCGTTCGCGGAGATGGCCAAAGGCGTGGGCGACGACAGGCTTGCAAAGGAGTATGCCGGCCTGGCGGCGGAGATGGCGAAGAAATGGAGCGACCTTGCCCGCGAAGGAGACCACTACAAGCTGGCCTTTGATGCGGCCAATACGTGGAGCCAGAAGTACAACCTGGTGTGGGACGACCTGCTGGGGCTGAAGCTCTTCCCGGCGTCGGTGAAGAACACCGAGCTGGCGTTTTACAAGACGAAGTTGAATCAGTACGGCCTTCCGCTCGACAGCCGCAGAGACTACACCAAGCTGGACTGGGAGCTGTGGACCGCCACGCTGGCCGATGATGATGTGACCTTCCACACGCTGGTCGATCCACTGGGGAAGTGGCTGGACGAGACACCGACACGTGTCCCGCTGACCGACTGGTACGACACGAAGACCGGCAAGCAGGAGGGCTTCCAGGCCCGTTCGGTAGTGGGTGGAATTTTCATCAAGTCCCTTCGCCAGAGTGGATTAGGGCATAGGTAGACGATTTGTTGCCAACATGACAAAAGCCCCGCAAAGCGGGGCTTTTTCTATGGCTATCAATCTTTGTTTGTCATTTCGTCGCGATGGGGTCCCCGGACAGCTCTGCTGTCTGGGCAAAGCGGAGCGGGAAATCTGCTTTTCAACCGCGATTTCTAACTCGGGCATACCTGAAAAGCAGATCCCTTCGGGATGACAACTAAAAAGGGGATTTGCCTAGTTGACCTTCAGGTTGATTTGGAAGGCATTCTTGCTGTCGAAGGAGCTGACCGTCTTGGTGTTGCTCTTCTTGCCCTCGTGCACGGCCCACAGCTCGTAATCGGTGTTTTGGGAGAGCTGGCCGAAGCGGTACGCCCCGTCTTCACTGGTGATAAAGCTCTTTACGGACTGGGTGCGGGTGTCCTTCAGATAGACCACGGCCCCCTTCAGGGCGCCGTCAGAGCCGTCGATGACCTTGCCTTCCACAGTGCGCTGCTTCTGCTGTGCCACGGCAGCGGTCGGCGTTGCAATCGGCAGAGCAGCCGCGGCAGTGAGGCCGGCGGCGAGGACAAGGCGAATTAGGGACGGGCGACGCATATCACTGAGTATAAACACCCGGTAAAGCCGGAAGATGCGGTGAATCGTTCCGGGCGGCCGGCCGGCAGAAGAGTCCTCGGGAAGGCCGGGACGGGGGCTAGGCCGCTGTGATGAAATGGAGTGCATGCGCAGCACCGGACCCATCACGCTGAACCTTCCACACTTTTCCGGCGCGACCCGCAAGCTCATCCTCATCCACCTGGCGTCCTTCTTCGGTTTCCTTGTGCTGGAATGGGCAGCCCGGGATATCGCGCACCTGCTGACCGGATATGTAGTGCTGGTGCCGCAGAGCGTCTTCCACGGCCACGTCTGGCAACTGCTGACCTTCATCTTCTACCCGATTGGTCTTCTGGGGATGATCTTCGCCCTACTCTCGCTGTGGTTCCTCGGGGTGTGGATGGAGGGAACCTTCGGCAGCCGGCGTCTGGTCGAGCTCTATCTATTCACTGCCGTTGGAGCGGGGCTGCTGGCTTCGGCGATCTGCTACACGCATGTCTTCGGGTTGCGCCCGGATCTTGTCGCCGCCGGTCCATGGCCTGCGGTCATGGGGCTGATGACAGCGTTTGCCTCGTTGATGGGCGACAGCGAGATGTATGTCTTCTTCGTCATCCGGATGAAGGCGAAGTATGCGGTCTCCATCTTTATCCTGTTGCAACTGGCAACGGTGATTCAGGGTGGCGATCGTCTTGGTGCTTTGGCCGAGCTCTGCGGAGCCTTGTGCGGTTGGCTCTACTTCAAGTTCGCGCCGACGCGTGGGTTGGTCTATGGCGCCAGCGAGGGGTATTTCGGCTTGCGCAATGGCTACTATCGCTGGAAGCGCCGCCGGGCCGCACGTAAGTTTGAGGTCTACATGCGCAAGCAGAACCGCGTGGTGAAGTTCGATGAAGAGGGCCGTTACATCGCGCCTGATGACGAGCGCCGCGATCCTCGCGACAGAAAGTGGATGAACTGAGGAGAACGTTGGGATGGAGAAGAAGCAGCTTGGCCGTTCGGGCCTGATGGTTTCACCGATCTGTCTGGGTGGCAATGTGTTCGGTTGGACAATCGATGAACAGAAGTCCTTCACCATCCTGGATGCATTTGTCGATCGCGGTTTCAACTTCATCGACACGGCTGATGTCTATTCGCGCTGGTTCCCGGGCAACAAGGGAGGCGAGAGCGAGACGATCCTCGGCAACTGGTTCGCCCGCAGCGGCACACGCGACAAGGTCGTGCTCGCCACCAAGGTCGGCATGGAGGTCGCCGAAGGAAAGGGTCTGCGCAAGGCACACATCGTGAAGGCCGTAGAGGGCTCTCTGCAGCGGCTGCAGACGGATTACATCGATCTCTACCAGGCGCACACGGATGATGTAGAGACGCCTCTGGAGGAGACGCTTGGGGCCTTCGCATCGCTGGTGCAGGCCGGGAAGGTGCGTGCGATCGGCGCCTCGAACTACAGCGGCAAGCGTCTTGCCGTCGCTCTGGATATCGCCAAACACAACGGCTTTCCGAGATACGAGTCGATCCAGCCGCACTACAACCTGGTTGTGCGCCAGGAGTACGAAGAGGGCGTAGAGCCGGTGGTGGACAAGCACAACATCGGTGTCATTCCTTACTTCTCGCTCGCTGCCGGATTTCTTACCGGGAAGTACAAGTCAAAGGCAGACGCGGAAGGCGCAGCACGCGCAGGTTATGTGACCAAGTACTTCGACGAACGTGGAGAGCGCATTCTGAAGGCGCTTGCGGAGGTATCCGCATCAACAGGAGCCAAGCAGGCAACGGTAGCGCTGGCGTGGTTGTTGAGCCGCCGTACTGTTACTGCTCCCATTGCGAGTGCAACGAGTCTTGAGCAGCTGAATGAAGTGCTGGCCGCAGGCGAGTTGAAGCTGCATCGTGATGACACGGTGAAGCTGTGTAAGGCGAGCGCGCTGTAAGGCAGTTGCTGGTTGCTAGTTCCTGGTTGCTAGTTGGAATATTCGCCGCCCATTCACTGGGTGCCTGTAGGAGGTCAAGAGGTTGTTGACATCTGGAGCCTGCTGATGGGCGGGCGTAGGTTGAGGCTAGCATGAGGTCTTTGTTGGTTGTAGAAGTCTGTCCAAGGGGCGAGTTGGGTGTCTCTTTGTTCTGAGTTTTCCCAGTAGGAAAGAGATGGTGGTTTCCGCCTTCTGGTCTGCCAGTACGCGGGTAAAGGCGACCCGGGAATGATCGTCGACAGCCACATGCAGCGCCAGCACGCCAGGGTGTTGCTTTTTGCCGCGCAAGCGCCCGTCGCCACGTACCACCACCTCTCCGAAGCGGGTCATCCCTTTGATGTCCAGGTGCAGCAGGTCGCCTGGGCGCTCGTGCTCATAGCGAACCACCGGTGGGGACGGCTCCAGATCGCGCCACCGGCTCAGCCGTGCACTCCGCAGCATACGGCTTACGGTTGCTGTACTTAGCCCCATCTGCCGGGCGATCAGCCAGCCAGCACGCCGCCCACGGCGCAGCTCGATCACACGTTCCCGAACTTCCTCCGGGATGCGCCGCGGGCTACGATGAGGACGCGATCTACGGTCCTGCAGCCCTCCCAGCCCCTCCGACCGATACCGGAGRACCCACTTCGATACGGTCTGTCGGCTGACCTTGTACTCGGCTGCCGCCTCGCACACGCTCAGCCCTCCCTCCACCACGGCTACACACATCGCTCTTCGACCATGCACCGTCAATCGGGCATGATAGTGATAGTCCATCCGTTCCTCCGGAAACTTCTATTTGCTCGTCACAAACAGAATCTCCAGATACAAACGGATGGACAACAACCTCTTGAAACATCACAG